>CALLCY010000125.1:0-3113 GCA_938000015.1 uncultured Clostridia bacterium
AGACGGCAGAGCACCGCCGCTGTCTGGGCCCGAGTGGCGTTGCCCTGGGGAGCCAGAATGTCTCCCTCCATGCCGCCCACAATGCCCTGGCCCACGGCCCATTCCACGGCCTCTTCCGCCCAGGAAGCCACCTGACCGGCATCGGCAAAGCCTTCCAGGCTGCCGCCTTCGGCTCCCTGATGGAACCGATAGAGCATCACGGCCAGCTGCTGACGGGAAATGGGCTCATTTGGCCGGAAGGAACCGTCCTCATAGCCCTGGGTCACGCCCTGCTGGGCGCCCCACTGCACGGCTTCCCAATACCAGCTGGTCTCTGCCACATCGGAAAAATCCCCTTGCCCGGCAACTTCCGGGCATCCGGCCTGGTTATAGAGGATCTGCATCAGCTGGGCCCGGGTCAGGGTCTGGTTGGGCGCAAAGTCGCCGTTTTCCATGCCCTCCATCCAGCCCATGCGCCACACAAAGCGCACATCCTCCTGGAACCAATCGGTGCTGCTTACATCCAGGAAGGGCGTCTTGTGGGAAAGCTGGTCAAAGAGCATCACATAATCGCCGCCCTTTTCCAGCGTCAGAGCGGCCTTGCCGCCCTCCGGCATCCGGACGGACTGCTGGAACACCAGCATTTTGCCCTTTCCCGGGCCATAGAGGCTGTTTTCCTCATAGCGGTACAGGTTCAGGTATTGGCCCTTCTGTTCCGCAAGGGAGAGCAGCACCGTCACCGGATAGCCAAATTCTTCCTGACCTTTGAGAGAAAGGGTGCGGCTATCCAGCCCGGCACTCAGGCTCTCCACTGTTTTGGAGGGCACGGCGTCCCCGTCCAGCACGCCCCGGGCGGTCAGCGCCGGCAGATCGGCGTCCTTGGGAATGTTCTTGCCGTTGATGCGCAATGTCACATCGCCAGTCTTTACTTCCAGCTTTACATCCCGCCCGGCCAGGGCTTTCAAGGTCTTTGCATCCACCTGCTGCCCCTGGGAAAGGGTGGTTTTCACCGTGCTGCCCTCCGGGGCGTTTTTCACCTGCTGCTCCAGGGAGGGGGGCGGGGGATCTCCGCCGCCGTCATCGGGGTAAATTTTCTGCACTGTCACGGGAACATAAAGTCTGGGATTATCTCCCGCATCGTCAGAATTGAGAGCAATATAAAGAAGCTCCGCCCGATCCACATTGTCCACCGGCAGTGTAAAGACCCATGTGCCGTCCGCCTGTTGCTGGGCCCAGCAGAAAATATGTCCTATGTCAGCAGTATACAAGGTGGTGGTGGTGTTCACCTTTTCCCCGGGGATCTCCAGGTGCACCGGCTGGGAGGTGATTTCCCCATTGCTGACCTGGTCCATATGGAAAGTGATGGTCCGATCCACTTTCAGCCCAGAGGGATCGCCCACAAAAAACAGGAAGCCGGCCGTTGTCGCGGGCATGGTCTCCTGCGTGCCGTCCGCCAGAGTGTAGGTGATCTCCGGCGTCAGATACTGGGCCCCTTCCCAGTTCGCATCCGTCAGCTGCACCTGGAAGGAGAAGGTGTTTCCGCTGCATTGAACATTCTCGGCCTTGACAAAACTCAACTTTGAAGTATACTCAGACAGCTTAATTTCAGAGATTTCTTTCAGCTGCACCGGCTCACCGTCCGCTCTCTGGATGGTGCCGGTGACGGTCGTTGATGTTGTCTCGCCCTTTGTTTTATCGATGATGAGAAAATCCTCCTGATAATCCAGGGAAACCTGATAAAGGCTGTCCTGGCGCAGGTTCACCATCGCCTGCAAAATATAGTGGAACTTCTGGCTGTTTTCCTTCGTCCCCTTTCCAGAAATGGTCAGGGCAAGATCCTCCTCTTCCAGGGGCTGATACAGCCGCTTTGCAAACTCCACTTCGATGGATTGGTCCTCTGTAAAGTCCGCGCTTGCCCCCTCCAGGTTGACGGCGCTGATCGTTATGTTCCGCTGGAATGTGACTTGGTCGTTTTCCGATTCCAGTTTCGCCAGCTGCCCGATCGCCGGAAAATCGCTGTTCGGCACCGGAACTGCCTCCCCTCCCGGTTTGGCTTCCAGCACCGGGATATTCCAGTCGGGGGCTTTCTGCGCCACCAGCCAGGCGAAATAGTCTGCTCCCTTATTCATCCTGTCCAGAAAGCCCTCCAGGGGCTGAAGGTCTGTGATCTGGTTATCGCTGAGGTCCAGATAGGTCAGGTTTGTAAGACCCGCCAGGGGCGTAATGTCTGTGATCTGGTTGCCGCTCAGGTCCAGGCTTTTCAGATTCACTGCATATTGCAGTCCTTCCAGGCTCTGGATGGTCTTTTGGCTTTCTTCCAGGCCATCGCTGCAAAGGCCTTTTTTGGAAATCTCACCCGGATCATTCATGCCCGGGCCTTGGCTGAAATCGGCCGTTTGCTTCAAGTTCGGAGCCTCCTCCCCTGTCAGCTTTTCCATATCTTCTTTGCTGATGGGGTCTGTGGCCTGGCGGGGGTTTTCCTCGGTGCTCAATTTGTCATTGATCAGCGCCCGCAACGCCGTGTCGGGCACCACATCCTCCAGGTTTTCGCCCTCTGCCATGGCATGGGGCATCAAGGGCATTGCCATAGCCGCCACCAGCAGACCAGCCAGCCAGCGGCGCACAGCGACTTTCTCCTTTTTCAAATACAATTCCTCCTTTTTCTCTCTTTTTTCTTCTTTCTCCATTGTTCTCCCTCCCATCATAGGTACCCTCTTTCCCGATGTCAACCGGCAGGCGCTTTCTTTTGTTAATTCTATAACGATCCCTTGATCTATTGATCTTCCCTATAAAATACCAAAAGCCCCCGGAATAATCCGGGGGCTTTTGCCTGAATCCATAAGAAATTTTTCTTTTTACTGCTTACTGTGCCTTTTGCGCCAGACGGCAGAGCACCGCCGCTGTCTGGGCCCGAGTGGCGTTGCCCTGGGGAGCCAACATATCGCCCTCCATGCCGCCCAGAATGCCCTGACCCACGGCCCATTCCATGGCCTCTTCCGCCCAGGAAGCCACCTGACCGGCATCGGCAAATCCTTCCAGGCTGCCGCCTTCGGCTCCCCGATGGAACCGATAGAGCATCACGGCCAGCTGCTGCCGGGAAATCGGCTCATTTGGCCGGAAGGAACCGTCCTCAT
>CALLCY010000126.1:0-15017 GCA_938000015.1 uncultured Clostridia bacterium
AAGAGCCAGGGAAGAGCCAACAAGGATCTGGCCCGCCTGGCCGACCGCATCCAGGAACTTTGCGACAAATGGGAGAAATAAACCGATGAATATCACTTTTTATTCCATGGAAAAGCTGCGCCGCCAGCTGGAAGAAAACCAGGAGGAGTTTATCGCTTTCTGCGAGGAGGAAAGCCGGGAAAAGCCCCGCAAATTAGCCCGGCAGCTGGCAAAACACAAAGGACAGCCGGTGGTGCTGCTCTGCGGGCCCTCCGGATCGGGCAAGACCACCACAGCCAGCCGCCTGGCTCAGGAGCTGCACGCGCTGGGCTTTCCGGCCCGGGCCATCTCCATGGACCATTACTTTCTGCCTGCCATCAACCCCAATGTGCCCCGGGACAAAAACGGAGAGATCGATTTTGAATCCCCCCACCGGCTGGATATCCCTTTGCTTTCCAAACAGATGGAGGATATTTTCGCCTGCCGTCCTACCTATGTACCTTATTATGATTTTCCCACCCAAAGCCGCAAGCCGGGGTTTTTGTTCCAGCGTCAGCCCGATGAGTTTGTGATCTTTGAGGGCATCCACGCTTTGAATCCCCTGGTCACTGGGGCGGCTCTGGATTTTTCCAGCCGGATCTATATCAGCGTGCGCACCCGTCTGCGTTTTGAAAACGGGGAGTGTCTCCATCCCTCCCACATCCGGTTGATGCGCCGTCTACTGCGGGACAGCCGTTACCGGGGCCGCAGTTTTTTGGAGACCATGGACCTTCTGCCTTCGGTGACGGCGGGGGAGGAAGATCATATCCTGCCCTTCAAGCGCTTTGCCGATTATGAGCTGGATTCCTTTGTGCCCTATGAGGGAGCGGTTTATGCCGGCTTGCTCACAGGGGAAAACTTGCCCCAGCATCGCCTCACCGGAAAGCTCCGGCGGTTTTTGGAATTTCTGCCATCGCTTTCCCGGGAGAATGTGCCTGGCGATTCCCTTTTGCGGGAATTCATCGGCGAGATAGAGGAATGATTTTTTCTCCGGCCTCTTTTATGAGGGAGCGGGATGTGCTATAATCAGATTGTTGCGGCCCTTTGGCCGCCGGAAAGGATGAGCGTTTTTATGCAGCGACATGAAATTTGGAAGATCATCGATGAGAGGCAGGAGGACCTGATCCGCTTTTGTCAGGATGTCATTCGCATCCCTTCGGAAAACCCTCCCGGCGATGTGGAGGATGTGACGAAGTTTATCTGCGATTTCCTGGATACATACCATATTCCCTATGAAATCGTCCGCCCGGTGCCCGGATGCCCCAACATCCTGGCCACCTTC
Source organism: uncultured Clostridia bacterium (assembly GCA_938000015.1). Taxonomy (GTDB): domain Bacteria; phylum Bacillota; class Clostridia; order Oscillospirales; family Butyricicoccaceae; genus Pseudobutyricicoccus. The sequence continues at coordinate 1,301 of CALLCY010000126.1, forward strand.
GGCAAAAAAGGGGGCAAGCGGGTGGTGTTCAACGGCCACTGCGATGTGGTGCCCGCCGGAGACGAGAGTAAATGGGATTTCCCGCCTTATTCCGGGGAGATCAAGGACGGCCGTATTCTGGGAAGAGGCACTTCCGACATGAAGTGTGGTCTGGCATCTTCTCTTTTTGCCATTGCCATGCTGGCCCAGCACAACGCTGAGCTCAGCGGTGAGATTCTGTATACCATCGTGCCCGATGAGGAGACCGGCGGATACCATGGCACCCAGTGGCTCTTTGAGCATGGATACATCAAAGGGGACTGGGGCATCGTGCCCGAGCCCACCGGTTTTGACAACATCGAGGTGGGACAGAAGGGCAACCTGGGCATTCATCTGACCCTCACCGGCCGCAGCGCCCACGGGAGCCTGGCTCCCTATGTGGGGCAAAGCGCCGTGGAGGATATGATGGAACTGTGCCAGGCCCTGAAGGAGCTGCGGGAGATCCACGGCAGCTACGATGGAGAGATCGCCCAGGTGATGGAAGTGTCCAAGCAGGCCATCCGGGATATCCAGAAGGTGCCCGGGGTGGAAAACTGCATGGATCATGTGACGGTGAACTTCGGCGTCATCCAGGGCGGCACCAAGTACAACATGGTGGCCGACAGCTGCCAGGTGGACATCGACTGCCGGGTGCCCATCGGCGTAGACGGTGAGCAGGTGCAGCAGAAGGTGGCCGAGATCATCGGGCGTCTGGGCCTCGCCGATCGGTGCAAAGTGGAGTATCGGGGCGGCCGCACCGGAAACTACTGCTCCATCAATGATCCCATCGTCCTTTCGGCCCGGCGGTGCGCCAAGGAGCTGATGGATATCGATCTGATCGCCGCTTATCAGTGGGCCAGCAGCGACACCCGGTATTTCCGGGAAGCGGGGATCTCCACCATCCAGTATGGCCCCTCCAATGCCGAAGGCATCCATACCTATAATGAGACGGTGGATGTGAAAGATGTGATCTCGGCCTGCAAGATGTATGCCGGTATGATCCTGGATCTGATCGGCTAAGGAAGCAATGCCAAAAAGCGCCGGAAAGGCGCTTTTTTGGTGAAGAGGCGAAGAAAGGAGCAAAGATGGAATTTTTCGCTCTTTTGATTCTGGCATTTCTGCTGCTTGTAGTCCTTGTTTTGTTGATTTTTCAGCAAAAAAAGCTGGGTGATCTGGCCCGGCAGCTGGAGAGCCGAAAGGAAAATGAGGAGCTGGCCGCCCTGCGAGCCCAGATGGAAGTCCTGCTTTCTTCCCAGTCACATGTACTAGGAGAGCAGCTGAACATTTTGCGGCAGCAGCAGGTGGAGCAGGGAATGCAGACCGAGCAAAAGCTGGAAAACCTGCGGCGCACCCTCAGTTATTCTCTGGATCAGGTGCAGCGGCAGAACCAGCGTCAGCTGGATGAGATCCGTTCCACCGTGGACGAAAAACTTCAAACCACCCTGGAGAAAAAGCTGAACGATTCCTTTGCCATCGTCAGCCAGCGTCTGGAACAGGTCTACAAGGGCCTGGGAGAAATGCAGACCCTGGCCGTGGGGGTGGGGTATCTGAAAAAGGTGCTGAGCAATGTCAAAACCCGGGGCACGCTGGGAGAATTGCAGCTGGGGGCCATTCTGGAGCAGATCCTGGCGCCGGAGCAATACGCCCGGAATGTGTGCACCAAAAAGGGAAGCGCCGCTGTGGTGGAATTTGCCATCAAACTGCCGGGAGACGGAGAAAAGCCGGTGTGGCTGCCGGTGGATTCCAAATACCCGGGGGATGCCTATGAGCAGCTGCTGGACGCCTATGACACAGGGGATGCCCAGCAGGTGGAGCAGGCCCGGCGGGTGCTGCGGGACCGGCTGCGCAGCTTTGCAAAAGACATTCATGATAAATACATCGATCCCCCGAACACCACCGACTTCGCTCTGATGTTTTTGCCGGTGGAAGGGCTGTACGCCGAAGCAGTGCGGTTGGGCATGATCGAGCAGCTGCAAAAAGAGTTCAAAGTCAACCTGGCCGGGCCCACCACCACCGCCGCTTTGCTCAACAGCTTGCAATTGGGCTTCCGCACTCTGGCGGTGCAGAAGCGCTCGGCAGAAGTGTGGAAGGTGCTGGGCGCAGTGAAGAGCGAATTTGGGAAATTCGCCTTGGTGCTGGAAGGAGCCCAGAAGCGGCTGAACCAGGCCAACGAAGAGCTGGACAAGCTGGTGGGCGTGCGTACCCGGCAGATCCAGCGCACATTGCGGGAAGTGGAATTGCCCGCCGAAAGCCAGGAAGAATTCTTATCCATTGAAGGAGGAGACCATGTTTAAAGTAACCAAGCAGGAGGGGCGGGCCCGTCGGGGCGAATTTACCTGTCCTCATGGCACCGTCCAGACCCCTGTTTTTATGAATGTGGGCACCCAGGCCGCCATCAAAGGCGGTCTGTCTGCCAAGGACCTGCGGAATATCGGCTGCCAGGTGGAGCTGTCCAACACCTACCATCTTCATGTGCGTCCCGGGGATGATGTGATCCGTCAGATGGGTGGACTCCACAAATTCATGCGGTGGGACGGTCCTATCCTCACAGACAGCGGCGGGTTCCAGGTCTTCTCCCTGGCCGGACTGCGGAAAATCACCGAAGAAGGGGTGCGCTTTGCCGCTCACACCGACGGCCACCGGATCTTTATGGGCCCGGAGGAGAGTATGCACATTCAGTGGAATCTGGGCAGCGACATTGCCATGGCCTTTGATGAGTGCATCGAAAACCCTGCGCCCTATGACTATGTGAAGGCCTCCATCGCCCGTACCGTTCGTTGGCTGGAGCGGTGCAAAAAGGAGCTTTACCGGCTCCAGCAGCAGGAGGACACCATCAACCCCGGCCAGGTGCTCTTCGGCATCAACCAGGGCGGCACTTATACCGATCTGCGTATTGAGCACATGAAGCAGATTGCTCAGCTGGATCTGCCGGGCTATGCCATCGGCGGCCTGGCCGTAGGGGAGCCTACCGAGGTGATGTATGAGATCATCGAGCAGCTGGACCCCCATATGCCGGCGGACAAGCCCCGGTATCTCATGGGAGTGGGCACGCCCTCCAATATCATCGAAGGAGTGGCCCGGGGCGTGGACTTTTTCGACTGCGTCATGCCCGCCCGCAATGCCCGTCATGGACACCTGTTCACCTCCCAGGGTATCATCAACATCAAAAACGCCAAGTACCAGCTGGACGACGGCCCCATCGATCCTCAGTGCCAGTGCCCGGTGTGCCAGGGCTACTCCCGGGCCTATCTGCGCCATCTGTTCAAGGCGGAAGAGATGCTGGCCATGCGCTTTGCCGTCACCCATAACCTCTATTTCTATAACCACCTGATGCAGCAGATCCGGGATGCGCTGGATCAGGGGAATTTTGAAGCTTTCCGGCGGGAAAACAGCGAAAAACTGGGAAAACGCATCTAAGGCTTCGGCGAAACCGGGATTGGGGCTTGTCACCGGAGAAAAAATGCAGTATACTTTTACTACTGTCTATCATCAGGAGGATACCGAACTATGGAATGGACCGCCTATATCTGGATCGTAGCCACCTTTGCGATTTTCTATCTTTTGCTGATCCGTCCCCAGCAGAAGCGGGAGAAAAAAGAGCGGATCATGCGCAATTCCCTGGAAGCCGGGGATCATATCGTCACCATCGGCGGCATTGTGGGCAAGATCATCTCTGTGAAAGAGGATGAGATCGTCATCGAAACCGGTGCAGACCGCACCAAGCTCACCATGAAAAAATGGTGCGTGCAGGCCAAAGAGGACGGCGAAGAAAAGAAGTAAAAACCGTACTGAAAAAAGAATCTCCCTCATAAAGATACTGTGTATCTTGATGGGGGAGGTTTTTTTATGCCGGAAGATAAGAAAAAAGAAAACAAGGGTGTGCAGGCTGCCGTCCATTTGTTCACCGCCGCCGGAGGGGGAATCCTGTGTGTCATTGCCCTTTTGTGGATCATGGCTTTTTCCCTTTATTACGGGGTGATTCCGGCCAAGTATATGCTCCTTTGTCCTTATTTAGCCGTAGGGCTGGGAGGAATTTTGTGTGGTCTGCTTTCCGCCCGCTTTCCCAAAAGACTGTATGGCGCTTTAGGCAGTGCCGCGTTGATGGTGCTGTTTTTTGCCTTGGTGGGGATGCTCCTGCCCGGCGCAGCTTTCCATTTGCCCGGCGGAGCTTTGGTGTTGGTCATTGCTCTTTTTTGCTCTGCTTTGAGTAGCGTGATTTTGTCCCTTTTCCGCTGATCGAAATGAAAAACAAGGCCCGCCGCTTCCTTGCGGCGGGCCTTTTGTGTGCAAAGAGCTTAGATTGCGAAAGGAAACAGGTCGTCCTTTTCCTAATCAATCTGCAAAAAGCCGCGACCTGTGCGTGGCTTTTTGCACTTTTCAAGGGACAAGTGTGCGCAAAAGCGTGCACGCAGACCCTTGCGGAAATTCGAAAAAGAGGCCAAGGCCTCTTTTTCGCGGTACTTTAGCGGTAGAGGGCGTTGAACACCAGCTTGAAGGTGCCGTGGGTCTGGCAGCGGTGCTGAGGAGCAAAGCCATAGAGCACCACTTCGCCCTGGCCGCAATGGGCCTGGAGCAAAGCCGGGGTCCCGGCGATGAGCTTTTCACCGGTGAGCAGACCACTTTGCAGCACATCTTCCTTGGCGTAATGGGCGGCCACCTGATATTGCTGGGCGTCAAACTTTTCTTTCACCGCCAGCACCGGGCCATCCCAGTGGAACGCCAGGGCTTCCTTGGGCATGCCATAACACAGGGGGTTCTGGGTGTCCAGTTCCATGTGCAGGGTGGAGCCGTGGGTGTTGAATTCCTTGGCGGAAAGACCCTGGGCCAGGTTCTTCACTTTCAGGCCGCAGGCTTTGATGGCGAAGTCGCAGGACTGGTTGAAGGCCAGCAGCTTGCCGCCCTGCTCCACAAAGGAGCGGATGGCGTTCATGCCTTCATCGCACAGGCCGCTCTGCTTTTCCGGCGGCTGTTTGCCGATGAACTGCATCAGGCCGTCAAACTTGGGAGAATCCACATAGTGCTGTAGGCCGTAGAGCATCTCATAGGAATCGCTGGGCAGAATGAGCACATCGAAATCCTTCAGCTTGCCGTTTTTGATGTCAGCATCGAAAACGGTGGTATAGGAATAAGCCATGTTGTCAAAGAGCAACCGGGTCCAGCCTTCGTCGGCGTTGCCGGTGTAGAAGCGCTGGTACATGGCCACCCGCAGGGGCTTCAGCGGAGTCATCTGGGGATAGGGTTTTTCCACCGGCCGGACGGTGGCCTGGGCGGCATCAAAGATGGGGGCCAGTTTTTTGATATCCCCTTCCACATAGAAATCATGCCAGGGGCAGGTGTCGATACGCCACACCGGGAAGCCCTGGGCCAGAAGCAGATTGGCTGCGTGATAGCCCCGGTTCTCCTTGGCTGAGATCACATAGCCCGCCGCCTGGGACAGGGAAGTGAGGGGGATGGCATCCAGAGCAGTGAAGGGAGTGAGTTCTCCTTCCACCGGAGCATCCGCCGGGATGACCTGCACGCCCATGTATTCAGCCACGGTATCGCTAGCGGTGTCGAAGGCGGTGAGAGCATCCTGCATATCCCGGGTCCAGAAGTTGTCGGGATAGAGGGTGCGGGCCAGCAGATTCATCACAACGCCCATCTTGGGCTGAGCCAGGGGGATCACATAGGTTCCCTTGGGATAAGTGACGGCGCCCACCGACAGATCAGATGCGGCCCGCTTGATTTCGATGCCCTGATCCAGCAGAATCTTCAGCAAAACGCGCAGTACGCCCTGGTCGAATTGGTTTTCCGGAATGAGGAAAGCCTGCTCATGGCTTTCGCTGCCCCGCTTGGTCTGGCGCAGCGCCTTCTGGGTCATATTGTAAAGGATCTGCTCCCGGTTTTTGGCCATGGTATCCAGCACGGTATAGGCGGCGCAGTACTGGCGCTTGACGATATCGCCCAGACGCCACCAGCCACCGGGCCAGGGATGTGTGAAGTGCACCTGAGGACCATAGAAGGGGGTGGATTTGTCGTGGTTCCCCTCCAGCTGTTCGGGGTGGATATACAGCGGGGTGGCCAGTTTGGCATTGGCGCTTTCGCTGAGCATACCGGCGATGTTATGGCTGTTTGTAATCCAGTGGTAGCCATAGTGGCCCCAGCCGGGGAACTGAGACATCATGGAAGCGCCGGACAGATCCTCCTGCTCCATGCGGTAGCACATATTGGCCCCATAGAGGGACAGTTCATTATACACCAGGGGATCGGTGTAAGGACGGACAGGGTTTTTATAAGGCGGCACGAAAATACGGGCGCCATAGCTGCCCATGTGGTGATGATCAAAATAGGACTGGGGAGTCCATTCCTTGAACAGGATGTCCCCTACATATTGGGATTCCACGATGTTATGGGCAAAGGCGTCCCGGTTGTTGTCGTGGCCGGTGTATTTATGATAGAGGGAGGGATAGTTGCAGCCTTCATAGGGGGTGCCCAGGGTGGAGTTATACCAATCGGTGACCATGATCTGGCCGTCGGGGTTGAAGCAGGGCACCATCACCAGCACCACATTCTGAAGGATGTTCTGGATCTCCGGGCTGTCGCCGGTGAGCAGGTCATAGGCCAGCAGAGGAGCCATCTGGGTGCCGCCGATTTCGGTGGCGTGGAGGCTCATGCTCTGCACGCTGACCGCTTTGCCCTTTTTCACCAGTCCCTGGATCTCTTCCTGAGAAAGACCCCGGGGATCGGCGATGGTCTGGTTGATCTGACGCAGCTCCTCCAAATGGGCGAAGTTTTCCGGGGAAGTGATGATGACCTTGAGGAAGGGATTGCCCTCGGTGGAGGGGCCCATTTCGGTCACCTGGATTCGGTCGGACTGGCTGTCCAGCAGCTTGTAGTATTCCACGATCCGATCCCAGCGGGCGATCTTGTAATCGGCCCCCAGGTCAAAGCCGAAAAACTCCTTGGGAGATGTGATGGTTTGCATCGTTGCTGACCTCCTTGCGATCTGAGTGATCTGAAATCATAAAATAGGGAAGGGGAAACCCATCCCTTTTGAGGATAGCACAACACTGCACAAAAAACAATGGGAAGAACTTTTGTTTTCTCACTTTTTGCACAAATCAGCTCTGCGAGGGGATAAAAAAGCATGAAGTTTACAGAAAACAGTTTACAGAAATCGAAAATCAATCTTGCGCCAGGGAGAAAAACAGATATAATAAAAGAAAGGCATTTTTTCTTCTGCTTCGCCGTATAGATGGGCGAGGTGAAAAGACGATGCCAGGAAGAATGAAAAAAAAGGACTTGCCGCCCCTTCCCCTGCTGATTCTCACCGGATGCCTTTTGCTGGGGGCCGTGGCCGGGTGCATTTGGATGGTTTTGTTCCAGAAGGAAGGGACCGGGGCCCTTTCCTTGGAGCAGTGGGCCGGAGAAGGACGGCTTTGGCTGTTTTTCCGCCTGCTGGGTGGATTTCTTCTCTATCTGCTGCCCCTGTTCTGCTGCGGGCTTTTTTCCTTCGGGGCCTATGGGGTGCTGCTGCTCTTTGCCGCCCGGGGATTCACTCTGGCCTGCTGGGTGGGGGAGTTCTGCCGGGATTACGGCCTGGGTGGTTATGCCGCTTCCCTCTTGCTGGGAGCAGGGGGTGCGCTGCTCACCACCCTCTGTATGCTGGAGCTGGGGGAAAGCGCCATGCGTCAGGCTTTGAAGAAAGCGCCGGGAAGAAAGGGAAGGCGCCGCCGGGGAATGAAACACCGGCCCATTTCCCCGGATTATCTTCGCACAGCGCTGCTTTGCCTGTTGCTCTGCCTGGTGTATAGCTTTCTGGGCAGCCTGCTGGCCCCCTGGTTTTGCCGGGCCGCCTTGGCCTGGGTGGGATAAAAAAGAAAGGAACAGGAACATGAATAGCCGGTTTGATGCTTTTCTGGATGATCTGAAACAAAATACTCCGGCTTCTCCCCACACCAGCCAGGTCTATCTGCGGGATGTGGCGGCGCTGGATGCCTTTTTGGGCTTGAAAAAAGACGACGACTATGAGACGGTCACACAGAACCAGCTGGAGGAATACTTTTCAGAGCTGAAACAGCGGGGCCGCTCCGATGCCACCCTGGCCCGGGTGCGCTCCTCTTTGTCCCGGTATTATGCTTTTCTCATGGCCCGGGGGATCGTGGCGGAAAACCTGCCCCGGCGTCTGGCGGTGGAGCGGCACAAAGGGAACCTGCCCGCTTTCCTCACCCTGGAGCAGGTGCGGCATTTGCTGGAATCCCCGCAGGGAAAGTCCTTTGCCGCCCGGCGGGATCGGGCTATCCTCCATGTGCTCTATGCCACCGGTCTGAAAAGTGCCCAGCTTACCGCCCTCAACACAGACCAGGTGCTGCCAGAGCGGGGGCTTCTCCATGTTCCGGAGCGTCCGGAACCCTTTTTGCCCCTGTACCCCCAGGCCGTGGAGGCGCTGAAAGAGTATCTTGGGCCTTGCCGGGATGGGGTAATCAGCCAAGCGGGAGAGCCAGCCCTGTTCCTCAATGCCGCCGGAAGACGCCTGACCCGCCAAGGGTTATGGAAGATTTTAGGCCGGAGGGGGAAAGAGGCGGGCCTTTCCCTGCCAGTGACGCCCCAGTTGCTGAGGGCCTCCCTGGCTGTTCATCTGGCGGAGAAGGGGGCCACGGCAGAGGATCTGAAAGCCCTTTTGGGGCTGGAGGACCCTTACTGGGTGCAGGTGTATTTCCGGGCTTTGGAAGGAGAGCAGGGAGAACGCTACCGGAGACTCCACCCCCTGTCCCGATGACCACAGAACAAAGGAGCATTGTTATGGCGAACACCACAAAGCAGGCCCTGGAGCAATCGCTGAAAAAGCTGATGCAGGTCAAGGCCCTGGACAAGATCACCATCCGGGATATCACCACAGACTGCGGCATCAGCCGCATGGCGTTTTATTATCACTTCAAGGACATTTATGATCTCGTCGAATGGGTATGCATCGAGGATGCGGGCCAGGCCTTACAGGGGAAAAAGACCTATGACACCTGGCAGGAAGGTCTGCTGCAAATTTTTGAAGCGGTACTGGAAAACAAGGTCTTTGTGCTGGGTGCTTACCGGTGCATCAGTCGGGATCAGATGGAGCGTTTTCTCTATAAGCTCACCTATGATCTGATCCGGGGCGTGGTGGAGGAAAAAAGCCAGGGAGTGAAAATCTCCCCGGAGGACAAATCCTTTATTGCCGATTTCTATAAATATAATTTTGTGGGGATCATGCTGGATTGGATCCGTCAGGGTATGACCGCCGATCCCAGAGTGATTGTAGACAAGATGAGCACCACCTTGCAGGGCACCGTGGCCCACTCCATCCAGAACTTCGCGGAGAAAAACTGAATCGCTTTACAAAAAGGGCGGGATGAACAAATTTTTATCATCCGGCCCTTTTTGTAAATGGTATTGTGGACCCAAAGGGGGTAGGATAAGGACAGAAAGAAAAACAAAAACAGAAAGGCAGGTCCTTATTCTATGGATAAAAAGACAACGGCCAAGATGGCTGCGGCGGCCGCCGCACTCACCGGAGCAGGAGCAGCTGTCATGCTGGCCAAGAAAAAGAAGAACAGCCAGAAGGAATCCGCATCCGGCCAGGTGCCGGACCGCAGCGATTACCGAAACACCGAACGGGGAAAGCAGGAGAAGAACAGCAAGGGCATTTATTATTCCAATGGCAACTATGAAGCATTTGCCCGGCCGGAAAAGCCGGAAGGAGTGGAGGAAAAAAGCGCCTATATCGTAGGCAGCGGCCTGGCATCTCTGGCAGCAGCCTGCTTTTTGGTGCGGGATGGCCAGATGCCTCCTTCCCACATTCATATCCTGGAGGCCATGGATGTGGCCGGCGGCGCCTGCGACGGCATCTTCGACCCCAGCCGGGGCTATGTGATGCGGGGCGGCCGGGAGATGGAAAACCATTTTGAATGTTTGTGGGATCTGTTCCGCTCCATTCCCTCGCTGGAAAAGCCGGGGGCCTCGGTGCTGGATGAGTTCTATTGGCTCAACAAGCATGACCCCAACTACTCTCTCTGTCGGGCCACCGTCAACCGGGGTCAGGATGCTCACACAGACGGCAAATTCAACCTGAGCCAAAAGGGTTGCATGGAGATCGTCAAGCTCTTTATGACCCCCGATGAAGATCTTTACGACAAAACCATCGAAGATGTGTTTGATGATGAGGTCTTTTCCTCCACCTTCTGGCTTTATTGGCGCACCATGTTCGCCTTTGAAAACTGGCACAGCGCCCTGGAAATGAAGCTCTATTTCCAGCGCTTCATTCATCACATCGCCGGGCTCCCTGATTTCAGCGCTCTGAAATTCACCCGGTACAACCAGTATGAATCCCTGATCCTTCCCATGCAGAAATATCTGGAGGAAGCGGGGGTGGACTTCCAGTTCGGCACCCAGGTGACCAATGTGCTCTTTGACATTAAAGAGGGGAAGAAGGTGGCCACTGCTATCGAGTGCAAGGTGGATGGTGTAGAAAAAGGCATCCTGCTCACCGAGAAGGACCTGGTGTTCGTCACCAACGGTTCCTGCACCGAAGGCACCATTTACGGCGATCAGGATCATGCCCCCAATGGGGACGCCGAAGTGCGCACCAGCGGCTGCTGGAACCTTTGGAAGAACATTGCAAAGCAGGACCCGGCCTTTGGCCGTCCGGAGAAATTCTGCTCCGATGTGCAGAAGACCAACTGGGAGTCGGCCACCATCACCACGCTGGACGATCGGATTCTGCCTTATATCACTAACATCTGCAAGCGGGACCCCCGCACAGGGAAAGTGGTCACCGGCGGCATTGTCAGCTGCCAGGATTCCAGTTGGCTGCTCAGCTGGACCATCAACCGGCAGGGCCAGTTCAAAGAGCAGGATGAGGAAAAGGTCTGCGTGTGGGTCTATGGCCTGTTCACCGATGTACCCGGCGATTATGTGAAAAAGCCCATGAAGGACTGCACCGGTAAGGAGATCACCCAGGAGTGGCTCTATCATCTGGGCGTGCCGGTGGAGGAGATTGACGATCTGGCGGAAAACAGCGCCCAGTGCGTCCCCACTATGATGCCCTATATCACCGCCTTCTTCATGCCCCGGCGGAAAGGCGACCGGCCTGATGTGATTCCCGATGGCTGCGTCAACTTTGCCTTCCTTGGCCAGTTCGCCGACACCCCCCGGGATACCGTATTCACCACCGAATACTCGGTGCGCACCGCCATGGAAGCGGTGTACGGACTGCTGGGCGTGGATCGGGGTGTGCCCGAAGTGTGGGGCAGCGTTTACGATGTGCGGGAGCTGCTGCAAAGCTCGGTGCATCTGATGGACGGCAAGTCCCCCTTGGAGGTCCGGCTGCCCGGGCCGCTGGAATTGCTGAAAAAGCCGCTGCTCAAAGTGGTTTCCGGCACCGTAGTGGAGAAACTGATGCGGGAGGCCGGTGTCATCCAGGACTGGATGTAAGAATTCCATGCATACAAAAACTGCGCCGCGATGAAGCGGCGCAGTTTTTTGCATATGGCAATGATTTAGTTTTCGCCGAAGAACAGGGCCAGGTCCTCTTCTACGGTGCCGATACCGGCGATACCGAAGTTCTCCACCAGCACTTTGGCCACATTGGGGCTGAGGAAGGCGGGAAGGGTGGGGCCAAGATGGATGTTCTTTATCCCCAAAGACAACAGGGCCAGCAGCACAATAACGGCCTTTTGCTCATACCAGGCGATGTTGTAGACGATGGGCAGATCGTTCACATCCTCCAGGCCGAAGGCCTCTTTCAGCTTGAGGGCGATGAGGGCCAGGGAATAGCAGTCGTTGCACTGTCCTGCGTCCAGCACCCGGGGGATGCCGCCGATATCACCCAGCGGCAGTTTGTTGTAGCGGTACTTGGCGCAGCCTGCGGTGAGAATGATGGTGTCCTTGGGAAGCTCCTGGGCAAACCGAGTGTAATATTCCCGGCTTTTCTGACGGCCGTCACAGCCGCCCATCACCACAAATTTTTTGACGGCGCCGCTTTTTACCGCTTCCACAACCTTATCGGCCAGGGCGAACACCTGCTCATGGGCAAAACCGCCCACGATCTCGCCCTCTTCCAGCGGTGTGGGAGGAGGACAGGTTTTGGCCATCTGGATGATGGGGGAGAAGTCCTTTTTCTCGCCGATGCCGCCAGGGATGTGGGGACAGCCGGGGAAACCGGCGGCCCCGGTGGTGAAGAGCCTTGCTTTGTAGCTGTCCTTAGGCGGCACGATGCAGTTGGTGGTCATGAGAATGGGACCCTGGAAGGCTTCGAATTCTTCCCGCTGCTTGTGCCAGGCGTTGCCGTAGTTGCCCACGAAATGGGAGTATTTTTGAAAAGCGGGATAATAATGGGCGGGGAGCATTTCCGAATGGGTGTACACATCTACACCGGTGCCCTTCGTCTGTTCCAGCAGCATTTCCAGATCCCGCAGGTCGTGGCCGGAGATCAGGATGCCCGGGGTTTTCCTTGCGCCGATATTGACCTTTGTAATCTGGGGATTGCCGTAGGCCTGGGTGTTGGCCTTGTCCAGAAGGGCCATGCCCTTGACGCCGTAGTTGCCGGTCTCCAGCGTGAGAGCCACCAGATCATCGGCGGTCAGATTGTCGTCCAGGGTGGCGGCCAGTGCACGCTGGAGGAAAGCGTCCACCTCTTCATCCTCCTGGAGAAGGGTGTTGGCGTGCTCCATGTAGGCAGAAAGGCCCTTGACGCCGTAGGTGATCAGCTCCCGCAAGGAGCGGATATCCTCATGCTGGGTGGAGAGCACCCCCACCTGACGGGCCTTTTCCTCCCAGTCTCCCGCCCCGTCCCACAATGCGGTCTGGGGCAGCATAGCGGGGTCTTTTACCTGGCCCAGCAGGGCAGATTTGGTTTCCAGGGTAGAGCGGATGCGCTCCACGATCCGCTCTTTGTCAAAATTGGCGTTTGTGATGGTGGTGAACAGATTGAAGGTGATCAGGTGGTTTACCTGCTTGCTCACCGGCTGGCCCTCTCTCCGCAAAGCGGTGGTCACGGCGGAAAGACCCCGGGTCACATAGACCAGAAGATCCTGCATGGCGGCCACATCGGGCTGCTTGCCGCAGACGCCGGCCTGGGTACAGCCGGCACACCCGGCGGTCTCCTGGCATTGATAACAAAACATTTTTTCCTTCATGGCAAGGCTCCTTTGCTCAAATTGTTAGAAAATGACCACCAGCAGCATTTTGAAGGCTTCTTCTCCATAGACTGCATGGGGATGGTCGGCCGGCATGACGATGGACTGGCCTTCCTTTAAGATATATTCTTTCCCGTCAATGGTGATTTTACCCACTCCTTCCAGACAGGTGACAAAGGCGTCCCCCTGGGAACGGTGGGTGCTGATCTCTTCGCCTTTGGCAAAAGCGAATAGGGTGACGCTGACGGCGTCGTTCTGGGCCAGGGTGCGGCTGACCACCTGGCCATCCTGACAGGGAACCAGCTCCCGCAGGGTCACGATTTCCTCATGGGAAATGTTTTTGATTTTCTTATCCATAAAATACCTCTTTCTTTTTCAGTTAGTCTTGTCCAGGATTTTTCCATCCACCGACAGGGTGACTACCTGCCAGGGGATGAACTTGCCGCTTTGCTGAAGGGCTTTTTTCGCCGCCATTTCCAGACCGCCGCAGCAGGGCACCTCCATACGCAGGATGGTGACGCTCTGGATATCATTCTGGGTGATGATCTGGG
>CALLCY010000127.1:0-12372 GCA_938000015.1 uncultured Clostridia bacterium
ATTTTCCCTACATAGAGGCTTTTTTGTGCTGTCCGCATAATCTGGGGCGGTTCATTGTTCCGGCGGCTTTTTGCTGTGCTGCTTTGGGATCAGGCCATGGCGTGAGGACCGTAGACCACGCCGTCGATGATGGTGTGGGTGCAATGGGTGAAATTGCAGAAGGGATGGCCGTCAAAGATGGCGATGTCGGCATCCTTGCCCACTTCCAGAGAGCCAATCCGGTCTGCCATCCCCAACAGCTGGGCCGGGAGGATGGTGACGCTGCGGAAGGCATCGGCTTCCGGCAGACCGGCGGCCATGCACTGACCGATGTGCACCGGCAGATATTTGGTCAGAACACCGTTGTCGGCGGTCATGCACACCTTGACGCCAGCCCGAGCCAGTTTGCCGGGAGTGGTCAGGCTCCGGTTCCACACCTCTTCTTTGTAGGGGCCGGTCATCATGGGGCCGATGGTGCAGAATACATCCTCTTCTTTCAGAAGTTCAGGGATCAGGTATCCTTCGGTCACATGCTCCAGAGCGTAGTCCAGATGGAATTCTCTGGCGATGCGGATGGCCGTGGCGATATCATCCACCCGATGGCAGTGGATACGGCATTTCATTTTCCCTTCCACCACCGGCACCAGAGGCTCCAGCCGGAAATCGGCACGAGGCATTCTGGCAGGATCGCCATGGGCTGCGGCCTTGGCCTGAGCGTATTCCTGTGCGTGAAACAGGGTCTCCCGCAGAAGGGCGGCGCTGCCCATGCGGGTCTTGGGCATTTTGTCCTTTTGTCCAAAGGCCCGGCGGGGATTTTCGCCCAGGGCGAACTTCATCACATCGTGGCCGGGAATTTGCAGCTGTTCCACCACTTGCCCTTCCCGGGTTTTGAATACAAAACCGGTGCCGCCGATGAGGTTGGCCGAACCGGGCAGGGTGCAGCAGGTGGTGAAGCCTGCCTGCCGGGTGGCGGCCACGCCCATATTCCGGGCATTGAAGGAATCCATCACCCGCACCTGGGGCGTGATGGGGGAAGAGGTTTCGTTAAAATCTCCGGTGCTGCCGGAAGAAGAGGGTTCGTTGCCGGTGCCGATGTGGGTGTGGGCATCGATCAGGCCGGGGGTGACCCAGCAGCCCTGGGCGTCGATGACCTGGGCCGATTCGGGCACCGGGATATTTTCCCCGATCTGGACGATTTTCCCCTCTTCAATGAGAATGATCCCGTTTTCCAGGATGCCCTGGGTGATGGTGACCAGTTTGCCGCCGGTGATAGCCAGCATGATGCATTTCCCCTTTCTTTGTTGCCGCTTTTTCAAAAGGCGGTAAAATCTTATATTTATAGTAGTCTTTTCCCTCTTTTTCGTCAAGAGCGCCATTGCGCCGGAGAAAGAGGCATGGTATCATCAGGGCAAAGGGGGCGTGAAGATGAAAATCGCCATTTTCGGCCATAGTGGCAGCGGAAAATCCACCTTGGGTACCTTTTTAGGGGAGCTGTATGGTGCGCCAGTACTCCATTTGGATGTGATTGCTTTTGAAGAGGGATGGAAGCGGAGAGAGATGGCAGAGAGCCGGGCTCTGGCTCAGCGGTTCATGGAGCAGGACAGCTGGATCATCGAAGGGAATTACCGGGAGATGGGCTGGGAAACAAGGGTGGAGGAAGCCGATCAGTTGATTTATATGAATTTTTCCCGCTTTACTTGCCTGAAAAGGGCCTGGAAGCGGTATCGCACTTACCGGGGCCGTACCCGGGAGAGCATCGCCCCCGGGTGTCCGGAGAAGCTGGATGGGGAGTTTGTTTTCTGGATTTTGTGGCAGGGGCGCACGCCCCCCCGTCTGGCCCGATTCCGGAAAACGGTGAAGCAATACCAGGATAAAACCGTTGTGCTGAAAAACCAGCGTCAGTTGGATGCCTTTATGGAACAGGCGAAGAAAGAAAAGATGCAGCAGGAACTGGCGTAAAGGTGGCCGCATATTTTATAACAAGAGATAAAAAAGGGCGCCTTCTGTATGGAAGGCGCCCTGAAATTTTTTAGTTTTTCTGGTTTTCCGGGGAGAGGGGCATCTCCCAGGCGGTGTGATCGGTGTGGAGCAGATGATGGGCTTTTTCTGAAAGAGGACGGACCAGGAAATCCTTGTACAGCCGCTGCACCGAAGGATTTTCATGGGAGAAACGCAGGTCGGCAATGGCGTCCAGACCGTAAAGCTGTTCGCTCCGGCTTTCTGCAAGCTCCTGGCCATCGTGGATGGGCTGTCCGCCGCCGCCGGCGCAGCCGCCGGGGCAAGCCATTACTTCCACAAAGTCATATTGCACCTCGCCACGACGCAACGCCTGAATCAGCCGCCGGGCGTTGCCCAGTCCGCTGACCACGGCCACTCGGATGGGGGTGTCGGCAATATGGAAGGTGGCTTCTTTCCAGCCGTTAATACCCCGTACATCCCGGAAGGCATCGGGGGAAGGATTCTTGCCAGTGACCAGGTAATAGGCCGAGCGGAGGGCCGCTTCCATGACGCCGCCGGTGGCGCCGAAGATGATTCCTGCGCCGGAGGCCACGCCCAAAGGTTCATCAAATTCTTCTTCGTTCAGTTCGGCCGGAGTGATGTGTTCGGCACGGATCATTCGGCTCAGCTCTCTTGTGGTGAGCACCACATCCACATCGGGGCCAGCTCCGGCGCTTTCCATGGTGGGAAGGGCCGCTTCCTGCTTTTTGGCCAGACAGGGCATGATGGATACCGAATAGATCCTCTCCGGGTCCACCCCCAGAAGCTGGGCATAATAACTCTTAGCCACAGCGCCGAACATCTGCTGGGGAGATTTGGCGGTGGACAGCTGGGAGACCATATCGGGATATTGAGACTTGAGGAACCGCACCCAGCCAGGGCAGCAGGAGGTGAACATGGGGGCTTTGAAAGCACCGGGATTTTTCAGCCGCTGGAGGAACTCGCTTCCCTCTTCCATAATGGTGAGATCGGCGGCAAAGTTGGTGTCGAAGATGTAGTCAAAACCGATGCGCCGCAAAGCGGCCACCATGCGCTTCACCGTAGCCTGCTCCGGAGACAGACCCATGAACTCGCCCCAGGCGGCGCGCACCGCAGGGGCCACCTGTACCACTGTGATTTTGTTGGGGTCGGCCAGGGCTTCAAAGACCTGACGGGTGTCATCCCGCTCCCGCAGAGCGCCCACCGGACAGTGGGTGATGCACTGGCCGCACAGAGAGCAGTCGGCCTGGGTGATCTTCCGGTTGAGGGACACATCCACCGTGGTACGGGAACCGGTGGCCGCCACATCCCAGATGTTCAGGGTCTGCACTTTGTCGCAGATCTGGATGCAGCGCATACATTTGATGCACTTGGAAGCATCACGGAACAGGGGGAAGGAGCGATCCCACCGGGTTTCCGGTACCTTTTTTTCAAAGGGCAGGTCCAGAATGTTCAGATCATTGGCAATGGTCTGCAAAGAGCAGTTTCCACTGCGCACGCAGGTGGCACAGTGACAGTCGTGTTGGGACAAAAGCAGTTCCACATTGATCCGCCGGGTCTCACGCACTTTGGGGCTGGAGGTGAGCACTTCCATCCCCTCTTCCACCAAATTGTTGCAGGCGGGCACCAGCCGGTCCATGCCGACCAGCTCCACCACGCACACCCGGCAGGCGCCAATTTCGTTGACGCCCCGGAGATAACACAGGCTGGGGATGTGGATGCCCGCCGAGCGGGCCGCATCCAGAATGGTGGTGCCTTCGGGCACAGTCACCGGAATATGATCTATGGTGAGATTTACCATTGTTTGATTCTCCCTCCTTTGAATACGCCGTAGCCAAAGTGGTCGCACCGCAGGCAGCGATGGGATTCCTGCATGGCTTCCTCTTCGGTCATGCCGCATTCCAAAAGTTCAAAGTCCTTCTGCCGTTCCTGGGCCACCCGCTCGGTGAGGTTGACTCTTCCGGTGGCAGGCCGATCGGAAAGGCTGGGGGCAGGGATCTCCACATCACAGGTGATAACATGATGGAAGCCCAGGTATTCGTCAATGTTGGCAGCAGCCACCTTACCGGCGGCAATGGCGCGGATGACAGTGGCCGGGCCGGTGACGCAGTCGCCGCCGGCGAAAATGCCGTTGAAATTCTCAATGTCGCTGGAACTGAGGGCTTCGATGACGCCTCGCTTGATGGGCACGCCGTATTCTTCGAAAGGCTGGGTCTCAATGCCCTGGCCGATGGCCACCACCACGATGTCGCAGGGGATGCGCACCTCGGGGGCATCTGCCTTTCGGGGCCGGGGCCGCCCGGAGGAATCCATGGGACCGACGATCTGGGGCTGGGCCCACAGAGCGGTGACATTGTCCTCATCGTCGGCTTCGATGCGTACCGGAGCCATCAGGGTAGCCAGTTCGCAGCCTTCGGCAATGGCACCTTCGGCCTCTTCCGGCAGAGCGGTCATGTCGGCCTGACGGCGGCGATAGACGCAGGTGACGCTTTCCGCTCCCAGACGCTTGGCCGAGCGGGTGCAGTCCATGGCCACATTGCCGCCGCCGATGACCACCACTTTCTTGCCGGCGAAATCGGGCCGCAGGCCGTCGCCGATGTTCCGCAGCATCTCCACAGCGCTCATCACGCCTCGCTTGTCCTCCCCTTCGATACCCATCTTTTTGTCGGTCTGGGCGCCGATGGCGATGTACATGGCGTCAAAATCCTCTCGCAGATCCTTGAGGGGAAGTTCAGTGCCCACTTCTGTGTGCACCACTTCCACGCCGGTGGACAGGATGTGCTGAATGTCCTCCTCCAGCCGTCCGGCGGGGAGACGGTAGCTGGGGATGCCGTAGGCCAGCATGCCGCCCAGCCGTTTGCGCTTTTCAAACACCGTCACCTTATGCCCCATGAGGGAGAGAAAGTAAGCGGCACTCAATCCGCCGGGGCCGCCGCCCACCACAGCCACCTTTTTGCCGGTGCTGGGAGCACAGGGAGGTGCGGGAACTTCGCCGCAATGGTCCACGGCATAGCGCTTGAGAGCGCGGATATTGATGCTGTCGTCGATCATATTACGGCGGCAGCGGGCTTCGCAGGGATGCTCGCACACTAGGGCACAGGCCACCGGGAAGGGATTGTCCTTGCGGATCAGGCGCACAGCATCGGCATAGCGTTTTTCGCCGATGAGGGCCACATAGCCGGGAATGTCCACACCGGCAGGACACAGGGCCACGCAGGGAACCGGCTGGTTCAACTGCAACAGGCAGCGGCGGTTGACGATGTGCTCCACATAGTCGTCCCGGAAGCCGATGACGCCCCGCAACACCATGTCGGCGGCTTCAAAACCAATGGCGCAGTCGGCCGAGTTTTTGATGGCCCGGGCGGTGCGTTCAATCAGGTCGATGGTGTCCAGGGTGGCTTTGCCGTCCAGCACATCTTCCAGCAGCTGGCTCAGAGCTCCCAGGCCGACACGGCAAGGCACGCATTTGCCGCAGGTCTGGGCATGGCACATTTTCAGAAAGGATGCGGACAAGTCTACCGGGCACAGTCCCGGCGGGCTGGCGATGATGCGCCGCTCCACATCCCGGTAAAGCCCCTCTACTACCTGCTGGGCAGCGTTGGGGGTGTTGATATTTAATCTGCTCACAATGTTTCCTCCTTTGCGGCCAGGGCCGCTTTCCTGTGATGCGTCTATGAGTATTATAACGGTAATTCTTTAAAAGGGAAAGCATTGATTGATTTTTCACAATATGAGTGAGGTTATTGACATAAGTTGAAAATGGGAGTACTATATATCTAACATAAGTCAGAAAAGGAGGGATCGGGATGCCAAGGCCTCAGAAATGCCGTCGGGTGTGTGCCATGCCCCAGCGCTGCCGGTTTGGGCCGGAAGAGGGCGGGGGAGAGGTGTTGCGGATGACGGTGGATGAATTTGAAGCCATTCGTCTCATGGATCACATGGGCTATACCCAGGAGCAATGTGCCCAGCAGATGGGCATTTCCCGGCCCACTGTCACTGGTATTTACGAAAGTGCCCGGAGGAAGCTGGCGGCCTTTCTGGTGGAAGGCCGACGGTTGGTCATTGAGGGAGGTTCGGTGGAGGTATGCCCTCATGGGGGCGGCTGCGGCCATTCCTGCCGCCGGGCCCATTGCAAAAAGGAGGAGAAGATTCACCATGAAAATCGCAGTAACCTATGAAAACGGCCAGGTGTTCCAGCACTTTGGCAAAACCCAGCAGTTCAAGATGTATCAGGTGGAAAACGGCCAGGCCGACAAGGGCACAGTGGTGGATGCCGGCGGTGCCGGTCACAGCGCTCTGGCGGTTTTTCTCAAAGAGCATCAGGTGGAGACTCTGATCTGCGGCGGCATCGGCGGCGGAGCTCAGGTGGCCCTTGCCCAGGCAGGCATCCAGGTCTATCCCGGCATTCAAGGGGATGCGGATCAGGCGGCCCAGGCTTTTGCCAAAGGAGAGCTGAAACAGAATACCCAGGCCACTTGCAACCACCATCATGAAGGGGAGCATCATCACTGCGGCCATCACGAGCAGGGCGGCTGCGGCCACCACTGCGAGAAATAAATGTTCTGCAAGAAAAAAAGGAGCCGAACGGCTCCTTTTTTGCGTATAGGCATTTTTATGCTCCACCCAGAGGGAACTCGTAGATCAGAGGATCGCCAGAGGCATAGCGCAGGTCAAAGGTAATTCTGGCGGTGGTGAATCCCAGTGTGTCCAGAGCGGCGCTTTCGCCCATCCACTCATCGGCCAGTTCCTGGGCCAGGGCTTCCAGCTTTTGAGTGAAGACCTGGGGATCATCGCTGTTTTGCTCCTGGATACGGACTTCACATTCCAGTACCGGGGAGTCCTGGGTCACGCCAAAGCGATAGAGAGACATGATGGAATAGGGCAGCATTGCATAGTTTTCACCGGAAAATTCCTGGTCGTTGAAGGCGGCAATCTTTTCATAGGCCAGGGTTTGCAGGGTCTGCTCTTCCGGAGGGATGGGAGATGCAGGTTCGTTTGCATCATTGGTGCCCCAGCTTACATTGTCCATGGTGTAGTTGGGGTAGTCGGTGTCTTGGTCGGTGAAAGCCAACCAGATGGTATCAAGTCGGAGGGAATAAGGACTTTGGCGGATGGTCTGCTGGGCCTCTTCCAAAAGTGGCTCCATCACTTGCTTTTCTTCTCCCTCTACCGAAGAAGGATCATAGAAAAGCTGGATGTTCGCCGTGATGTTCCGGTATTGCCGCTTGTCAGTACCATCCTGTATCAGCAAGGGGTCCTGATAGACTTCAATGGACACATCGGTAAAGGTGACACCTTCCACCTGGGTGCTCCAGGTTTCCAGCTCTTTTTTCAGACCGTCGTAAATGTCCTGGGAGGAACATTCATTGAGCAAAGCGTAGATCTGATCGTTGTAAGCCTTGCGCCCTTCTTCCGACAGGCTTTGCAGCGCTTCCATCCGTTCCTTTGCAGTAGGCAGAGCGGTGAGGGTGGGCACTTCATTTTCCTCTTTGGCCTGCCCATTTGTTTGTTCTTGCTCCACTTCGCCTTTTTCCGCTTTCTCCTGATGGCAGCCTGGGGCTAAAAGAAGCAGAAGGGCCAAAAGGCAGAGAATCCCTGTATATTTTTTCATCATCAAACCCTCCTTTGTTCCTGCTGTTGCAAATAAAAATAGAATAGATCTTTATGTTAGCATAATATCATGACAAAAATAAAATGTCAATAAAGATGAATGATGCAAAAAAGATTTAAGTTTATGATAATGTCTAAACAAAGTGGGGTTTGGCGGTTTCCAGATGGAGAAACCAGTCCATGGGTCTGAATTTCTCCTGGATATTTTCCAACAGAATCTTGCAGAGGCAAAAAAATACCCTCAAGGGTTTTCCTTGAGGGCAGTTTCTTATTGATTGAGAATGGCCATGAACTCTTCTCCGGTGATGGTCTCCTTTTCCAGAAGATAGGCCGCCAGAGCATGGAGTTTTTCCACATTCTGCGCCAGGATCTCCGAAGCCTTGGCATGGCAGCTTTTGATCACCTGAAGCACCTCTTCGTCCACCTTGGCGGCGGTGGAGGGAGAGCAGGTGAGGGAACTGTCCCCGCCCAGGTACTGGTTGGTTACCGTTTCCAGAGCCATCATGTCAAAGTGGGGGCTCATGCCATAGCGGGTGATCATGGTGCGGGCCAGCTTGGTGGCCTGTTCAATGTCGTTGGAAGCGCCGGAGGAACCGGTACCGAAGATCAGCTCCTCGGCGGCCCGGCCGCCGGTGAGGGTTGCGATCTTGGCCAGGGCTTCTTCACGGCTGAGCAGCTTCCGCTCCTGTTCGTCCACCTGCATGGTATAGCCCAAAGCGCCGGAAGTCCGGGGAACAATGGTGATCTTGTGCACCGGAGCGCTATCCTTTTGCTTGGCGGCCACCAGGGCATGACCGATCTCGTGGTAGGCCACGATCTGTTTTTCTTTTTCGTTGATGGCGGAGTTTTTCCGCTGGTAACCGGCGATGACCGTTTCCACAGCCTCTTCAAAGTCCTGCTGTTCCACTTGGTCTCTGCCGCAGCGCACAGCCCGCAAAGCACCTTCGTTGATGATGTTGGCCAGCTCTGCACCGGAAGCGCCAGCGGTGGCCCGGGCAATTACGCCGAAATCCACGCCAGGGGCCACATGCACATCTTTGGCATGGACCTTTAGAATGGCGATGCGGCCTTCCAGATCGGGCAGCTCTACCGGGATGCGCCGGTCGAAGCGGCCGGGACGCAGCAGAGCCGGGTCCAGAGATTCCGGCCGGTTGGTAGCCGCCAGGATGATCACGCCCCGGCTGCCATCAAAGCCGTCCATTTCGCTGAGCAGCTGGTTGAGGGTCTGCTCCCGCTCATCGTTTCCGCCCATGGCGGAGTCTCGGCGTTTGCCGATGGTGTCGATCTCGTCGATAAAGACAATACAGGGGGCTTTTTCCTGGGCTTGCTTGAACAGATCCCGCACCCGGGCGGCACCCATGCCCACGAACATCTCCACAAATTCCGAGCCGGAAATGGAGAAGAAGGGAACGCCTGCTTCACCGGCCACTGCCTTGGCCAGCAGGGTTTTGCCGGTGCCCGGAGGGCCTACCAGAAGGGCGCCTTTGGGCAGCTGAGCGCCAATTTTGCTGTATTTTTCCGGAGCATGGAGGAAGTCCACCAGCTCCTGAAGAGCTTCCTTGGCTTCATCCTGTCCGGCCACATCGGCAAAGGTCTTGCCGGTCTGGGCTTCCACATAGACCTTGGCGTTGCTCTTGCCAAAGGACATGGCGTTGCCCGGGCCCATTTTTTTGGCGATCATGCGGAACATGAATGTGCCCAGCAGCGCCATCAGGGCAAAGGGCACCACAAAGCTGAGCACCATGGATACCGCAGCAGGCAGCTCTTTTTGAATGACGCCGCCGAACTGGACGCCGCTGCTGAGCAGCCGGTCTGTCAGCTGGGGATCACCCACATCGGCGGTGACATAAATGTTGGGGTCATTTTTGTCACTGGGTTTGATGGCGATTTCGTCCTGGGTCAGCTGCACCACGGCCACCTTGCCATCGTCCAGCATTTTGACAAACTCGCTGTAATCGATCTGGATGGGATCGCGGCTGAGCAAAAGGTTCATCACGATCACAACCAGCAAAAGCCCCACATAGTAAAAAATCAAGGAACGCCGCAGGCGCTTGGGGCCTTCCGGCTTTTTTCCGTTTTGGGAAGTGGGATTCATCGTTTCACTCTCCTTGGTCAGGCTCAGGCCTGAAAGTTTGAAGTTCAATGTTTTCTTTGATTATAATCAAGGAGAAAGCCAATGTCGAGGGGAAAAAAGAAATGTTTACGAAAAAGATACACATTTTTGAAAAAAAGAAAAATGGAGCAGCCATGTTGCCATGGTGCTCCATTTTGGCGTAAAAAATTATTTGGTGATATCCCGATAGATGAATGTAACAATTTCACCGCGAGTGCAGGAATCATTGGGGGAGAAAGTAAGTCTACCTGTGCCTACTGTGATTCCCTGTTCAACGGCCCAAGTAACGGCTTTCATCTCATCTGTGCCTTTGGGAACATCCATAAATGCGCTGGGGAGGATAGAACCGGGTTTACCGGCCAGCTTCCACAGATAAGAAACGGTTTCGATGCGGGTACAGGGGGCGTTGCCGTCAAAGGTCGTACCGGAAATGAGACCTTTTTCAGCAGCCCATGCAGCAGCTTTTGCATAGTAGGCATCTGCGGGAACATTGGTAAATGCAGAAGCTTTTGCAGGTTCCGGGGAGCCGTTGGCTCGCCACAGGAATGTGAGGATCTGCGCTGTGGTGCAGGCAGAATTCGGGCTGAATGTGGTTGCACTGGTGCCAGAGGTGATACCTTTGTCCAGTGCCCATTTTACTGCATCATAGTAATAGGCCTTGGGGGCAACATCGGTAAACTGATCACCAGGAACGGTACTTATCTCCCCATCCAGAATGATGAAGAAGTCGCCTGCACCGCTGGCCATATAGAACATATCATATTCATCCATTGCAGGCTTCAAGATGTTCTGGTAATTGGTAAGGGCGAAACCTTCCGGATGGTCATGCTCCAATCCGTATCCTGTCCATCCGTTTACTCCTTTCTTCAATGCTATAATATTCCGCAGATCTGGGGAATTTTCATAGTCATTGAGGTCACCCTCGGAATCCACAACGGTTTCGGAAAAGGTGAATTCATCTGCCGAAACGGTGTATGCAGTGGCTGTGTAAGGTCTTTCCGGAGACCAGCAGAGGTCATTCCCATAGCCCCATTCGATTGTCATTTCCTGCTGCGACAGCACACCGGTCAGCTTTACCGTATACTGTCCAAAGACGCCTCCGTCTTCATGCAGCTCCACCGTATTGGCGGCGAAAGCAGGTGCCGGCAGCCCCATACAAAGGGACAGGGCAAGGAATGCCGATGCGATCTTTTTTGCGAGTTTCATGTGGTTCTCTCCTTCGTAATATTGTTTTCTCACGGTAGGGACAAGGGGGCTTGTGCCCCCTCGCGCTATCCGCAAGGAAAACAAAAATCGTGCTGTGCGGGCAAAAAGCTGCCACACAGCACGATTCATACGACATAATAATAGGATACCACTTGCAAAGGGAAGGCTCGCAAGGGTATAATAGTATTGTGGTACGGATATCCGTTGTGTGGGTGCCTGTTACACCCGCGCAGGGCCATAGGTGCTGCAACACTTATGGCCTGCCGCATTTATTCTGTTTTCCTCAAGGAACATTATAATAAATTTTCCAAAACAGTGCAAGTGATTTTCCAATGTTTTCTCTTGTTTTGTCAAACGGATACAGGATGGGCAGCGATTTGCCAAAGCAGACGATGGAAGAACATTTTGACAGAGAAATAGCCTATATTCTCAGGAAAATCGACAGAGGGATTGACAATGGGGAAAAAACTGATATAATGCAGAAAGAAAAAACTTCATAGCCTTATCAAGAGTGGCGGAGGGAACGGCCCGATGAAGCCCGGCAACCTGCATTTTTGCAAGGTGCCAAATCCGGCGGTAGTGTATCGAGAGATGAGGGACCTTCGACTGATTGCGCTCCGCCTGGCGGGGCGCTTTTTTTGCCTGTCAGGCATCGTCTCTACCGGGACGCTATGAAAAACAAAGAAAGGAAGCATATCCATGGAAAAAAGATTTTTCACCTCTGAATCGGTGACCGAGGGACATCCTGACAAAATCTGCGACCAGATTTCCGATGCGGTGCTGGACGCCATTCTGGAAAAAGATCCCCAGGCCCGGGTGGCCTGCGAGACCACCTGCACCACCGGCATGATCAATGTGATGGGCGAGATCACCACCAGCTGCTATGCAGATATTCCCCACATCGCCCGGGAAGTGGTGCGCCAGATCGGTTATGACCGGGCCAAGTATGGCTTTGACTGCGACACCTGTGCCGTCATCACCTCCATTGACGAACAGTCCAGCGACATCGCCATGGGCGTGGACCGTTCGCTGGAAGCAAAAAGCCAGGCGGAGCAGGACGAGGACAATGGCGCTGGGGATCAGGGCATGATGTTCGGCTTTGCCTGCGATGAGACCCCCGAGCTGATGCCCATGCCCATTATGCTGGCCCATAAGCTGTGCCGTCAGCTGACCAAGGTGCGTAAAGAGAAGGTTCTGCCCTATCTCCGCCCCGATGGAAAAGCCCAGGTGACGGTGGAATACCAGGACGGTGTTCCCTCTCGGGTGGATGCTGTGGTGGTTTCCTCCCAGCACGGCCCGGAAGTGGAGATGGAAACTCTGCGCCAGGACATCATGGAGCATGTCATCAAAGAAGCCATTCCCCAGAATTTGCTGGATGAGAATACCAAGTACTATATCAACCCCACCGGCCGGTTTACGTTTTACTTTTTATATTAATTACCCAAACTCTATTATCTTTTTCAATATTACCATCCCGTATTCTGCTG
>CALLCY010000128.1:0-10280 GCA_938000015.1 uncultured Clostridia bacterium
GGGCCGCTTCTTTGGCTTTTTGTCTATACGGGACGATTCATAAAGCGGTAAAACATCAGCGCCATCTGCTCTCGGGTAGCGGTATCCTGAGCCGCAAACCGGCCGCTGCCATTTCCTTTCACCATGCCCAATCCCTGGGCAATGGCGGCATAACCGTAATATTCCTTGGGGATCTTTCCGGCGTCGCTGAAGTTGCACTGATAGATCTGCCACATTCCGGCCGCCTTGCCATAGCCCGACATATCCAGAATGATCTTCACCAGCTGCCCCCGGGTAATCAGGGCGTCCTCCTGCCGCTGGCTCTTTTCCAGAATGCCCAGCTCATAGGCACTCCAGTACAGGCTTTCCAGCTCTTCCGGCACCTGAGGATCGTAATACTGACCCTGAGCCGACACCAGGAAGGCCAGCAGATCCGCCTGGGTCAGCGCCTTGTTCTTTTGGAACAGATCGCTCTTGAAGCCCACGCCCATCTGGGCCAGGGCCAAAATCTCGCTGTCCCCTTCCTTTATATCGGTATAAGAAACCTGCACCTGTTCCCACTGATTGCGCAGAGCATCGCCGGACAGTGCATCCACACCATAAACCTGCTTGGCCTCCTCCGTATACTGATAGGCTAGCATCAATTTATCCCCCTGATCGGTGGGAGCTGCCGAATACCCCAGCTCCACCGGATGAGCTTCCTTCCAGATGCTCTCGGCCTGCTCCAGGGAGATGATCCCTTCTTCGCCTGCAAAGGTCACATCTTCATCCCATTGCCCCTGAAAGGACAGCAGGGCGCCAGTCTGCTTGTCAAAGCTCATACGGTAATAGTTTTCCGGGAAAGGCACGCCGTTTGCCTGACGCACCAGCACCACGCCTTCTCCTTGCAGACTGCTTCCCTCATAGGTTCCCACCTGGCTGAACTGCTGGGGGAAATAGGTTTCCAGGAAGGCCCGGCCTTTTGCCATAGCCGCTTCTCCTTCCAAAGCCTCCCGCTCTTCGTCTCCAAAGGCAAAGAACCGGATCAGCTGTCCATCGGAAGCATTGACGGTGGCATTTTTGTATTCCCGCACCTCTCCCTTCTGCCGTGTATAACTGAGGGATGCGGTATAGCAATCGTCTTCCTTGTTATAATAGTAGGCCGTCTCGGCCAACTGAAAATCCTGCAGGGCCAACTGAGGCATCTGCCGCAGCAAACTGTCCAGTTCCTTCTCTTCCAGGATCTGATCCAGCTTGCCCAGCCCCTCCAGCTCCACTTCGCTCAAACCGCCGTCCGCAGCAGAGTTGCTGCCTCCGCTTTCCTGATCGCCGGATTCCTTATAGTATTCTTGCCACAGCTGGGACAGGTTGACCGCTTTTCCGGTAAAGGCATCCACCACATAATTGTCCCCGCTCACCGGCACATAGCGCAAATGAGCCTGCTGGCTCTCTGTGCCGTTTTCCATCTGCCGGGTGTATTCCAGCTGAAGCTTCTGGGTTCCCTGCAAGGTGCTCCGGCCCTGCTCCAAAGTCACCGAAGGCTTGGGGCTATCCACGCCGCCCCGATAGTTCTCCGGATTGGTGCGGCGATAGGAAATCACCGTTCCATCTTCCCCGTCCAGGGTGATCCGTCCAGACAAGGGGGAGGGCAAGCCATGGAGGGCAATATCAAAATAAAACCAGATCTCATCGCCGCCCCGGCTGATCTGTGAAGCCTCCAGCTTCACGCTTTCCCCCTCCAGCAGCAGCTTGTCGATGAAGGCCTGGGCCAACTTCAAAGCCTGGGCATCACTTACCTTGGGCACAGAAGGAGCAAACCCCGGCTCCTGAGAGGAATAATCCCCATCATCTAGCCGGTATTCCATCACTTGCCCTTGAGCAGTAGCCTCCACTGTCAGCCGCAGCTCACCCAAGCTCCAGTTGAGCATCCACAAAGGCACCCCTTCGTTGGTCTGATACTCACTGTGGAAATCGGTGTATTCATCGCCGATCCCGAGAAGAGCCTTGACCTTTTGGGTGACCTGCTGGGCCTGCTGATTCCACTCTTCCGATGCTCCCAAAGCGCTGGGGGCCATCCCCAGCAGAAGCGTCATTGCCACGATCCACGCCATGATTCTTTTCATGTCCCGTCCTCTCCTTTCGTGTTTTAAAGAGCTGCTTACTCCATTAGACGATTCCCTTTTCCAAAAGTTCCTTTTTCTCCCTCTTCTAAAATTTTCCGTCCTTTTGCACAAAATATCCTGAGTTATTATAGACACATTCAATAACGCTGCTTTACCCTATCGCAATATTAAATAAAGGTTGCATTTGACTTTTTTCCCCGCTACAATACCCTACGGACATAGATCCGACATACTTTTTTAACATTTTTAAAGAGGTGCCATTATGAAAAAACGCACAAAGCAGCTTTTGGCTCTGGCTTTGGCCGGGATTCTGTCCCTGGGCCTTTTGGCCGGATGCCAGAAAGACACAGCCCAGGAAAACACCAAGGGCAGCCAGACGGAGGACAAAAAAGAAGAAAAAGCGCCGGCCAAGGACAGCATTGTCATCGCCACCGGCAGCGAGCCTTCCACTCTGTCCCCCACAGAGCACAACGCTCTGGCAGGTATCTACATGAATCTGCTCACCTACAACACACTGGTGACCATGGATGAAAACATGCAGCCTGTGGCCGACCTGGCGGAAAGCTATGAAAACACCAGCGATACCGAGTGGGTCTTCCACCTGCGCCAGGGCGTCAAGTTCCACGACGGCAGCGACATGACCGCCGAAGATGTGGTGGCCTCTCTGGAGCGGGCCAAGACCTGCACCGACATTTCCAACTACACCACCACAGTGGAAACTGTCACCGCAGTGGATGATTACACCGTCAAAATCACCACTCCCACTCCCACAGCTACTTTGCTTTATGACCTGTCCAACCACGGCAACGCCATTCTGCCCAAAGAGCTCATCGAGAGCGGCAATGACTTTGGCAAGAACCCCATCGGCACCGGTCCTTATAAATTTGTAGACTGGCAGAGCGGTGTTTCCATCACTTTTGAAGCCTTTGAAGATTATTATGCCGGCGCTCCCGCCATCAAGGACATGACCTGGAAGATCGTTCCCGAAGGCTCTGCCCGCACCATCGCCCTGGAGGCCGGTGAAGTAGACTTCCTCATGGAAGTGGAAACGGTGGATCTGGAGCGCATCGAAGAGAGCGAAGAGCTGGACACCGTCCAGTCCAAATCCAACATCCTTTCCTGGATGACTCTGAACAACGAAAAACCCGGTCTGGACAATGAAGCTGTCCGCCACGCCATCAACTGCGCTATCAACAAGGAAGACCTGGTCACCGTGGCCACCAACGGCCTGGGCAGCGTGGCTGTCTCTCAGCTGCCTGTGGGCATGAGCTCCACCAGCGAGGAAAACGGTGACACCTACGATGTGGAAAAGGCCAAGGAATGGCTGGAGCAGTCCGGTGTGGACCCGGCTTCCATTGAGCTGAGCATCCTCTGCTCCAACGAAGGCAAGCGCCGTATGGCCGAAGTGATCCAGGCCAACCTGAAGGAAATCGGCATCAACTGCGAAATCGAAAGCCTGGATACCGCCACCTATGTGTCGGTGACCGCAGAAGGCAACTTCACCGCTTCCATCGGCGGCTATTCTTCCACCGATATCGTCACCTTCCTCAAGGGTGTGTTCCACAGCAATTCCATCGGTTCTTCCAACCAGACCCGTACCAACAATCCGGAAATCGATGCTCAGATCGATGCCATCGCCTCCACCATTGATGATGACGCCCGTGATGCGGCCATCGTGGAGCTGAACAAGACTCTGAACCAGCTGTGCCCCCAGATCCCCCTGTACCAGGGCAGCAATGTGCGGGCTTTCAACAGCAAGCTTCAGGGTGCCAATCTGACCCCCGCCGGCCTGACCCGTTTCGAACAGATGAGCTGGGCCGAATAAAACTACACACTCCTCCGTTTTCTGGGGCGCCCTTCGGGGCGCTCCTTTCTTTTCCCTTGTCCCACTGTTTTCCCCGTGCTACAATAAAGATAAATCCATGAAAAGAGGTGGCCGCATATGATTTATAAAACCCTGGGCCGCTCCGGACTGCAAGCCAGCGAGATCGGCCTTGGCTGTGAACATCTGGAGGGGCTGGACGCCAAAACCATCCACAGGGTGGTGGATACCGCTTTGGAAGGCGGCGTCAATATTCTGGATGTGTTTATGTCCGAGCCCAATGTGCGCCAGGATATCGGCCTGGCTTTGAAGGGAAGACGGGACAAAGTGCTTATCCAGGGCCATTTTGGCGCCCGATGGAAAGACGGACAATATGGCCGCACCCGTGAACTAAAAGAGACCCAGTTCTTCTTCGAAGATCTGCTTCATCGTCTGGATACCGATTATATGGATATTGGTATGTTCCACTGTGTGGACACCGACCAGGAGTTCGACCAAATCTTCTCCGGGGGCACGGCGGATTATGCTCAAAAACTAAAACAACAAGGCACGGTGCGCACCATTGGCATCAGCACCCACGATCCTCACATCGGCCTGCGGGCCATCGAAAGCGGCATCGTGGATGTGATCCTCTTCAGCATCAACCCGGCCTACGATCTGCTCCCCGATGGTTTGGGCTCCACCGCCCCACTCTTTGACCCTGCCACCTATCAGCAGCCCCTTTTGGGAATGCATCCCCTGCGGGCCAAATTCTATGAAACCTGCCAACGGGAAAACATCGGCATCACTGTGATGAAAAGCCTGGCAGCCGGCTCCCTCCTTTCTGCCCAGCGCTCCCCCTTCGGCGTGGCCCTCTCCCCCATCCAATGCATCCACTATGCCATGGATCGGCCAGCGGTGGGCAGCGTGCTGGTGGGTGTGCGCACACCGGAAGAAATGACAGAAGCCCTCCGGTATGAAGCGGCTTCCCCGGACGAAAAAGATTATTCGGTGATCCTGGCCTCCACGCCCCAATTTTCTCTCAAGGGCAAGTGTATGTACTGTAACCATTGCCTGCCCTGTCCTTCCCATATCAATATCGCTCAAGTCCACAAACTGCTGGATCTGGTGGAAGAAGGACAAACGCCTCCTCCTACCGTACAGGCCCATTATGAAGAGCTGAGTGCCCATGCCTCCCAGTGCATTAGTTGCCGGGCCTGCGAAAGCCGCTGTCCCTTCGGTGTGCAGGTCACCGAAAACATGGCCCGAGCCAAAGAGGTATTTGGAAAATAGTAAAACAAAAGACCGGCCGTTGGCCGGTCTTTTGTTTTACTCTGGCTGCTTTCCATAATAATATACATACCGTTTGACCACATCCAGCAAGAAGGCTTTCCCTTTTGCATCCAGCGAGGCAAAAAGAGACAGCAGCTCCTGGTCTGTTCCATCCCGCTGGGCTGCGGGCAAACTGTCCCGCAGCAGACTGTCCACTGTGGTGCCCAGGGCATTGGCAATATCCACAATGGTCTCCAGGCTGGGTTTTCCATCACAGCGCTCAATCTGTCCAATGTAATTGGTGCTTTTGTTCACCTTTTCGGCCAGCTGCTCTATGGTCAGGCGCAAAAGCAGCCGCTCATCCCGAATCCGTTTCCCCAGCAATGCATAGTCCAATACAACCACCTCTATCTTAGTGTATACGGGCTATTATCTGCTATTAAGAAACTATAATCTTTATTTTTAGTTGACTATTATATTTATTTCTGTTACACTCTCCACAGGGAATATGGAGGGGGAGAACGATGAAACACTCTGAAAAGATCCTGGCCTGTGGGGAGCACCTATCCCTGCCACCAGCCATAGGGCGCGCTTTTTGGTGTGCATTGCTTCTTCTTTCCCTGCTTTATCTCTTTTTCCATGGTGATTTTATCCCCTTGTTTTTGATCTGGGGGATCATAGGGGCGTTTTCTTTGTGGTTCCATCGATTATCCACAAAAATCTCCCTGACCATCACCAACCATCGCCTGTATGGATATGCTCTGTGGGGCCGAAAGATAGATCTTCCTCTCTCCTCCATTTCTGGCTGCTCTCTGGCCTCCTGCCACAGCCTGAAAGTATACACACTAGAGCGAACCTACTGCTTCCCTTTGCTGAAAAATCCATACATCCTTTACAATGTTCTCATCACTCTGACCTACAAAGAATAAAAAAAAGAGCCGGGCCAAAGGCCCAGCTCTTTTTTGTTCTTACGCTTCGGTGGGATTCTCCCAGTTGTGCCACACATTCTGCACATCGTCATTATCTTCCAGCATTTCCAGAAGCTTGTTCATGTTCTTGATAAAGAAAAACGCAAAAAACAACCATTTTCAGAACTTTTTGACTGAATTTACTTCCTCTCATGCACCACACAATTCGCTATGTATAGCACAGTTTATTTGTACAGATATATAATACCAGACAATAAAGATAGAAGCAAGCAAAAAGCACAGCCCTGCTCTAATTAGTGAGCAAGGCTGTTTGTGTAACACTGATAACAAGTTGGTGCTTTATGTATGTCAATATATAACATAATTTAGTTCGTTTCCAGATAAAGATACGCTTGTGCCGTCCATATATTCAATATCTATTCCCCTTAACTGAATACTTGCAATAGTGGAATTATACCATGCGTTCGCCCAATACCAATCATAATTTCCAGTGAGCCCTTGCCCCTGTGCATACGGCCCTGTAGCTTGTCCTCTAAAATTCGCATAATCACGAATTTCGCAGTATACCATATCTCCAACCGCATTATATGGTACTACTTCAAATGTAATATATTTTATGACCTTCTCAGACATATTTCTAAATCCAAAAAATATATCCACGCCACCCACAGAATCTGGTTTACTGACCTGGAGTTTGGTTACTCTCACAATATTTTTACCCGCTTTTCCATCTTGAGTTCTTGTAACTTTTGAGAAGCGGCTTCCACACTATCATAATTTGTTACTCTTGTTTTCTCATCAGAAGATAATTTACTGTAAAAGTTCTTCGCTGTATTGATCGCTTCCTCGCTGTTTAATGTTACTTGCCCTATTCGATCAATCAAATTGATAACATTTTGCACCTTCAGATTGCTCAGTTGCTCTTCGGCCTGTTCCAGTATTTTATAGTTTGGCACACCAGCCTGCACTTCTTTATTGGCCCGATTATATTGCTTTCTAATATCAGAAATCACCGATTCTTGCTCCAAAGTTACAGTACCAATCGAGTCAATAGCCGATTCCAGCTCAGCAATTGCCGCTTTATTTTCTTCAATTCTTTTTTCTTCCATCAGCTGGTCATAGGTTTTCCTTGCTTCTTTCAGTACAGAAATTTGTTCCAACTGCTTATACTCTGATTCTTTCAGCTCATCAGCCGCTTCTTCCGCCGCCGTTATTTTTACCCCGCTTTCCAGTGTGACCTCACCTATTTCTGAGATCATATTGTCTACCTTTGTAGCTGCTTCGCTTTTGCTACAAGCACATAATGAAAGGCACATCCCGGCAATTATTAAAATCCATACCTCTCTTTTCATTGTGTTTCCCCTCCTTCATTTTCCTATTTCCACGCCTAACTGCCCTTCAGCATTTTTCTATGCTCCCTATTAAAAAATACCAACGACCAAAATATTTCCATCTGAATCGTATAATAGCTGAACTTGATAATTTGCATTTTTTAAATAAATTGTATCGTTTGTCTCTATTCCTGCTAGATTAAGCCAATAACTTGGCGTTGCATCGTCTACAAACCCCTTTTCTTTCAATAGATCAACATAATTGATTACCATATCATCTTCTACATCCAGATAAGTATATGGTCCTTCTTCATCACATGTTTCTGACACTTGCAAACCTGTATAGGCTCCAAAATCCAATACACCAATATAATGTTTATAATATTTTTCTTCTACTGGCTCAAAATGGTTTGCTTTCTCATTACTGCACGCTGCTAATATTAGAACAATACTAGCAACATATAATGCTGATTTAAGCGCTTTCATAAACCAATCTCCTTTATTTAATCTTTTCAAAATACGCAATAATACCATAGTAGAAAGCACTTTGGTGTGCGTATGTCATACACACAATACGATAGTCAGGATGTTCGTCCAAAAACTTATTTAACTCATCCTCGGCAAATGTTGTCATCTTTCCAGCAAATCTCATCACAAATCTGTCTTTCATAATATTCATATTCTCCCTTTCTTCTTTGATATCCAAATGGATATCTAATAGTCATTTTACGCAAAATTAGTGTAATGTCAAGATATCCATTTGGATATTAAGAGGTGTAAAATGGCATATTATAAACGAATACGTGATTTGCGTGAAGATCACGATCTTACACAACGGCAAGTTGCTGAATATCTCAAAATGCCGCAACCTCAGTACTTTCGATATGAACAAGGCTATAGAGATATCCCCACTGATATTTTAATTGCTCTAGCTGACTTATATAAAACATCCACTGACTATATTTTGGGGCGTACCGATAATTCATCCCCTCCTCAAAAATAATCCCCCAGATCGGCTTAACAGCTTTTCTGGGGGATGATTTTTTGTAATACAATATCTAATCTGCGTCTTAGTCCAATTTTTTAAGTACAAAAAGAGTTCCTTTCCTATGCCCAGGGACATCAGAAAGTATATAACCAAATTTTTTTAGAAATGGATTTAACTGCTTAACTGGTTTTTTAATTCCTAGTGCATCGAAATTGCATCCTATCTCCTCTAAAATACCATTCAGTTGGTCTAAAAATATTTGTTTATCTTTTTTTGTTATTTCCTTTTGAATATACCCACCTCTCTCTATAAACTCGTTTATTTCTTTCTCTAATATATCCATTTGTTCATTTAAGCTTTTCTCCAGATATAATTCAACTTCAGAATAAGGAAACCATTTCTTTATATCTTCCTCACCTTGTCCAGCTACACACTCATAACCCATATATTTTGGAGGATCTCCCCATGTTGCGATACAATTTCTTAAATACCGTTGGTCTTCATTTATTTGCTCAAAACCTCGCTCCCTTCCGGGATAAAAGTCAAACCTCTGTTGTAGATAATTATATCTAATTGCAGGAAATTTTTTCTCTATCATACTTATTTCTTCTGTATTCTCAGAAGTAAATTCATAGTACTTCCAAAATTCTCTAACATTTTTAAGACACCAATGATCAACTTCTATATCTAGGTCTGTTATTGTCTGTGGATGCTGTGGCGCGTCATAAAGTATTACTAAAACTTCTAATCCTTTTCTAACACGCCCCGCCATTTGGATAAGAGACGCTTTATCACAGCTTTCAGATACCATAATCTTTATATCATCATTGTTGATATTAATGCCTTCCTTGTTTTGACTTGTGGAAATAAAAAGCTGAATTTCTGGTGGTAACATCTCATCTTTGATCAAACTTTCCCTAATAAAATCTTTTTTGTCCAGGATAGCTTTTGGAAATTCTCGCTTATTTTTATCTGCGTATGCAACACCAATACAATTTTCGTCTACACCAAGATTACAAAGATTAGCTACCATGGATTCCATTCTGGTTATACTATTGGCAAAGTAAATTATACGGTCACCCTTTTGAAGATTATACAATAATTCTTTTTCTATATCGAAAGAAGGATACAGATAGATTTCTTCTGGATCAATGTGCTTACATCGGTCATAAACATTTAAATAATTATATTCAGAGCTATTTTGTAATTTCTCGGAGAAAAAACTTTCTATTGGTTCAGGTGTCCCCGTCATGAAAACCAATTTGCAGTCTTTAGCACTTTCCTGAACAAATTTCAAAAATTTATGCACATGAAACGGACTATCGCTAAATGTTGCATCGCTCACCAAAGAATGTGCTTCATCTAAAATTATAAAATCAAAATACCTCCAAATATGGGTCTTTTCATCATCTGGAATATATTTCTTTTTTATAAACTGCTCTATCCCGGCATTGGTAACAATAACCTTTTTCTGTGCTTTAGCTCCAAAGCCTTGCTGAGCTATTTCATCTAAATCAACCCAGCGCGTTCCCTTCAACTTTTTTGCCTGAGCATCTGCTGTGGCTTTTCTGGATGTTATGAGCAGAATTCGGTACCCTTCTTTAGCTAATGACTCTACCCAGTAATTCTTTCCGGAGCCAACACCAGAATAAATCTGTATTATTTTATATGGTGCTATGTCTTTTTTAAAATCAATAACTTCTGACAGATATTTTCCTTCCATTAGTATTATCCTCCATTTGTGGGGGAATTTTATTAATTCCTAAAGGAATAATCAAAATCCCCCGTATTCATTTCTTGACTTACTCAAAGCAAAAAACTTATGCGCCTTTTTCTTTTTGCTTTTGCTGGGGGTATGGGGGGCTTTTCTCATTTCTT
>CALLCY010000129.1:0-2397 GCA_938000015.1 uncultured Clostridia bacterium
TCTCCTACATTAGGGGGCTTTTTGTCTATTGTCCGTTTTTACTGGTCCAGTTCACATTACTTTAAGTGCGTTACTTCCTTATCATCCCGCAGAACGACCATTCACTCTTCCTCCCGACTTTGATGACAGCATTTATCCATTTGAACTGGAGCATATCCCTAAAATCTTGGCAATTCCTCAGGCCAATCGATATATGATAAAACATTGTGGTTTTTTAATTACCTATTGCGAAGATACCACCGGAAACACCTTCCACTTCCTTCAATATGCTTATGGAAGAGCAAAACAAGGACTCCTCCATATTGAAGATTTGACCACCCGCGTACCCAATAAAACAGGCCCAGGACAATAGTTGTCCTGGGCCTAATATATCGAAAAAGTGGCAGAAGCCACTTTTTCGAGTTTTTAAAATTCCTTCTGGTGGAGCACTACGGCGCAGATCAGCCTGGCTCGCTCCGTGAGAGAGGGCACAGAGGCATATTCCCGCTTGGTGTGGTTCCATTCTCCCTGCACGCCAAAGGAACAGATCACCGGCGTACCCGCCAAGGAGATATAGGCGGCATCGGAAAATCCGCCCAGCACCTTCCGACCAGGCACCGGGAAGCCCTCCTGCTCTGCTACCCGGCAGACATAGGAATAGAACTTTTCCACCTTCTCATCGGTTTCATAGATGGGAGCGTCCTTTTCAAAGACCACATGGCCCCGGGTGCCCTTCACCTGGCAGTGTTCCACGATCTGGGGAATGGCTTCTCTGACCCGCTGCCGTCCCACTTCCTGCAAGACCCGGATATCCACATCCATCTGGCAGCTTCCCGCCACGGCATTGGGCACCGTACCGCCCTGGATGACGCCCACATTCACTGTGGTGCCTTCCTCCAGATCGGTGAGGGCCTGGATAGCCAGCACCTTGTGCGCGGCCTCCTCGATGGCGCTGCGGCCCGACTCAAAGTCGTTGCCCGCATGGGATTCCACCCCTTCCACCGTCACACGGCAGCCCAGATGGCCCTTGCGGCCCACGCACAGACAGCCGTCCATCAGGCCGGTCTCCATATTGAAGGCAAAGAGACAGTCCTTGCCTTCCTGCAAAAAGACTTCGGCCCCGGTGGAACCCTGGTGCCCCTTTTCCTCGTTGCCGGAGAAGACGATCTTGATGGGGCTTTCTTGATAACCCAGGTGCTTCAGAGCCTTGATGGCATAAAGAGAGATCACTGCGCCCCCCTTCATATCCAGAGCACCCGGCCCAAAGGCCTTGTCCCCTTCGATGCGGAAAGGATTTTCTCCCCAACTGCCTTTGGGGAACACGGTGTCCAGATGGCCGGAGAACAAAATGGGTTTGCCTCCGTTTTCCTCGCCCCAGATCCCCACTAGGGTACCGGCCCAACCGCCGCCCACATCCTGGATGCGGCAAGAAAAGCCTTCTTTTTCAAATTCCTCTTTGAGCCGCCGGAGCACCTTTTCCACATTCTCCGGCTCGCCCACATAGCTCTCCATGTTGACAAGCTCTTTCCAAAGCTCCAGCATGGCCGGACGGTGTTCTTCCAAAAATGCGCCGATTTGTTCCATCTGTGTCATGTTTCCCTTCCCCTTTCACTGCTTTATATGGCTTTTGAAGATTTTTCTTCCGGTGAAAATCCCATTTTCTTGATTCTCCGGCGCATCCATCCTCCCTGGAAATAGTAGATCAAAAAGAGGATAGAGGTGAGAATCCAACTCACCGGGTAGCTGAGCACCAGGTTGTGGAAGGTGTGATTCAGGGGCAGCACGGCATAGATCCAGACCACCCGAAGCACACAAACGCCGCTGGTGGTGATGAGCATGGGAATGAGGGAATCTCCAGTGCCCCGGATGGCACCGGAGAAAATTTCGATGCACACAAAAGTGATATACCAAGGGGCCAGAAACCGCATGATGTCCACCCCTTCGGCCAAAACCGCCTGATCGGTGCTGAACAGACCGATGAGGGGGGATGCGGCAAAATAGAAGAGTACGCTGAACAAAATGGTGGTCAAAGCGGCCATGCCCATGCACACCCAGATGCTTTTGCGCACCCGATGATATTGCTGGGCCCCGAAGTTCTGGCCCACAAAGGTGGTGATGGACACGCCATAAGCACCCAGCACCATCCAGAAGAAGCTGTCCACCTTGCCCTGAGCCGTCCAGGCGGCAATGGTGTTGGTGCCGAAGGAGTTGACGCTGGCCTGGATGAGAATGTTGGAAATGGAGTACATATCCGACTGAATCCCGGCAGGCAGACCGATTTTCACAATATCCCGCAGCAGCCGGGGCGTGAAGCGCACCTGTTTCAGATCCAGCTCGTACACCGCCCCTTCCTTCCGCAGGGCCGCAAGGATCAGAGTGGCGGCCACTACCTGAGAGGTAACGGTGGCGATGCCCACA
>CALLCY010000130.1:0-3596 GCA_938000015.1 uncultured Clostridia bacterium
CCAGCGCCGGAGCAGGAAAGCTAACAGCGCAGATAGCCGGGGAGAGTATGGCCGTGGCGACACGCCACTACAAAATTTGGGCCACCAGGTCGGTGAGGGTGGGGAACAATGCCACCACCACGATCATGCGCAGGGTCTGCATGGCGGCCACCTTGGCCGGGTCGGCTCCCAGCTCGGCGGCGATGATGGACATATCACTCACCCCGCCGGGCGCCGAGGCAAACAGGGAAGTGGTCAGGCCCAGCTTGCCGAACCGGGACACCGAGAACCCCACAATCAGGTTGATGCAGGCCAGGGCCAGCACCAATATCACCGCAGGGAGGGCCACCTGCCGTAGCCCCAGCACCTCCGCCATGCCCATGCCCGAGCCGATGATGGCCCCGCTGAAAGTCTGGGTCACATTGCGGAAATTCTTGGGCAGCTGTACCCGGTGGCCGGAAAAGGTGAGCACCATCGCCCCCAGCATGGCCCCGATCATGGCCCCGGAGGGAATGTCCAGAGCATTGAACAGCAGTCCGCCAATCAGCCCGGCCACCGCCAGAGCGATGTATTGCTTTTTGGAATAATGCTCCTTGGGCAAGGTGGCCGGGTCCACCGGGGTCACCTCCCGGCGAGAGCCATGGCTGGCCGCCCGCTTGAGCAAGGCCGGCATGAAGGCAATGACGAAGATCACCCGCACCGTCTGCAAGATAGCCACCTGTCCTGCATCGGCCCCCAGATCATCGGCCACCAGGGTCATCTCCTGGATTCCTCCCGGCGCCGCGGCCAGAAGGGCGGTTTTGGGGTCCAGCTGGCTGACGGCGCTGATGCCGATGCCCACGCACAGATTGAGGAAAATCAATCCGAACACCATCATAATGGTGGCGGGGAGGATGGAGCGCAGGCTGAGCACATCCTTGGCGCTCATGCGGGTGCCGATATAAACCCCGGCCATGATGCGGATATAGGGCCGGAAGGGATCGGGCACATTGGCGCAGTCCCACAGAATGTTCATGATGAGCACGGCGATCATGGCGCCGATGATGGTACCGGCGGGCAGGCGCAGCTTGCGGCCGATGAAGCCTCCCAGGGCGGCCACGGCCACGGTGAGCAGAAAGGTTGGCATAGGGCATCTTCCTCTTTTCCCAGTGAGATTGTTTCTGTTATCAGTATAGCACAGGGCCGGGGAAAGGGGGCCGCATCCCGGCGAATTTGGCAAAATAGCAGGAAATCATAGCAATTTACACAAATTTTACGGAGGCGTTTCCCTGGGCGAAAAACCCAGGGGGGGCTGATTTTTCCGCCCTGGAGAAAAGAGGGGTACTCTGTCGGAAAGCCCCGGGCCTGCCGGGAAAATACGCACCCCTCAGCGCCGCCCGGGCCATCCGGGATACATTGCACACCATTTGGGAGGAGGAAAATTGATGCTGAAAAACAAGAACATCGGCTTCGGGATCACCGGCTCCTTTTGCACTTTCCACCGGATTTTGCCGGTGATGGAGGAGCTGGCCAAAGAGAATCAGGTCTATCCGGTGCTGTCTCCGGCGGCCCGGGAGTGGGACACCCGGTTTTTCAAGGCGTCCGAGTTCCGGGCGGCGGTGGAGGGCATCTGCCAGAGGGGGAGCATCACCACAGTGGTAGCCGCCGAGCCCATCGGACCAAAAAAGATGTTTGACATCATGGTCATCGCCCCCTGCACCGGCAACACCCTGGCAAAGCTGGCCCTGGGTATCACCGATACTCCGGTGCTCATGGCGGCCAAGGCCCATCTGCGCAATGGCAGGCCCCTGGTGCTGGCGGTGTCCACCAATGACGCTCTGGGAGCCGCTTCCCGGAACATCGGGGAGCTTTTATGCCGCCGGGATGTGTTTTTCGTGCCCTTTGCCCAGGATGATCCCATAAAAAAGCCCCGGAGCATGGTGGCCCTGATGGAGCGCATCCCCGATACTCTGGAAAAGGCCCTGGAAGGGGAGCAGATCCAACCGTTAGTGCCATAACAGAGCCAGAGCCTTCACTGCGGTGAAGGCTGCTGCAAAAATCCCCGGTTTCCGGGGATTTTTGCAGCATTGGCGGCGTGTTATTTTTTCGGAAGGAAAAAATAACCATCATACCGTCAGTCAACGCCGCCCCTGGGCCCAGTGCCTGGGCGGTCATATTGTGCTCCCGCACCCGGCAGGTTGTATGTAGAAAGGCAAAGAAAGTATGGCCGTCCGGCCACCGGACTTCCCCGACCTTTTTCCAGCCTCCCGGCGGGGCCCGATAGATGCCAAGTGCCACAGAAAGAGCTGGGCCGGTTGGTTGAAGCAGGGCAAAGAGAGTATGACTGTCAGACGCTTGGCTAAGATTGCACCTTGGCCCCTTCCGGCGGAGCCGGAGCACCGGGGCCTGACAGTGCATACAGCCGGGGAGAGTATGGGTGCAGCGTCACGCTGCTTTGACTTTTGAAAAAATTGGTGCTAGAATAACTTGTAAATAATCATGCTGTGGCCTGCCCATGGGGCGATGGCGCAGCATGGGGACAAAAGAAACAGGAGGGAAGAAGATGAAAAGCAGAGTGCTGGGATTGTTGCTGGCAGCGGCTATGGTGTTCACCATGCTCTCCACAGCGGTGGGGGCCGGGGAAACGGCGGGGATTCCCCGGGATGCCATGCGTTTTCAGGGCCATTATTACTATGCCTGCGCCGATGTGATGACCTGGACAGAGGCAAAGGAAGCCTGCCAGCGGCGGGGCGGCCACCTGGCAACCATCACCTCGGAAGCGGAACAGGAGGCCATTCTGGAATACCTCCAGGGCTTCAGCGGCCGGTCGGGCTATTGGCTGGGGGGAACGGATGCGGCGGAGGAAGGCGTCTGGCGCTGGATCACCGGGGAGGTGTGGGATTACACCAACTGGGACAAAGAGCAGCCGGACAACTATTACAGCCTGGACAACATTTCCCCCAACGGCCAGCATGACGAGGATTACCTGGGCATGGCCATCGATGAGCGCAACTGGGCCAGCAACGGCTATTGGAACGATTTTTCCAACAACCGCGCCGGTTCGGACACCTTGCTGGGGTATCTGTGCGAGTGGGATTATGCTTCGGCCTGGGCCGGTGAGGAGCTGGAAAAGGCAGAGGATTATGGCCTGATCCCCGATGTGCTGAAGGATGCGGACTACACCAAGCCCATCACCAGGCTGGAGTTTGCCGCAGTGGCCGTCAAGACCTATGAGAAGATGAGCGGTGTCAAGGCCCTGCCGGCCGTGGTCAATCCCTTCACCGATTGCAGCGATACCGAGGTGCTCAAGGCCTACAACCTGGGCGTTGTCAACGGCATGAGCGAGACCACCTTCCAGCCGGACGACCTGCTCAGCCGGGAGCAGGCGGCGGCCATGCTCACCCGGGTGTTCAAGCGGGCCACCATCCCCGGCTGGACCCTGGAGAAGGATGGGGAATATCCCCTGGACTTTACCTATCCGGCGGCCTTTGCCGATGACCAGCTGATCTCGGGCTATGCCAGGGAGAGCGTCTATTTCATGGTGGCCAACAGCATCATCAACGGCGTGGGCGGCAACTGTTTTGCCCCCAAGAACACCACCAGCACCCAGGAGGCACAGCACTATGCCAACGCCACCC
>CALLCY010000131.1:0-6442 GCA_938000015.1 uncultured Clostridia bacterium
AGTAGGACTGGTGCCTGCCACGGCCCACCCGGCCCCGCAGCTGGTGGAGCTGGGACAGGCCGAACCGGTCGGCGTCCTCCACAATCATCAGGGAGGCCCGGGGCACATTGACCCCCACTTCGATTACGGTGGTGCTCACCAGCACTTGGATTTTTCCCTGGACGAAATCCTCCATCACCTGTTCCTTTTCCCGGCTTTTCAGCTTGCCGTGCATCAGGCCGATGGACACCTGGGGAATTCGCTGCTCCAGTGCCTTGGCATAGGCCACCGCCGATTGCCGCTCGTCCTCCCCTTCTTCGGTTTCGATGAGAGGACAGACGATGTACACCTGTCCCCCTTCCTGCACCTGTTTTTGGATAAAGGCATCCAGCCGGGGGCGATAGCTGGGGGGCACGGCGTAGGTCTCCACCCGTTTGCGTCCCGGGGGCAGTTCGTCCAGCACCGAAACCTGCAAATCGCCGTAGAGCATCAGGGCCAGGGTGCGGGGAATGGGTGTGGCGCTCATCACAAGAGAATGGGTGTCCGCTCCTTTGTCCCACAAAAGTTGCCGCTGCTGCACGCCGAAGCGGTGCTGCTCATCGGTGATGGTCAGGGCCGGACGGCAAAAGACCACATTGTTTTCGATGAGGGCATGGGTGCCGATGAGAACCGAGATCTCCCCTTGACCTAGCTTTTCCAGCATGGTTTCCCGTTGTTTTTTGGGGGTGGAACCAGTGAGCAGAGCGCAGGAAATGCCGCATTGCTCCATCAGGGGCTGGAGGGATTCGTAATGCTGCCGGGCCAGAAGCTCGGTGGGGGCCATCAGCGCCCCCTGCATTCCGTTTTTGGCGGCCAGCCACAGACAGGCGGCGGCCACCATGGTTTTTCCGCTGCCCACATCCCCCTGCACCAGGCGGCTCATCCGTTTGCCTCCCGTCATGTCGGCAAAGGCCTCATGTACCGCCCGCCGCTGAGCGCCGGTGGGAGCAAAAGGAAGAATCTGATAGAATTCCTCTGGGGGATACCAGGTGAGGCCGATGCCCTGGGCGGTGATATTCTGCTGTCCCATCAGCTGCAAGCCGCAGGCAAACTGAAAGAACTCCTCAAAAATCACTCGTTTCCGGGCCTCTTCCAGGGCCTCCCGGTGGATGGGATAGTGGATGTTTTCATAGGCATAGCGGATGTGGCACAGGTCATATTGCTGGCGGATCTCCTCATCCAGGCTTTCGGTGAGCTCGTCGGTATATTGGATAGCTTGGGAGGTGGCCTGGAGCATCAGCGTGCGGGACAAACCGCCGGTGAGACGGTAGACCGGCAGCAATCGCCCGGTGATCATCCCCCGCCCCGCCGGTTCAAATTGGGGGTTGGTCAGCTGTTTTTTCAGCAATGTCCCTTCGATTTTGCCGAAAAAGGCGTATTCCTCCCCTTGATGCAGCTGAGAGCCCAGATAGGGCTGGTTGAAATACACCAGATCGATCTGGCCGCTTTCATCAAAGGCCCGAAGTTTGGTGATGCTCAGCCCTTTGCGGATCAGCCGGGTGGAAGGGGGCTGGGCCACGGTGGCCAGAATACAGCAATTTTCCCCCACAGGGGCCTGGGCGATGGGATAAAAGCGGCTGCGGTCCTCATATTCCCTGGGAAAGTGCTCCAGGCAGTCTCCCAGGGTGAAAAGGCCCAGCTTGTGAAAAAGCTGGGCCTTCTTCTCCCCCACACCCCGCAAGGTGCGGATATCGTCTGTGAGATGGCTCATGGGGGCACCTAGCTGTGGTACTGGCGGTAGACCGCCACCACCAGGCCCAGGATCTGAGCGTCGTCCCCATCAATGGGTTCATAGGCAGGGTTTTCCGGCAGCAGACGCACATGGCCATTGGATTTGTCCAGCCGCTTGACGGTGGCCTCATCCTCCAGCATGGCCACCACGATGGCCTTTTGATCGGCGGTGTCCTGAC
This sequence comes from uncultured Clostridia bacterium, assembly GCA_938000015.1. Classification (GTDB taxonomy): domain Bacteria; phylum Bacillota; class Clostridia; order Oscillospirales; family Butyricicoccaceae; genus Pseudobutyricicoccus. The sequence goes on from CALLCY010000131.1 coordinate 1,929, forward strand.
GGCGGACGATCACATCGTCCCCATCCAGAATACCGGCTCCGATCATGCTGTCGCCCCGAACCCGCAGGGCAAAATATTCCCCGCTGTGGTATTCAAAGGGGATATAGCCCAGAATATCCTCCTGCATCAGGATGGGCTGGCCGGCGGTGACCACTCCCAGTACCGGGATCTTTTTCACACCGGTGGGGTGGTTTTTCAGGGTGATGGACCGGGTACGGCCCTCGCCCTTGTCCAAAAATCCCCCTTCCTGCAAGATTTTCAGGTGGGAGTGGACGGTGGAAGGGGATCGGAGCCCCACCGCTTGGCAGATCTCCCGCACGGCGGGGGGATAGCCATTTTCATCGGTATAGCGGGAGATATAGTCCAAAATCTTCTGTCGCATGGGACTGAGTTTTTTCATGGAATCACCTCAAGGGACGGCATATGGCATAGAATTGTATATAGTATACCATAAAACACAGGACAGGGCAAACATTTGTTCCGATATATGGCAAAAAAGCCTTGGGAGGCACAGGGAGTGCTGCTGCGGCATATGCTGTCAGTGTAATGGTTTTGGGGCCTGGGACAGGACTGCCCTGGCTCCATCAAAAAGTTTCACGAGAAACAAGGAGGGATCCCTGTTGAAGGAGATCGATTGGAAACAAAAGACCGGCCGGGTCTCCGGAGAGGAGACGGAGGAAACCCCGCTCCTTCACCGGGTGCGCCGGGTGGTGCGGGTGCGGCCCGACGGCAGTTATGAGGAAAAGGAAGGGCGCCAGCAGGAAGTGCAGCAGTCCCTTCCCGAAAGCCCTCTTCTCCAGTGGGCCAGAGAAAGCGGCCAGTGGGTGCCCGAGGGACTGAGCCTCAGCTGCCAGTGCCCTTCCGGCCCGGAGAAAGAGGAGGACAAAGGAAATCGTCCCTGCATCCCCTGTCCTCCCTGCTCCTGTGAGCCCTGTTCCTGCTCTTGCGTCTGTTCCTGGGATGCGCCTGCTCATGATTATCTCACCGGCGTGGACCCAGTGGTGGGCGGTCAGCGAGGGGAAAAAGACACGGCGCTGAAGCTGGCCCTGGCTGCTCAGCAGGGGGATAGCATCTGTATGGAGGAAGAGGGCATCCGGTTGGAAAAGGGAGCCTATCTGGTGCTGCTCCAAGGCCGTGTCCAGGATTACTCCGGCGAAGAAGCCGGTCTCCAGCTGCTGCTGGACGGTCAGGCGGTGCCTGGAGGACTTTGGCGGGGTAAAGAGACCGCATCACTGGGGGCAATTCTGGCCACCCAGGGGGCTGTCCTCCAGGTGATCTGCCTGGAAGACGGCCTGTATCAGAATATGTCTCTCACTGTGCTTCGGTTGGATGGCTGAACCATGAAAATTTATGTATATGCCATCTGCAAAGACGAAAAAGCCTTTGCAGACCGGTGGATGGATTCCATGTCAGAGGCCGATGGGGTCTATGTGCTGGACACAGGAAGCCAGGACGGCACTCCGGCCGCCCTGGCTTCCCGGGGAGCTTGGGTGGCTTGTCGGGAGGTTGTCCCCTGGAGGTTTGACAAAGCCCGCAATTTGTCCCTGGACCTGGTGCCCCAGGATGCCGATCTGTGTGTCTGCACCGATCTGGATGAGGTGTTTGAAAAAGGCTGGCGAAAAAAGCTGGAGCAGGCGGCCCTGACGCAGTCTTGCCCTCAATACCGGTGCCGCTTTGTGTGGAGCCATGGAGAAGATGGCAGAGAGGGCATGGTGTTCTGGCAAAACAAGATCCACTGTCGCCATGGTTTCGTTTGGCATTATCCGGTGCACGAAGTGCTGCAATGGCGAGGGGAAAAAGAATATGCCCTGGGGGATGCTGCCGGGGTGTGTCTGCACCACTGGCCCGATTCCCATAAATCCCGGGGGCAGTACTTGCCCCTTTTGGAGCTGGCCGCCCGGGAAGAGCCGGAGGACCCCCGCTGCGCTCACTACCTGGGCCGGGAGTATATGTACCAGGGGGATTGGAACAAGGCCGAAGAGGAGCTTCTGCGCCATCTGGCACTCCCCCACTCCACCTGGGAAGCGGAGCGGGCCGCTTCCATGCGCTATCTGGCCCGGTGCTGCCTGGAGACCGGGCGGCGGAAAGAAGCTCTTCGCTGGTTTTACCGGGCGGTGGCGGAAGCTCCTTCCCTGCGGGAGGGTTATGTGGAATGTGCATGGTATTTTTCCCAAGAAGAGAATTGGCCCGGGGTGCTGCTGATGAGTCAAAGCGCTTTGGCCATTACCCAGCGGGACAAAACTTATATCAATGAAGACTTTGCCTGGGGCAGCGTGCCCTGGGATCTGTCCGCCCTGGCCTTCTGGCATCTGGGCCAAAAAGAGAAGGCCTGTTTCTATGGAGCCAGGGCCTTGGAAAAAGAGCCGGAAAACCAGAGATTACAGCAGAATCTGGCCTTTTACCAAGGGGAAAAATAATATATTTTTCAAATTTTCTTTACAAACCGTCCACATCTTTTTTGATGGGTGTGTTATTATGATATCAGCAACATACCTCTCTTTATTCCCCCCACAACAATAAAGAAGCAAAAGGGCGTCCGCTTAGGCGGGCGCCCTTTTGCATAGATTGTCAAAAAAACGGGATAGCCAAAAGGACTACTGGCCCTACCCTTATTGATTCGCAAAAAGCCGCGACCTGTGCGTGGCTTTTTGCACTTCTCAAGGGGCCAGTGTGCGCCGAAGGCGTGCATGCAGACCCTTGCAAAACTCGAAAAAGTGGCTATTGCCACTTTTTCGAAATGCTCAGGGCGTCCGCTTAGGCGGGCGCCCTTTTGCGTAGATTGGCTGTGAGAATTGTACGATTTTTTTCCTTGTATTTCGGTAAGTATGCCGCAGGAAAACTATGCTATAATAATACCGTGGCGAAGATCATCCGAAGGAGGAAAGATGTGAGTCCCCTATTGTTTTTGCTCTATTTTTTCAATGTGATGGCTGCAATTTCCATCCTGTTTTTCCGCAAAAAACAGGTGGGCAGCACATTGGCCTGGCTTTTGGTCTTCGCCTTTGTGCCCTGGTTGGGCTTTTTGCTTTATTTCTTTCTGGGCAGTACCCGAAAACTGCGGCTCTTCCGCCGCTGGTTCCGGCCCAATCCCCGTCTGGCTGAATATGGCCCAAGCCCTGGGGAAAATGCCCGGGCTTTGCTCTCCGGCCAGTTCAATCTTAGCAGCCAGGGACGGGAGGGATGCCGGGATCTGATGCTGCTCAACCTGCAGGGAGCAGGGGCCGTCTACACCCAGGGAAACAGCGCCCGGCTGCTGGTGGACGCAGAAAAAAAGTACGAAAGCCTGTTTCGGGATATCGAGGAAGCACAGGAAACCATCCATGTGCTGTATTTTATCTTCAAAACCCGGGATGAATGCGGCAGGAAGCTGCTGGATCTGCTGGTGCGAAAAGCACGGCAGGGTGTAAAGGTGCGGGTCATTTATGACACTCTGGGATGCCTCAAAACCCACAGGGTGGATTTTGATCCTCTGCTTCAGGCCGGCGGCATGGTGTATGGGTACCTCCCCTCCCCTTTGCGCACCGTTTTGCAGGTCAACTATCGAATGCATCGGAAAATGGTCATCATTGATGGAAAAGTGGCCTACACCGGCGGCATCAACATTGGTGATGACTACCTGGGGAAAGACAGACGGATCACCCCTTGGCGGGATACCTCGGTACGGTTGACTGGGCCTTGTGTCCAGCAGGTACAGCGCCAGTTCATCCGGGACTGGGTTTTTCTGGATTCTCAGGCCGCCCGGCCCTATGTGGAGAAAATCGACTCTTCCCAAAGCCTGGAACAGTGCATGAAAGAAGAAAACACCGGACAAGTGGGTGTGCAGATCGTCTCTTCCGGGCCGGATAGCCTTTATCCCTATACCAAGGAAAGTTATCTGGGCATGATCACAAGGGCTCGTCGATATCTTTATATCCAGACCCCCTATTTTATCCCCGACGACACCCTTCTGACGGCGCTGCGCTGTGCCAGCCGGGCAGGAGTGGATGTGCGCCTGATGATCCCCGGAGTGCCGGACAAGGCCTATGCCTATCATGTGACCATGTGGCATGCCGGTGAATTGCTCCGCTGGGGCATTCCTGTGTACCGTTATCCCGGTTTTCTCCATGCCAAAACCTTTGTCATGGATGATATGGTGGCATCCATAGGCTCCACCAACCTGGATATCCGTTCCTTTGACCTGGATTATGAACTCAACGCTCTGGTCTATGACCGGGATTTTGCTTTGGAGTGCCGGAAGGTTTTTTTGCAGGATCAGGAAAAAAGCCGCCGCCTCACCAGAGAGGAATACCAAAGCCGCCCCTTGCCGGATAAGGTGAAAGCAGGGCTTCTGCGGCTGGTGGCCCCCTTGCTTTGATATTTTGCGATCATGGCCTCTGGCCTTGACCATAAAAAAACAATGAGAAGGAGACTTGGCGAAATGATTGCGATTACCAACGGAAAAATTGTGACAGTCACCGGCGAGACCTATGAAAATGGTACCGTGCTGGTGGAAAAGGGAAAAATCACCGCCGTGG
>CALLCY010000132.1:0-2065 GCA_938000015.1 uncultured Clostridia bacterium
GGCTTTGAAGTCGTTGCTTCCTTTACCAATGGGAAAGAAGCCCTGGAATATATCAATGCCCACCCACAGGTGGATATCGTTATGACCGATATCCAGATGCCTGTCATGACCGGTATCGAACTGTCTCAAAAACTGAAAAACGAAGATATCATCGTCATCTTTTTCAGCGCCTATCAGGATTTTGAATATGCCCGGGCAGCAATTATCAATCATGTCACGGACTACCTGATCAAACCAATGAAATATGACGCCATGTCTGCCTGCTTTGAACGCATCCGGAAAACCCTGGACGAACGGGAGAAGGGCCATTATCTGCCTTACGAAGCCAATGCAGACGAGGCGGATTATGTGACGATTGTGAAAAACTATATCAAATCTGATTATAAGACCGCAACATTGGAAGCAGCCGCTTCTCTGGTACACTTCTCACCGGCTTATCTTTCTTCCGCCCGCAATCAGGTGAGAAGCGCACGCATCCAGCAAAGCAATCTGGATGCCGTTTTCCACCACATCCAACACCTTTGTCACCAGGAAGCCTGCATAATAGGCGATAGCTTCTCCCGGCTCCAGATAGACCTGCACATCGTATTTCTCCCGGAAGGCCCGAATGCAATCAATCAGGGCTTTCCGGTCATAATCCGGTCGGGTGATATGGTGGCCGCCACCGAAATTCACCCATTTCATCTGATGAAGGAAGGGGCCGAATTTCTCTTCCACTGCCTGCACCGTCTCCACCAATGCGTCGCTGTTTTGCTCGCACAGGGTGTGGAAATGAAGCCCTTCGATGCCCTCCAGCTCTTCCGGCTGGAAGTTCTTCCGGGTGACGCCCAGGCGGGAGCCCGCGGCACAGGGGTCATAAATACCATGCTCCTGGGTGGAGTGTTCTGGATTGATGCGGATAGAACAGCTTTTTCCCGCTTTCAGCGCCCGCTCCCGGTATTTTTTCCACTGGGCAAAGGAATTGAAGGAGATGTGGTCGCACACCTGCAAAATCTCCTCAAACTCCTCTTCCACATAGGCGGCCGAAAAGATGTGGGTCTCCCCGCCCATCTCTTCTTTGCCCAGCTTGGCCTCAAACAGGCCGCTGGCGGTAGTGCCCGCCAGATACTCCCCGATGAGGGGATAGACCGCAAACATGGAAAAAGCTTTCTGGGCCAGCAAGATCTTGCAGCCGGCCTCCTCCGCCACCTGCCGGAGAATGGTCAGATTCTCCCGCAAGCGCTTTTCATCCACCACATAACAGGGGGTCTGCACCCCCATAAGGCCCTTGTCCATTAGTCCACCAGCACCGGGTTAAAGTTCTCGGTCCAGGGCAGACCCCATTTGTTCAGAGCGTCCATGAAGGGATCGGGATCGAACTCTTCCATGTTCCATACGCCGGGCTTGTTCCAGGTGCCGTTCATCACCAGCATGGCGCCGATCATGGCCGGCACACCGGTGGTGTAGGACACCGCCTGGCTGCCCACTTCCTTATAGCACTCCTGGTGATCGCACACATTGTAAAGATAATAGGTCTTTTCCTTGCCGTCCTTCACACCCTGGAAGATGCAGCCGATGTTGGTCTTGCCCACGGTGCGGGGGCCCAGGCTGGCGGGATCGGGCAGCAGCGCCTTGAGGAACTGGAGAGGCACAATCTTGTGGCCTTCGTATTCCACCGGCTCGATGGAGGTCATGCCCACATTCTCCAGGCACTTCAGGTGGGTGAGATAGCTCTGGCCGAAGGTCATGAAGAACCGGATACGCTTGATGCCGGGGATGTTCAGCCCCAGGCTCTCCAGCTCTTCGTGGTGCAGCAGGTACATATCCTTGTGACCCACCTGGTCAAAGTCATACTCCCGCTTGATCTCCATGGGCTCGGTTTCCACCCAGTGGCCGTTCTCCCAATAGCTGCCCTTGGCGGACACTTCCCGGATGTTGATCTCGGGGTTGAAGTTTGTGGCAAAGGGATAGCCGTGGTCGCCGCCGTTGCAGTCCAGGATATCGATATAATGGATCTCGTCAAAATGATGCTTCAGAGCATAGGCGGAAAAGACGCTGGTGACGCCCGGGTCAAAGCCGCTGCCCA
>CALLCY010000133.1:0-3390 GCA_938000015.1 uncultured Clostridia bacterium
GGCGGCAATGGCCGCCGGGGGCTCCTGGCCGTCCCGCTCACGGGGCAGCATCAGGGCGATCATGGGCTCGGCGTCTACGGCGTAGACCGCCTGGGCCACCGCTTTTGCAATGGGCAGCTTCTCCCCTTCGGTGACGATGAGCACCTGTTCCCCAGGCCGCACCCCTACACAGGTCTCTACCACCCGTTTAGCTCCTTTTACCATCAAAATCTCATTCATATCTATTACCTCCCCAGCGTGACGCTGGCCCAGTGCCTGGGCTCTCGTTCCTCTCTTTGCCCAGGCAAACACAACCGGCCAAAGCAAAGAAAATATGGCCGTCCCGACACGGGACTTCCCCGACCTTTTTCGCGCCCCAGGCGGGATCCCTGCCGCAGCCAAGTGCCGCAGAAATTCATATAATTTTCTCAAACCAGGCCCAGTGCCGAAGCAATAAGGCCATGGGCACATCTCCGCCTGAGACAGTATGACAGCGGAGGCACTCCGCCGGCACGCTGCCTTATATGCGGTACGACAATGTCATCAGGCTTTCGCTGAAATGGACATTCTCCACCGGCACATGGATGCCGTCCAGATGGAGATCCACGCCGGTGAAATTCCAGATGCCCCGGATACCCAAGCTGCACAGCTTGTCGGCCACATCCCGGGCATACTGGCGGGGCAGAGTGAGAATGGCAATATCCGGCTGGTGCCGCTCCACATAGCTTTCCAGCTCCTGCATATCCAGCACCGGCACCCCGGCCACATGACCGCCGAACAGCTCCGGCCGCACATCAAAGGCGGCGGTGAGCTGGAACCCGCTTTGGTCAAACTTGAAGTTGGTCATCAGTGCCCGGCCCAGATTACCTGCGCCGATGAGCACCGCTGTGTGATTGTTGTCCAGCTTGAGGATCTCCCGGATGGAAGCCCGGAGATTCTCCACATTATAGCCATAGCCCTGCTGGCCAAAGCCGCCAAAGCAGTTGAAATCCTGCCGCACCTGGGAGGCCGTCAGGCCCATCTTGGCCGCCAACGCCCCGGATGAAATGCGGGCCACGCCGTTCTGGTGCAGCTCGTTCACATACCGATAGTACCGGGGCATCCGGCGGATCACCGCCATCGAAATCTTTTTTCCTTCCATTTTTGCCTATTTCTTCCTTCCATGGGACTGTTTCCGGGCGATGGTCCGCCTGTTCCCGTTTTCTTACTACAATGAGTTATCAACATTGTCCACAGAGTTATCCACAACCAAAAACCCCTGCTTTTTCAATGGGTTTCAGCCTTTTTCGACCTTTTGTCCTGGTTTAACAAGGTGTTATGCTCTGTTTTGACAATGGGGATTTTGCTCTTTTTTCTTGTCTCTTTTTTGGTGCATTCTGTGATTTTTCACAACATCACAGCGCCGCGCTCACATCCTCCGAAAGGGGCATGGTGGCGTAGCAGTTCTGCTCCAGGGTGCCGGTGTGCCCGGCCAGGTATTCATAGTAGGCCTGGCAAGCGATCATGGAGCCGTTGTCCCCGCAAAGGCGCAGGGGCGGCAGGAAAAGACGCAGTCCGGCCTTTTGGGCTTCCTCTTCCAAAAGACCGCGCAGCACCGAGTTTGCCGCCACGCCCCCGGCGATCACCAGGGTATCCCGCTTTCTTTCCCGGGCCGCTTCCAGCATCCGGGGCACGATGGCCTGGGCCACGGCATGGCAGACCCCCGCCGCCAGATGGTGTTTTTCCACCTGCTGCCCCTTCTGACTGGCGTTGTGTACCAGGTTGATGGCGGCGGTTTTCAGCCCGGAAAAAGAAAAATCCAGGGCGTTGCCCGCCACATGGGCCTGGGGCAGATTGTAAAAATGGGGGTCACCCTGCTGGGCCAGCTCGTCCATGGCCTTGCCGCCGGGATAAGGCAGGCCCAGGGTGCGGGCGATCTTGTCGAAGGCCTCCCCTGCTGCATCGTCCCGAGTGGTGCCCAGCACTTCCATGCGGGTGTAATCCTGCACATCGGCCAGGACGGTGTGGCCCCCCGAGGCTACCAGCGCCAGAAAGGGCGGCTCGAGGTCCGGGAAGGCCACGAAATTGGCGGCGATATGGCCCCGGATATGGTGCACCGGCACAAAGGGAACGCCCCAGGCCTGAGCGCAGGCCTTGGCGAAGTTGGCCCCCACCAGGAGGGCCCCGATCAGCCCGGGGGCACAGGTGGCGGCTACGGCGTCGATCTCCTCCGGTCTGACTCCGGCCTGCTCCATGGCCTGCTGGGCCACCAGGCTGATTTTCTCGATGTGCTTGCGGGAGGCGATCTCCGGCACCACGCCCCCGTACAGGGCGTGCATATCCGCCTGGGAATAGATCACATCGGACAGAATGGTCCGGCCATCCTGGCTGATAGCCGCCGCCGTCTCGTCACAAGAGGTTTCTATAGCTAAAATCTTCATATTGTTCTCATTCCTTTTCATGCGGGGTGTCCCCGCTGCCGTTCCTGTCTCCGGTGGGGATGCGTTGTTTGCCTAGGTGCTCCGGGTGTGATAAACCATCACCCGGTAGGGGCTGCCTTGCAATCCTGGGTCCGGTGCAGAACAATGGCCCGTTGTATCCACTTGGCTCCTATCGGTCCCCGCCTGGGGCGCGAAAAAGGTCGGGGAAAAACTTAGTTTTTCCCCGAGAGCCAGGGGCGGCGTCACCTACCGTTCTGCAAGTTATTTTTCCTTTTGGAAAAATAACACGCCGCCAACGGCCCAGGAGGGGCCCGGCGATTTTATCGCCGGGAAGAAGCCTGGGTCAACACCCGCCGCAGCGGGTGTTCTGGCTCTATGCTGGCTCCAGACTCATCAGCACGGCATCTTCCGGGGGGGATTGGTAATAGCCGGGACGGATACCGGTTTTCTGAAAGCCGAACTTCTGATAAAGGGCCTGGGCGGCGCTGTTCCCTAGCCGCACCTCCAAGGTCACAAAACTCACGCCCTCCCGGCGGCAGAAGTCCAGCATGGCCTCCATCAGAAAGGAAGCCACTCCTTCCCGGCGGCAGGCCGGAGATACCGCCACATTGGCCACCTGGCACTCGTCCAGCACCACCCGGGTGCCGACATACCCCAGCACCTCTCCCCCTTCGGTGCACACAAAATACCGGGCAAGAGGACTGTTCAGCTCGTCCCGCAAGGCGCTTTCGCTCCATGGGTCTGTGAAGCAGGCCCGCTCGATGGCGGCGATCTGAGGAATGTGCTCCTCTTTCAGCTCCTCCACCTGCCACAGCGCCTTATTTCTTGGCATCATACCAGCTTCCTCCCTGGCTCACATCGGCCACCAGGCGCACCGACAAGGGGAAAGCCCCTTCCATCTCCTCTTTGAGAAGGGCGCTGACCTGCGCCGCTTCCTCCTCCGGCGCTTCGATGATCAGCTCGTCGTGAACCTGAAGCAGCAGCCGGGCCT
>CALLCY010000134.1:0-21123 GCA_938000015.1 uncultured Clostridia bacterium
GGCTCTCGCCCGCCGCTTTTATGTTCTGTTTGATTTATTTGCTGATGATCAGGCCATAGCCGCCGTTCTGACGCTTATAAACCACGCTGTACCGGTCATCCTCCTCGCTGTTGCGGAAGAAGAAGAACTGGTGATCCAGCAGGTTCATCTGCAAAATGGCCTCCTGGACGGTCATGGGTTTGACTTCAAATTCCTTCACCCGGATCACATCATAGATATCCTCAGGAGCCTGATCCTCGGCCAGCATCTGCAATTCCGCCGGTTTGTCAAAGGCGCCCTGGCGCAGCCGCTTCTCCAAACGGGTCTTGTTTTTCAGGATCTGCCGCTCGATGCTGTCCACGGCGCCGTCGATGGAGCCATACATATCATGGCTCTGCTCCGAAGCCCGGAAAAGCATCCCGGCATGGGCCACGGTGATCTCGGCGATGTACCGGCCCCGCTCCATGGAAAAAGTCACTTTGGCGCTGTTGTCTCTATCAAAGTACCGCTCGAGCTTTTCACATTTTTTGGTGGCATATTCCTTCAGCTCGTCGGAAATGGAAACCTTTCTCTCTGTAAAGGTCATTTTCATAGTCAGCACTCCTTTGTTTTTTGATGCGCTACGCTCTATTCAGTTTTCTTGGTAATATTATAGCACACATCTGAGCAAAAGCGAGACTTTTTTGTGAATTTTTTCAAAATAAAAATTCGCAAAAAAATCCCCGCCTGGAAATATTGCTTCCAGGCGGGGAAACCAATCTTATTTCAAACAGATCAAAGAGTGAACTCCTGGTGACGGGTCACATGGCAGCCGATGTTGACGGCGCAGGGCAGGCCGGCAATATGAGTACCGAAGGCCATGACCCGCACTTTCAGCGCGGTCACAGTGCCTCCCCAGCCCTGAGGGCCGATGCCCAACTTGTTGGCCTTTTCGGTGATCTCCTTCTCCAGGTCGGCATAAAACTCGTCCTGAGCAGGCGCGTCCAGCGGTGTGCACACCGCTTTTTTGGCCAGATAGGCAGCCTTTTCAAAGGTGCCGCCCAGACCCACACCCACGATCATGGGAGGGCAGGGATTGGAGCCGGCCTTGGACATGGTGTCCACGATAAAGCCCACCACATCGTCCCGTGTGGCGGCGGGAGTAAACATCTTGATGGCGCTCATATTTTCGCTGCCAAAGCCCTTGGGAGCCACGGTGATGTGGATCTGATCCCCGGGAACGATGCTGGTATGGATGATGGCAGGGGTGTTGTCATTGGTGTTCACCCGGCGCATGGGATCGGAGACCACGCTCAGGCGGAGATAACCGTCCACATAACCCCGGCGGACGCCTTCGTTGATGGCGGTCTCAAAGTCACCGTCCACAATGTGGCAGTCCTGGCCGATCTCGGCGAAAATCACCGCCATGCCGGTATCCTGGCAGACGGGAACTTCCTTTTTGGCGGCCAAGGCGGCGTTGTCCAGCATCTTATCGAAAATCTGGCGGCCCAGGGGGGATTTCTCCTCCTCCTTGCCCTTTTTGAAAGACTCGATCACATCATCCGGCAGGCGGCAGTTGGCCGCAATGCAGGCTTCCTTCACTTTTTCTGTGATCAGCTTGGCAGAAATCTCACGCATAACTCACAATCGTCCTTTCCAGCCGGCAAAGCCGGGTTTTACATGACAAAATATGACAAAACTTCCTATGGACAACAAGGGTCTCCCATGGTAAGATAAGGCTGTGAGAAGGAGTTCTCACACACCGTTCATATCTTTATCCCCACAACCCTATTCGGCGCGCTTTTCTTCGGAAGGCGCGCCCCTTTTTTGCCCTTTTGGGGCTCATGGGCTATTATACCATGAAGCGAATGCGACATGGTATATTGGCCAGGTTTTCGGTTGTCCCGCTTGCGGGACGAGAAAACGGCCGCAAAATCCGGTATAATAACCGCTTTGCGGTTTTATACCATGAAGCGAAGCGCCATGGTATATTGGCCGTGTTTTCGGTTGTCCCGCTTGCGGGACGAGAAAACGGCCGTGAAAATCCGGTATAATAACCGCTTTGCGGTTATTATACCCCAAACAAAAAGAAAGCGCAACCGCTGGGGCCGCGCTTTTGGGGGACTATCTGCCTCTGCGTCTGGAGCTGCGCTTTTCGCCGAACGCGCGGGAATCGGAGATTCTGCTCTCGCTGGCCTGCATGAAATGCTTGAGCTTATCTTCAAAGGAAAGATCGCTGGTTTTCTGCAATGTGCTGCGCACCGGAGCCGGCACAGCCTGCCGGGGGCGCTGGGGCCGCTCAGGGCGTTTTTCCGGCAAGGCCTTTTTGATGGACAGATTGATCCGCCCCTGCTCGTCGATGGCGATCAATTTGACCTTGACCTCCTGCCCTTCTGTGAGGAACTGCTTGATGTCCTCCACATAAGTATTGGCGATCTCCGAGATGTGGACCATCCCGCTTTTGCCGCCGGGCAGCGCCACGAAGGCGCCAAACTTGGTGATTCCTGTGACCTTTCCATCATAGATGGTTCCCACTGTTAACTCCATATCCGCTTTGTAACCCTCTCCGTTTTATTTGCTAGCAATGTCCACAAAGACCCGTTCGCCAGGGGAGACATAACCCAGCTGTTCCCGGGCGATGCGGGCCACATACTGGTCGGAATCCTGGCTTTCCAAAAGAGCCTCTGTTTCGGCGTTGCGAAGCTGCTGCTCTTCCACCTGCTGTTCCAATTGGGTCTTTTCTTCCTTCTTCTGGCTGATCTGCAGCTGAAGGGACACCATGGTAAAGGTGGCATAGACGGCAAACACCGCCACGGCGATCTTTGTGAGACCGCCCACTTTCTTTTTCTTTTTCATTGGCCATTCCTCAGTCCGGCCGGGGCCAAAGGACGCCCCGATGGGTGGATGTTGCATTCCGGCCCAAGGCCGCATGGAAAAAAGCGCATCCATCCTCCTTGGGAAGATGCACACTATAATAATAAAAAAAATTCACAAAAAAGTCAAATACTTTATTTGGATCTGCGCCGGTATTTTCCCTGCAAACCTGCAAGCTTCCGCCGAAAAAAGGCAAAAAAACCTTGAATCTTTCCCAGTATTCTGCGAACGGAAGGACAGAACAAAACGGCATACAGCGCTCCGCCCAGAATCGCCCCCAAAGGCAGATACCCCCGGATGACACCCCGGCTCTCCCCAAAGACTAGCAGGAAAAATCCCGCAGCCCCCATCAGGCAGAAAAGCAGATCCAACAGAGCGGTGAGAAACACCCCACCGCCGCCCAGGCGGCGAAAGAAGGCCAGCACATCATACAAAAGCCCCAAAAGCAGCCCCAGCGCCGCCGCATGGAGAAAAGCCTGGGTCTGCTGGGCCAGCACCGCCTCCATCATTTAAAAGAGCCGGGACCAAAAGCCCCGCCGGCGCATCTGATCTTCCTCATAGACCATGGCCTCAATCTGTCCGGCGATGGCGATCTCCCCCACCTCCAGATTGAGCTTTTCCACATGAAGCTGCTGGCCGCCTACCGTGAGGATGCCCATGCTGGTCACCAAAGACACCTGGTTTTCGTCAAAGCTGATGACTTCCGATACCCCCGACACACTGAGATGCTCCCGGTTTTCCAGAATCACATTGTGTGGTGCCAGGTCCATTCTTCTGTACTCTTCGTTTTTCATATACGGCCGCCCCTTTCCAGATTCATACCACAACTATATGGAACGGAAAGGGATTTTAGACCTTTTTTCTTTTTACTGAATCTCCTGATACAGCAGCTCGGCCTGATCCTTGCCCACATGCTCCGGCGTCTGGAGCACCTTCACTTTCAGAGTGCGCTGGCCAAAAGCCAGTTCCAGCACATCTCCCACCTTCACCTGGTAGCTGGCTTTGGCCGACTTGCCGTTGACCATCACCCGCCCCACATCACAGGCATCGTTGGCCACGGTGCGCCGCTTGATGAGCCGGGCCACCTTGAGATATTTATCCAAACGCATTTTTCTTTCTCCTCTCTGTGCAAAAAGGCAGCCCGGTTTCCCGTGCTGCCTGAGCGTGTCAAAAAAGCGGCAAAGCCACTTTTTTGAGTTTTTGCAAGGGGCTGCATGCACGCCTTTGGCGCACACTGGCCCCTTGATAGGTGCAAAAAGCTGCGCACAGGTCGCAGCTTTTTACGAATTGATTCGTGGTAGGGCAAACATACCCCTCACACGAAAGTTTTCCACAATCTGAAACAGTCCGGTCTCCCACACTGCTTTTTGCGAGATTCTTATTTGGCCACCTGATCCTTCAGAGCCTTGCCGGCCTTGAAAACAGGATACTTGCTGGCCGGGATCTTGATCTCTTCCCGGGTCTTGGGGTTGCGGCCCACACGGGCGGCCCGCTCCTTCACTTCGAAGGAACCAAACCCGATCAGCTGGATCTTGTCGCCCTGAACCAGAGCTTCGGTCACAGCGTCCACCATGGCGTTGAGGGCGGCTTCGGCGTCCTTTTTGGAAAGTTCGGCTTTCTCGGCAATGGCCGCGATCAATTCTGTCTTGTTCATTTTAAAACTCCTCCTTTATGCTTCCGTCTGCTGATCGGTCTTGCAGACGGTGCTCCCTGTCTCCTGCCACAGCCGGGCCTGCTCCTGAGAAGAAAGCTGGCTCAGAGGGGCTGGAGCAATGTTTTCCAGTTCCTCAAATTTTTCCACAAACCGCCTGGCCTCATATGTCAGCGCTTCTTCGGCGGAAAGTCCCTGCTCTCCGGCCTGAAGGGCCGCTGCAAACAAAAGCCGGCCCAGGGCCTGCTCCGTTTGCTCTCCCTTCCCCAGCTGCTGCATCGCCTGCTCCATCTCCTCCATGGGGCTTTGGATAGACGCCAGGGAAAAGCCGCCTTTTCTGGCCCGGCTCTGAAGCTTCTGTGCATACATCAGGGCGGGCAGGGCCGTGGGCACTTGGCGCAGCGTGTCGGACACACTGTTCTGCCCCTTTTCCTGCCGCTTGATGGCGTCCCAGTTTTTCAGCACCTCTTGGGAAGTATTGGCCGAAACGGTGCCAAAAATGTGGGGATGGCGGCGAATCAATTTCTGACAGACCTCATCCAGCACATCCTCCAGCCCGAACAGCCCTTCCTCCCGGGCGATCTGAGCATGGAAGACCACCTGCATCATCACATCCCCCAATTCCTCCCGAAGGTTCGCTGTGTCTTTGTGGTCGATGGCATCCACCGCCTCATAGACCTCTTCGAGAAAATTGTTCCGGATGCTTTCGTGGGTCTGCTCCCTGTCCCAGGGACAACCCTCCGGCGAACGGAGGATCGCCATGATCTCCACCAGATCTTCAAAGCCATAGCGATCTTTTGGATTAAAATTTATCATATTATGCCTTCCTTTGCAAGCATTATTTCCTGATTTTACTGTTTTTTGCCTATTTTGCACGGTTTTTCATGAAAAAACAAGGATTGATCTTCGGTTTATCTCAAATGGAGGATTTTTACCAGCTTTTTCCCTCCAGGAAGCAGCAGGATATCCTCCCGTGGCAAAGCCCCCACAGCCAGCAGCATCAGTCCATAAAAAACTGCCCCCAAAAAGGCCAGGGCCGCAAATCCCCACTGAGGACCCAAGGCCCCCTCCACAGGCAAACGGAGAAAGACCAGAAACGCCCCCATCAGCCCTGTGGCCAGCGCCGGCCGGAAAAATACCTTATCCCAGGAAACACCCATTCCCGCCCGATGAAGCGCCCGCAGGTTGAGCAGGGTAATCAGCCCATAACAGCACACCGTGCCCCAGGGAGCGCCGCCGATATGGACGATGGGCTTTCCGGTAAGCGTATAGGTAACCCCCAATTTGCACAAAGCTCCAACGGCCAGGGTGTAAACCGGGGTGCGCACCCGCCCCATGGCCTGCAAAATGGCATTGGTCATGGTGGTCATGGCTACGAAAAACACCCCAGGGCCCAGGATGGTCAAAAGGGGGGCTCCCAAAGCACAGTCCTGAGGCCGGGCAAAATAGATCAGCTCCAGCAAGGGCCGTCCCAGCAGACAGAATCCCACTCCAGCAGGCAAGGAAAGCAAGGCAGCAAACTCCAGGGCCGAGTCGGAGAGCCTGCGGGCCAGCATCCTGTTTTTCCGGGAAAGGGCCCCACTGAGAGGCGGAATCAGGCTGACTCCCAGAGCCGTGATCAGGGTCTGGGGCAGATGAAACAGGGTGGTCACCATGTTATAAGTGCCATAAAGCCCGCCGGAAGCCTGCTGGGAAAAACCGATGTCCTGCAGCCGGTTCATCACAATGGCCATATCCATCAGATTGGAAAGGCTGAGCACCAAAGACCCAGCCATCACCGGCAGAGAAATAGCCAAAAGCCGAACCAAGCACCTTCCCGCAGACAATCCCCGGCCACCGATGCCTTCCTCCTCTTCTCGGGGATGAAGAAGCAGATACAGGCAGCCCAACAGACTGCCCACCGTCACGCCGCCGATGGCCCCGGCAGAAGCCTGGGCGGGAGAGCAGCCCCGGTTGAGCAAAAACACCGCTGCCCCATATCCCACCACCAGCTTGCCCACAGCCTCCAGAACCTGGGACACCGCTGTGGGCACCATATCCCCCAGCCCCTGGTGATAGCCACGGATCACTGCCGCTATGGACACCAAAAACAGAGAAGGGGCCACTGCCCGTACCGCCGGGGCGGCCTGGGGACTGCCCACCAGCGCCGCCACCTGGGGCGACGCCATCCACAATCCGGCGGAAAGGAGCAGTCCCACCAGAGAAAAGGTACCAAGGGCCACCCGAAAGATCCGCTTTCCTTCTCCCGGGCACCCCCGTCCCCGGGCTTCGGCCACCATTTTGGAGATAGCCACCGGCAGCCCGGCGGTGGACAGGAGGAACAGGGCCGAATAAATCTGATAGGCCACGGTGAAGGCCCCCATGCCTCTGCCCCCCAGAAGATTGCCCAACGGGATCTTGAAGAAAGCCCCAATGAGCCGTGTAACCACACCGGACACCCCCAAGATCAGTGCCCCTTCCACAAAGCTGCTTCTTCTTTTTGCCACAGCCACCACTCCCCCGGCCACCATCAGGCCTTTTTCACCATTCATAGTCCCGGGGGCTTGTTTTTTATACCTGGCGGCCGGTCATGCGGGGCAGGGCGTAATTTTTCATCTCTGCCATGGCCCGCTCCACATCGATGGTTTTGAATTCTCCCTTCTCATAGAGGATGCGTCCCCGCACCATAGTGAGGATGACCTCCCGCCCGGTGGCGCTGTAACACAGAGCGGACACCGGAGAGTGAACCGGCTGAGTGGCAACGCCCGACAAGTCTACCAGAATCAGGTCGGCGTCCATGCCTTTTTGCAGCATACCGCATTCCTTTTCCCGTCCCTGAGCGAAAGCACCGCCCCGGGTGGCCCAGGAGAGAGCCTGCTGAGCGGGCACCAGTCGGGGATCGCCCTGGATGCCCTTTTGCAAAAGGGCGCTCAGCTTGATCTCCTCAAACAGGTCGTGGCTGTTGTTGCTGGCCACCCCATCGGTGCCCAGGGCCACATTCACCCCTTTTTCCGCCATTCTGGCCGCCGGAGCCACGCCGCTGGCCAGTTTCAGGTTGCTCACCGGGTTATGGGCCACCGTGGCCTTTTTCTCTGCCAGAAGGTCCATATCCTCCTCTGTGATCCACACCCCATGGGCGGCGGTGACCCGGCTTTCAAACACGCCGTGATCGGCAAGAACCCGGGCCGGGGTCTTGCCCCACCGGGCGATGCACTCTTCCTGTTCCTTCTTGGTCTCCGACAGATGGAGATGGATGTTGAGCCCATGCTTCTGGGCATAGGCGGCGTTTTGCTCCCACACCGCCGGACAGGAGGTATACTCTCCGTGGATGCCCACATCCAGCCGGATGCGGCCCTCATCGGCCATGTGCCAGCTTTTCAGCATTTCCTCCATTTCCAGGGTCTCACCGGCCTTATGGAAGTCATAGGACGCCGGATCAAAGCACATGGCCCCATTGCACAGATTGGCCTTGATCCCGGCCTGGAAGCAAACCTCCGCCATGGTGGGCATCTTGAAATACATCTCGGTCACCGAAGTGGTGCCGAACCGGATGGATTCTGCCAGCCCCAGCATCATGCCGGCCTGGACGCACCGGGCATCCAGCCGTCCTTCTGCCGGGAAAATGTGGTCCTGAAGCCACTCCTGAAGGGCATAGTCGTCGGCATAGCCCCGCAGCAGGGTCATGGGCAAATGGGTGTGGGCATTGACCAGCCCGGGCATGGCGGCGCAGCCTTGGCCGTCCACCACCCGCCCGGCCTTCTCCTCTGGCGCCTTTTCCGAAAGCCAGCAGATCTTTCCCTGGTCGATGCCAATAAAACAATTCTCCACCACCGGATTTTGGGGGTCCATGGTGACGGCGGTGACATTTTTGATCAAAAGTTCCATTTTCCGCTTCCTCCTTCTTCCCTTTTTCTTTTACAGCCGGGGCAGACAGGCCCGCACCAAAGCGGAGAAACCGTCCCGGGCCCGCTCTGCCGCCTGGAGCACATCCACCCCGTCCAGGCGCTGATCCAGCACACCGGCGGCCATGTTGGTCACCAGGGAAAAGCCCAGCACCCGAATGCCGCAGTGGTTGGCGCAGATCACCTCGGGCACGGTGGACATTCCCGCCGCGTCTCCCCCCAGCACCCGAGCGGCCCGGATCTCCGCCGGGGTCTCAAACTGAGGACCGGGGAAATAGAAATAAACTCCCTCCTGCAAGGTCATGCCCAGCTTGTCCGCTTCCTCTTTCGCAATCTTGCGGCAAGCCGGGTCATAGGCATAGGTCATGTCGCAGAACCGGGGACCGAATTCCGGCAGGTTAGGGCCCACCAGAGGGTTGGGATCGAACAGGCGGATGTGGTCGGAAATGAGCATCACATCCCCCACCTGATAGCTCTTGTTGATAGCGCCGCAGGCGTTGGTGACCACCATGGTCTGCACGCCCAGCAGCTTTGCCACCCGCACTGGGTAGGCCGCCTGATAGGCGCTGTACCCCTCGTAGATATGGAAGCGGCCGTCCATCACCATCACCCGGCGTCCGGCCAGCGTGCCGCACACCAGCCGCCCGGCGTGATCTGGCGCTGTGGAACGGGCAAAGTGAGGAATCTCTCCATAGGGAATGACCACGGCCCCTTCCACTTCACCGGCCAGAAAACCCAGGCCAGAACCCAGGATGAGCAGCAGTTCTGGCTGAAACTCACCCAGCCGTTTTTGAAGAAAAGCGGCGCTTTCTTGATACTGTTCGTATGTAAACATCTTTTTTCTCCTTTTTGTAGTAATATTCCCTTCCAAAACAGAAGAGCAGGGCGCCCCGGGAAAGCCGGGGGAACCGGTTCTTTCCCTTCCGGGGCGTCCTGCTCTTGATTGGTCTTTCGATTACAGCCGCTGGCCGCAGAAGCGGCAGAAAGCATCTTCCGGCTGGCAAGCTTTGCCGCAGGCGGGGCATCTTTTCCCCGGGCGCTGCCGTTCCAGCTCTTCCTGCAAGCAGCTGAGACGGGCCACCTTCTCATCAATCTGGGCGATTTTGCCGTCGATCTCCTGAGGGTCCACCGCCTCACCGGTGTGGGCCATGTAAACGCTGCGTCCCACCTCTTTGTACAAGGCTTCGATGTCGTTTTTCAGCTCGAAGATCTGCAAATTCACCTTAGTGGAGCTGACCAGCTCATTGGTCTTTTTGCTGGCAACATCGGCGGCTTTGCCCATAGCCTGCGCGGCCTGGGCGGCGGTTTGGCGCATCCTTTCCAGGACATCATTGACTCTCTGATCCATAACCATCGGTCACTCCCTTCCGCAAAATCGAGGGGCCTCCCCCTCTCCTTTTATCCTATTCTCAGTATACCAGAACGGTCCGTCTCTTTCAATCGGACAGCCGATCAAACTCCAGCTCCAGTTTTTGCTTTCCTTTGCAGATGGCATCGCTGTGTTCGATATACTCCTTGGGATATTTGGGGTTTGTCAACCGGGTGATATTCCGGCCGCCGTCTGCACAGATCTTGGTGACCCCTCCGGCTCCCAAAGCCACCACCGGGCACAGTTCTTCCATCATCAGGATGTTGTACCGGCAGATGGTGTCCCCTTTGGCAAAGCCCACATTTTCCAGATTCCCGGCGATATACTTCTGCCGGTACAGATAATAGGGGGCATAGCCCGCCTGTTCCAGCATGGCATAGGCGGCGTCCAGGGTCTCGGCGGGAAGCTGTCCCTGGGGTCCGAACCGAAGAGGCGAGCCCTTCTTCCGGGCCAGACAGTGGATGGTGATGTTTTCCGGCTGCAAGTCAATGAGCCGTCTCACGCTTTCCAGCAGTCCCTCTTCATCATCCCCGGGAAGTCCGGCGATCAAGTCCATGTTGATCTCAAAATTCCCCACCTGCCGGGCCATGCGGTAACATTCCTCGATCTGCTGCACCGTGTGGAGCCTTCCTACATTCTGAAGCACCCCATCGTGCATACTCTGAGGATTGATGCTGATGCGCCCCACGCCGTGGCGATGGAGCACCTCCAGCTTTTCTCTGGTGATGGTCTCCGGCCTTCCGGCTTCCACGGTGAATTCCCTGGGATGGGGCAGATGCTGCTGCACCGCCGTCAGCAGACGATCCATCTGTGGGGCCGTCAGGGTGGTGGGAGTGCCGCCTCCCATATAGATGCTGTCCAGCTTCCAGCCGTTTTGCCGGAAGCCCTCCCCGGCCGCCTCCACTTCACGGCACAGGGCATCCAGATAAGGCGGGATCAGATGGCCCCATTGGGCGGTGCTGCCGCTGACAAAGGAGCAATAAACGCATTTGCTGGGGCAGAAGGGAATGCCGATATAAAGAGCCCCCATTTGTTCCGGCAGGCTGCGTTCCAGCTGCTGGGCCTTCTGGGCGCAGCGGATGGCCAGCTTCCGTCGGGATGGAGCGATGAAAAACCGCTCCTTCAAAAAGGCATCGGCCGCTTCTTCCTCGATCCCCTGGGGAAATGCCTGGCGCAAAGGCTTGGCCGGCTTGACGCCGCTCATGGCGCCCCACACAGGAGACTCTGGCAAAAAGCCCACCACCGCCCGATAGACGGCGGTTTTCACCGCCCGGGTCTCCACCCGCTTTTGCTCCAGCGGGCTGTCCCCTTCCGGCGGCAGACGGCATTCTCCCGTTCTTTCCTCGCCGCCCCGCACAGCCTGTACCCGGCAAAGGAAGTCTGCCCCTTCCCGTGCGAGGGAGACGGTGACCGTTCCCTCCTGGGCACAGTCTTCCGCAAGACCGTGGCGCTCTTCGGGAAGCAGGCAGACCAAAGTTTCATGCACCGCCGTCTCCAAAGCGGTGCCCTGTAAGATCATTTGCATCGTTTCATCGCATAGGTCATGACCGGATTGGTCTGGCGTTCGTGTTCCAGGGTGGTGGCTTCCTCATGGCCGGGGAATACGCGGAAGTCCCCCTCCAAAGCCGCCAGACGGCAGAGGCTGTCATACATCTGATCGGCGTCGCCGCCATCCAGATCCCACCGGCCGCAGCCGCCGCAGAACAGAGTATCTCCGGCAAACATGGCGTCCTGGCACAGATAGACGCAGGAGCCCTGTGTATGGCCGGGAGTGAGCATCACCTTCACCGTCAGATTGCCCACCTGCACGGTGTCCCCATCTTCCAGCATCCGGTCGGCCAAAGCCTGCCGGTAACCTCGGGCCGCCAGGGCCTTCCAGGTGCTCTGGTATTCTTCAGTGAGCATGGGAGCGTCGTTTTTGTGAATGCAGATTTCAGCACCGGTCTTGTCCTTCACATCCCGCAAAGCCATCACATGGTCAAAATGGCCGTGAGTCAGCAGGATCTTGGTGCATTTCATGCCGAACTCCTCCAGAGCCGGGAAGATTTTCCGCTCGGCCTGGGCGCCGGGATCGATGATGGCGCACTCCCCCGTCTCCTCGTCCCCCAGCAGGTAGCAGTTGGTAGCCAGCGGCCCCACCGGGATCACTTGTATCTTCATGGGTATCCCCTCCCTCTTATTTTTTCTTCATCATCTGGTCGGTGTCCATGATGATGGTCACCGGCCCGTCGTTCACATGGTCGATCTGCATATCGGCGCCAAAGACACCGCTTTCCAAAGGCACCTCCAGCCGCCGCAGCTCCTGGAGGAAAAATTCATACAGCGGCTCCGACTGGGACGGCTTGGCCGCCGCCAGGAAATCCGGTCTTCTGCCGTGGGAACAATCGGCATAAAGGGTGAAATTGGACACCACCAACATCTGCCCGCCCACATCTTTCAGCGACAGGTTGAGCTTTCCATTTTCATCCTCAAAAATCCGCAATCCGGCGCACTTTTCCGCAAGATATGTGGCTTCCTTCTCCCCGTCTGTCTGGGTCACGCCCAGAAGTACCACCAGTCCCCGGCCGATGCGGGCATGATCCTGCCCATTCACCCGCAAACTGGCTCCGCTTGTTCGGATAACAACCGCTCGCATGGTTTCCTCCTCTGTTCTTTGCTCAGTTTTTCTCCGCCATGGTGCGGGTCACTTCGATGACGCCGCTGACCTTGCGGATTCGATTCATAATACTTTCCAGCTGCTCCCGGTCAAAGACCTCCAGGGTGCAGAAATAATTGCCCTGGCCCTGGCTGTCCCGCACATTCATCTCGGTGACATTGATCTTCATCACGCTGCACACCTGGAGAATATCTGCCAGAATGCCCACCCGGGCCTTGGCTCTTATCTGGATACCGGTGCTGAATTTAAACTTGGTGTAGGGGTCCCAGGACACCCGCACCCAGCGGCCATATTCCTCGGTGTTTTCCATACCCTTGGCCACATTGCGGCACTCGGTGCGGTGGATGGACACGCCATAGCCCCGGGTGACAAAACCCACGATGTTGTCGCCGGGAATGGGGGTACAGCACTTGGAGAACTTCACCAGGCAGTTGTCCACCCCTTCCACAATGACGCCACTGTCGCTGGTGGCCCGCTTCCGCTGCAAGGTCACCTTGTTGGGGTCGTTCTTGTTTTTCTGCCGGTTGATGCGCTCCACTTCTTCCTGCACCTTGGTGAGGATCTTGGCACAGCTGACGCCGCCATAGCCGATGCTGGCATAGAGGTCGTCCTTTGCAGCAAAATTGAACCGGCGAAGCACCGGGCCATACACTTCTTCCCGCTGAAAATCGTTGTAGAGCAGGGTCAGCTTCAGCTCCCGGTCCAACGCAGCCTGGCCCTGCTGGATATTCTCTTCCCGCCGCTCTTTTTTAAACCACTGCTTGATCTTGTTGCGGGCCTCGGCGGTTTTGGCGATCTGGAGCCAGTCTCGCTTGGGACCGGCGGTCTCCTTGGAAGTGACCGCTTCCACGATCTCTCCGTTTTTCAGCTCGTAGTCGATGGGCACCAGCCGGCCATTGACCTTGGCTCCCACCATCCGGTTGCCCACCGCCGAATGGATGGCATAGGCAAAGTCGATGGGGGTGGCTCCGGCAGGCAGATTGATCACATCCCCCTTGGGGGTAAAGACAAAGACCTCGTCACTGAACAGATCCACCTTGATGTTCTGGATAAAGTCCTCGGCCTGGGTGTCCTGCTGGGATTCCAGCAGCTGGCGAATCCAGGCAAAGGTCTCTTCGTTCTGCTTGCCCTTCAGCCCATCTTTGTACTTCCAGTGGGCGGCCACGCCGTATTCCGCCGTGCGGTCCATCTCCCGGGTGCGGATCTGCACCTCAAAGGGGATGCCTTCCCGGCCGATGACCACGGTGTGCAGCGACTGATAGCCATTGGGCTTGGGGGTGCTGATATAATCCTTGAAGCGTCCCGGCACCGGACGGTACAGATCGTGGATGAACCCCAGCACATTATAGCAGTCGGCCAGCTCTTCCACAATGACCCGAACGGCACAGATATCGTAAATTTCCGAAAGGTTCAAATTCTGGGTGTACATCTTCCGGTAAATGCTGTACACATGCTTGACCCGGGCCTTCATCTCACAGGGGATGCCCATGCTCAGCAATTTTTCGCTGATGCGCTTTTTCACCCCTTGGAGAAAATCCTCGTACTGCTGGCCCTTGTCGGCCATCTGGCTCATAATCTCTCCATAGCCCACCGGGTCCAGATACTTGATGGAGATGTCCTCCAGCTCCCACTTGATGTTCTGGATGCCCAGACGGTGGGCCAGCGGGGCGTAGATCTCCATGGTCTCCAGGGATTTATCCCGCTGCTTCTGCTCGGGAAGGTATTGGAATGTGCGGGCATTGTGGAGACGGTCGGCCAGCTTGATGATGATGACCCGGATGTCCCTGGCCATGGCGATGAACATCTTCCGCAGGTCCTCCATCTGGGCCTCTTCCTTGCTGCTGTAAACGATCTTGCCCAGGCGGGTGACGCCGTTGACCAGATCGGCCACCGAACGGCCGAACTCCTTTTCCAGCGTGGTATATGTGACGCTGGTGTCCTCCAGGCAGTCATGGAGCAAACCGGCCACGATGGAATCGGTGTCCATGCCCAGCTCGGCCAGGATGCCCGCCACCGTCACCGGATGGATGAAATAGGGCTCACCGCTGCGGCGCTTCTGTCCCTCGTGGGCCTTTTCCGAAAAATGATAGGCCTTTGTGATCTTCTCCATATCGGAAAGGGGCGAATGCTCCTTCACCTTTTTCAGCAGGGTCTCCAGGCTGTAATCCACCTGGCCCAGCGGCTCCTGGCCGCCTTCCAGTTCGCTTTGAAATGGGGCAAAGCCCCCGTTGTTCCGATCCATTTCACTCATATTGCAACCACCTGCTCTATCCCTGTGATTTGCTGGCTTCGGCCAGCCGTTTCAGTATACGGGAACCGTTGATATCGGCTTTGTCCTTGCGCTCCAACACCCGGATATCCACCTGTTCATCCCCACGGGTGCAGGAAAAAATGTCAAATTCTTGGAACACATCCAGGCAGATGAGCAGTTTGCCCAAATTCATTCCCCGGCAAGCCTCATAACGCACCTGACGATATAATGTGCGAGGAGAGCAGCGCAACCCCTGCTCCCCGGCGTGGGCCTTCACATGACGGAACACCGCCACCAGATCCTGACGGGTGGGGATCAATCCCAGCGCCTGGTGAGGCTCCAGCGCTCCCCCTTCCTGGAATGCCTGATAAACCTCCCATAAATCCCGGTCGGCCTGATCCTCTTCCCCGGACCAAAGGAGATCCCGCAGCACCAGCTGCACGCTCTCCCGTCCCCGGTACCGGTTGATCTCCACCGAAAAGGCGCCGTCCACCTGATCGCCGCAGACAAAGGGACAGTTGGCGCTGCCCATGCCGAACAAAAAGGCACAGAAACTCTTTCCATCCCGGCCCAATTGGAGCTTGGTATGCCGGTCCTGGCTGATGGGGGTGATCTCCTCAATGGTCAACCCACGCATACAGAGCATAGGCTGGGGATTGCCCATGCCGAAAGGCTCCAGCACTTCCAGGGATTCCACCGCCTGGATAGTCAGATCCCCAGGCTCCACCAGACAGTCCACCGGCAAAACAGGCTGCACCTGGTTTTGTTCCATCTGCCGGGCAGCATAAGCCTCAAACCGGCTTTTGAACTCCTCCAGATGGTCTCGGTGCACCGTCAGCCCCACGGCCAGCTCGTGGCCGCCGTATTTTTCCAGCAGGTCGCCGCATTCCTCCAGCCCTCCATAGAGATGGAAACCGGGAACGCTGCGCCCGGAGCCTTTGCCCGTATCCCCATCCAGAGAGATCAGGATGGCAGGCACGCCGTACCGGTCGGCCAGGCGGGAGGCCACAATGCCCACCACGCCATTGTGCCAATTTTCGCCCCACAAAACGATGGACTTGTCCCGCTGTGGGTCAAACTGGCTGGAAAGCCGCCCCAGGATCTCCTGGAAGATCTGGTTTTCCTCCTGCTGCCGCTGCCGGTTCAGCTGACACAGCTCCCCGGCCAATTCTCCGGCCAACTGGCAGGAATCGGTCAAAAACAGCTCCACCGCCTTGTCCGCCCCGCCCATTCTTCCGGCGGCATTGATCCGGGGAGCCATGGTGAAGCTGATGGCCCCGGCGGTCACTCCCTTATCTTCCACCCCCAGCTTCTGCATCAGAGCACGCAGGCCAGGGTTTTTGGTGTTTTCCAGATATTGCAGGCCCCAATGGACGATGCTCCGGTTTTCCCCCACCAGGGGCATCACATCGGCCACCGTTCCCACCGCCACCAGATCGGCGTATTGCTTCATCAGCTCTTCCAAGGGACGGCCCTTTTCCATGGCGCAGATCAGCTTGAAGGCCACGCCCACACCGGCCAGCTCCCGGAAGGGATACGGGGAATCGCTGCGCCGGGGATTGACCACCGCCAGAGCCTCTGGCAAAACCTCTTTGCATTCGTGATGGTCGGTGATGACCACTCCCATCCCCAGGCTCTGGGCCAGCAGGGTTTCCTCCACGGCGGTGATGCCCGAGTCCACCGTCACCATCAAGCGGCAGCCATCCTCCGCCAGCTTGCGGATGGCCCCGGTGTTCAAGCCGTAGCCCTCATTCATCCGGTCGGGGATATAATACTGGCAATCCGCTCCCCGGGAGCGGAGGTACCGGATCAGAATGGCTGTGGCGGTGACGCCATCCACATCATAATCTCCATAGACTGCGATCTTCTCGCCCCGCCCGATGGCTCCCTCCAAAACGGCCACGGCCTTGTCCATATCGGGCAGCAAAAAGGGATCTCCCAACCGGTCCAGGGAAGAGTCCAGAAAATGGGCGGCATCCTCTCCACAAAGTCCCCTGGCAGCCAACACCTGAGCTGCCAAACGAGAAAGCCCCAGCTGCGTTTCCAGACGCCGGGCCTCCTCCGGACAGGGCGGGGCGATATTCCATTGTTTTCTTCTCATAGCCGCTCCCCCTTTGAATTTTTATTAAAAAATATTATAACAATTTTAGATGCTCCTTACAACATATCCATGGCAAAATCATGTAAAAAACCGGTTTTCGCCGGTGAAAAAAGGCTTTTTCCTTACAAAAGAAAAAATTGCGGCGCGGAATACCGCGCCGCCTGGCTTTTGACACTGTCTTGACAAAACAAACCATTTCCTATTCCAGTCCCGGTTCCCGGTGCTGGATCACCTCAGAAAAGACGATCTGGGTCTGGGTTTTGCCGAACTTCTGCACCCTGGCCACAAAAGCATCCAGCTGCTGGGTATCGGGAAAACAAACTTTCAGCAGCATGGAAAAAGCCCCCGCCACATGGTAGCACTCCACCACGCCCGGGCAGGAACGGACACAGGCATAAAAATCCTCCTGCCGCTCGGGCGGCAGCACCACATTGACAAATGCGGTGATATGATAACCCAGCTTTTCCTGGGCCACCGTGACCCGATAGCCGGTGATGATGCCGCTGTTTTCCATCCGCTCGATACGGGCCGAAACAGCCGGCGGCGACAAAAACACCTGCTCGGCAATTTTCTTCAAAGGAATCCGGGCATTTTGCCCCAAAAGTGATAAGATTTTTTTATCGATAGCGTCCATAACTCGCTCCCGTTGCCTATGGTTTGGGAAAGTCCTTCCCTTTTGCAACAGTATATCAGTTTCGCCTAATAAAATAAAGTCTCATTTTTGTTTTGCTTTGCAAAATGAAGCCCAGGGGCTAATTTTTTCGATTTCTTCCGTATTTTCTTCCCCCCCCTTTACCCCGGGGGGCAAATCGTGTATCCTTGTGCCCGAAAAGAAAAGCCGCCCCGGCGGCCAACGAATAAAGTGAGGGTCTTTTTTATGAACACAAGAGTCGAAGCCGATTCCATCGGTACCCTGGAAGTGCCTGTTGACGCTTACTATGGCGTCCAGTCCCTGCGCGGCCATCAGAACTTCCCCATCACCGGCCATCCCATGCACGAGCTGCTGATCGTCAGCCTGGCTCAGATCAAGAAAGCCTCTGCCATGGCCAACAAGCATGCCGGCACTCTGGATGCCAAGATCGCCGACGCCATCATCGCCGCCAGCGACGAAGTCATCAACGGCAAGCTCCATGACCAGTTCATCGTCGACGCCATCCAGGGCGGCGCCGGCACCTCTGCCAATATGAACGCCAACGAGGTCATTGCCAACCGGGCCATCGAAATCCTGGGCGGCCAGAAGGGCGATTATTCCATCGTCCATCCCAATGACCATGTGAACATGGCTCAGTCCACCAACGATGTGTATCCCACCGCCGGCAAGCTGGCCATCCTGGCTCTGCTGCCCGGTGCTCTCCATCA
Source organism: uncultured Clostridia bacterium (assembly GCA_938000015.1). Taxonomy (GTDB): domain Bacteria; phylum Bacillota; class Clostridia; order Oscillospirales; family Butyricicoccaceae; genus Pseudobutyricicoccus. The sequence goes on from CALLCY010000134.1 coordinate 18,101, forward strand.
GCTGAACCGTCTGTATGAGGCTCTGGAGATCAAGGCCAAGGAATTTGACGATGTGGTCAAGATGGGCCGTACCCAGCTGCAGGACGCCGTGCCCATCCGTCTGGGCCAGTCCTTCCACGCCTATGCCAGCGCCATCCAGCGCGACATCAAGCGTCTGCACAAGGCTTCCAAGGATATGTGCGTTGTGAACATGGGCGCCACTGCCATCGGCACCGCCATCAATGTTTCCGCCGACTACCTGGATCACATTGTGGACGATCTGCGTGAAGTGACCAAGTTCCCCCTGATCCAGTCCGAAGACCTGATCGACGGCACCCAGAACCTGGACGGCTTTGTGAATGTGTCCGGCATCATTAAGACATGCGCCGTCACCCTGTCCAAGATGTCCAACGACCTGCGGCTGATGTCCAGCGGCCCCCGTACTGGCCTGGCTGAAATCAACCTGCCTCCCAAGCAGAATGGCTCTTCCATCATGCCGGGTAAGGTCAACCCTGTTATCCCCGAAGTGATGAGCCAGGTGGCCTTCAACATCATCGGCAACGATATGTGCATCACCATGGCTGCCGAAGCCGGTCAGCTGGAGCTGAACGCCTTCGAGCCTGTGCTGTTCTACAACCTGTTCGAGTCCATCGAGACCCTCACCGGCGGCGTGCGCACCCTGATCGACAACTGCATCCTGGGCATCACTGCCAACAAGGAGCACTGCCTGGAGCTGCTGGAGCACAGCGTGGGCATGATCACCGCCCTCTGCCCCTTCATCGGCTACAAGCGCGCCAGCGAAATCGCCAAGGAATCCCTGAAGAGCGGCGTGCCTGTGCGTAAGCTGGTGGTTCAGAAGGGCATCGTCTCCGCCGACGAAGTGGATGAGATCCTCAACCCCTTCAAGCTGACCTTCTCCGAGAAGGAGCGGGAAGAGCTGGAGCAGTTCACAAAGAAGCATCAGAACAAGTAAGTAACCGCTGCAAAAGCTATCAAAGCCCGGAAGCCACGCTTCCGGGCTTTCTTTTTGCCTGCATCAAAAAGCACAAAAAGGGCCGGGAGAATTTTCTCCCGGCCTTTTTTTCACTGTATGATACTTGCCCGAACTTATTCTTCGGTGTCCACGAATTTGCTTTCTTCGATGACCTTCTGCTGTACCGCAGGAGGAGCTTCCTCGTAGCGCTCAAACTTGTAAGTAAACCAGCCCCGGCCCTGGGTGATGGAACGGAGGGTAATGGCATAGGAACCAACTTCCGCCATGGGCACTTCGGCCACCACTTCCTGCTCGCCGCCTTCGGTGGGATTCATGCCCAGAATACGGCCCCGGCGCTTGTTCAGATCGCCGATCACATCGCCCATGCAGCTGTCGGGCACATAGACCTTCATCATGCCCATAGGCTCCAGGATGCAGGGATTGGCCTGAGGAATACCGGCCTTGTAAGCCAGGCGGGCCGCCATCTTAAAGGAAAGCTCGTTGCTGTCCACATCGTGGTAGGAACCATCGGTGAGGATGGCATGGAGTCCCACCAGGGGATATCCGGCCAGAACGCCGTGCTCCATGGCTTCCTTGATGCCCTTATCCACAGCGGGATGGAAGTTCTTCGGCACGCTGCCGCCAAAGGTGCGCTCTTCAAAGAGATAATCGCCCTCGGCATAAGGCTCAAAGGTCATCTTGACATGACCATACTGGCCATGGCCGCCGGACTGTTTCTTATGCTTGCCTTCCACGCTCACCGACTTGCGGATCTTCTCACGATAAGGCACCTTGGGGTCTTGGAGGTCCACTTCCACGCCAAATTTGCTCTTCAGCTTGGAGCAGATCACATCCAGATGGATGTCACCGGCGCCGGAAATGACCATCTGATGGGTCTCGGTATTGTTCTGTACAATAAAGGCCGGGTCTTCGTCCCGCAGCTTGTTCAGGCCAGCTGCCAGTTTGTCTTCGGTGCCCTTCACCTTGGGGGTGATGGCCTGAGAATAGCAGGGTTCGGCAAAATCAATGCCATCCAATGTGACATTCACCGAGGGATCGGCCAGAGTATCGCCGGTCTTGGTGTCAACCAATTTGGAAACCGCCGCAAAATCGCCGCAGCAGACTTCCTTCACTTCGGTATTCTTCTTGCCGTGGACAGTATAGATATGGCCCATCTTTTCCATGGTGCCGGTGCGCTGGTTCTTCAGCTGCATATCGGCTGTGATCTTGCCGGAGACCACTTTGAAGAAGGAGAAACGGCCATACTGGTCGGCAATGGTCTTAAAGACGATGGCCAGAGGCTTGCCGTTTTCGTCAAACTTCACTTCGGTTTCTTCGCCGTTTTCATCCACGCCGTGCTCAGCCAGGCCCTCGTAGGGGATGGGGGCGTAGTCGATCAAAGTCTTGATCAGCTGCAAAGAGCCTACGCCGGTGAACGCACTGCCGCAGCACACCGGAGTGATAGCGCCGTCCAGCACGCCCTGATGCAAGCCATGGATCAGCTCTTCCTCGGTGAATTCCTCACCGGCGAAGTATTTTTCCATCATCTCTTCGGAGTTTGTGGCAACGCTTTCCACCAGGGAATCGCGGAGACGGTCCACTTTGTCCATCTTCTCCTTGGGCAGCTGGACTTCCACGATCTTGCCATTTTCCGCTTTATAGGCCTTGCGGGTGACGATATTAATAACGCCTGCGGGACGGTTGCCCTCTTCAAAGAAGGGGAACACAAAGGGAGCGACGCTGTTGCCGAACTGGCCGCGCAGGTTTTCGTACACATTGTCGAAGTTGGCGTTTTCCTCGTCGATCTTGGACACATAGAAGAAGCTGGGCAGCTTCTTGCCGCGAACCATGCGCCAGGCTTTCTCGGTGCCCACATTGACGCCGTCCTTGGCGGAAACCACGATCAGGCCGCAGCCTGCCACGCGAAGGGCCTGCGCCACTTCTCCGGCAAAATCAAAATAGCCCGGGGTGTCCAGAATGTTCAGTTTATAGCCCTGGGTCTCCAGAGTGACCAATGTGGTCTGAATGGAGATCTTCCGCTTTATCTCTTCCGGGTCGTAATCGCACACCG
>CALLCY010000135.1:0-9653 GCA_938000015.1 uncultured Clostridia bacterium
GGCCAGAGTGCCCTTCGAGCCCAAGAGCGACAGACCCGTTTATTGCAGCGAATGCTTCGCCAAGATGAAGGAGGAGCAGCAGGCCTAGTCCGGTGTCCGGACAGCCAAATTGCGCTGCCGCGCTAGGCAACAGAACCAAGGCCAGTTGTTTTTTCTCAGGCAAAGAGAGGAATGACCGGTTCGGTGTTGCGCAATAGAACGGAGCCTGTTTTTATTCAATCAAACAATCAACGCCAGCGGAATTTTTCCGCTGGCGTTCCTATCTTTTCCCCATGGCCAAGCGGTGCTCCCGCACCCAATCATATAACCCTGCCCGTTGTATCCACTTCAGCAAAGAGCGGAACGGGTGCAGCGTCACGCTGGTCCCGTGTCGGGACGGCCAAGCGGTGCTCCCGCACCGGAGTATCCCATCGGCTTCATTGCTGTTGCCCAGCGCGGCAGCGCAATATGACGCCCCAGGCACTGGGCCGAAATAACACGCCGCCAATGCCGGAAATCCCTAAAAGGATTTCCGGCAGCCTTCACCGCAGTGAAGGCTCTGGCCCTTGAAATGGGGAGAAGATTCGTGTATAATAAGGAAAGATTCCATGTCAATGGGATGGGAGGTGTAAACAATGGTCGTAACAAGAGATACCACCATCGGTGAGGTGCTGGCTGAGGACATGGGCGCCGCCCGTTTCTTCTTCGAGATCGGCATGCACTGTGTGGGCTGCCCCTCTTCCAGCGGCGAATCCATCGCCGAGGCCTGCGTGGTGCACGGCACCAACGAGGACGAGCTGGTGAGCAAGCTGAACGAGTATTTCCAGTCCAAATAAGAAAAGGGACAAAGGCGGCAGGTCGGGACAAAGGCCTGCCGTTTTCTTTTGCTTTGCGTTTGAGAAAGGGGAGAAAGGGCCATGGTGTTTTCCAAGCGAATGGAGGCGTTGGCCGATTTGTGCCAGGGAGCCCGGCGGGTGATCGATGTGGGGTGTGACCATGCCCAGCTATGCGCTCTGCTGGTGACGGAGTACGGCGTGGAGCACGCCTTTGCCTCGGACATCCGCCCGGGGCCTCTGGAAAATGCCCGGCGCACCATAGCAGAGCTGGGGCTTGAAAGCAGGATCACCCCGGTGCTCTCCGACGGCCTGGATGCCTTCGGCCCCGAGGACGGCGACACGGTGATCATCGCCGGCATGGGCGGGGAGGAAATGACCTTTATTCTCTCCCGTGCGCCTTGGGCCGGGGACAACGGGGGACAGGTGGTTTTGCAGCCCATGACCAACATCCCCAAGCTGCGCCAGTGGCTGGAGGAAAACGGCTACGATGTAAAGAAAGAGCGGGTCATCCAGGAAGGGCGCAAGGTTTATACAGCCATGAATATTCAAAAAGGCGCCGATAAGAGCGGTGCCCGGGAGTATGCATATTTATTCGGAAAGGCCCTTTTGCAGGACCCGCTGTGGCCTCTTTATAAGGAAAAGCTGCTGACGAAGTACGGCGCCAGCGCCCGTGGCCAGGAGCAGGCTGGGCTTTCGAACACGCCGGAGCAGCGCATTTTCCGGCTGCTCCAAAGCCTTTGAGCCTTTGATTTGATCTTTTCGGGAAGGATGAGAAGAATATGTCCATGGACGCCATCACCATCAACGGCCTGTGCCGCCAGCTGCAGCAGGAGCTTTCGGACAGCCGGGTGGATAAGATCTTCATGCCCCGCAGGGAGGAGGTCATTTTGTCCCTGCGCAGCCATCGGGGCGCCTGGAAACTGGTGATTTCCTGCTCTGGCGCCGGGGGCCGGGTGTATCTCACCGGGGAAAAGACCGAAAACCCCGATGCGCCCCCCATGTTCTGCATGCTGCTGCGCAAACACCTCACCGCCGCACGGCTTCTGGAAGTGAGCCAGCCGGAGCATGAGCGGATGTTGTGGTTCCGGTTTTCCGCCTATGACGATTTCGGAGAGCTGTCGGAAAAATCCCTGGTGGTGGAGCTGACAGGCCGGCGGAACAACCTGATTCTGCTTTCGGGAGACGGCACCATTCTGGGCTGCCTGAAAAAGGTGGACAGCGAAATGTCCCCCCAACGGCCCATCCTGCCTGGGCTGCGCTACCAGATGCCTCCCCGGCCTGTGCGCCGCAGCCTATTGGCCCTGACAGAGGAGGAAGCCCAGGCTTTGGCGAAAAAAGCCCTTTCCCAGGAAGAAGGGGCCAAAGTGCTCACCGGGGAACTGGATCTGGTGTCTCCCCTCATCGCCCGGGAGCTTTGGCACCGGGGCGGGGGCAGGGAAGAAGCTCTGGCCTCAGAGATCATGGACCTTTCCCGCCGGGTGCAGGAAGGGGACTACCAGCCCACCCTGTTTTGCCGGGGGGAGGAATATGTGGACTTTTCCTTCATGCCCATGAGCCATCTGGGCGAGGACACCCAGAGCCTGCCCCAAGAAGGCTTTTCCCAGATGATCGAAAGGTTTTATGGGGCACGGGCCGCAGAAGAGCGGCGGAAATCGGTGTCCTCGGCCCTGGAAAAGCTGATGGCAAACCAGGAAAGCCGGCTCGTACGCAAACTGGCCAACCAGCAGAATGACCTGCTCCGGGCTGAGAAGCGAGAGGATCTGAAACGCCGGGCCGATCTGATCATGGCCAACATCCATATGATCCCCCAGGGGGCGGAGAAAGTCACCGTTACCGACTATTTTTCCCCCGATCTGCCCCAGGTGGAGCTGGAGCTGGACAGGGACAAGACCCCGCAGCAGAACGCCCAAGCCTTATTTAAGGAATACACCCGGATGAAAAACGCCCAGCAGGCCCTGGAGGAGCAGATCGTCCAGGGAGAGCAGGAGCTGGAGTATGTGCAAAGCGTCCAGTTGGCCTTGCAGCAGGCCCGGGACATCAAGGAGGTCAACGCCATCCGGGAGGAGCTGCTGGAAAGCGGCTATCTCCGCTCCAAGGAGAAGCACCCCAAAAAGAAAAAGCCCGCCGCCTTCCAGCCCCGGGAATACACCTCGCCTTCGGGCCTGCGTATCCTTTGCGGCCGGAACAACCGGGAAAACGATCAGCTGACCCTGCGCACCGCCGGGAAAAACGATCTGTGGTTCCATTCCCAGAAGGCTCCTGGCTCCCATGTGATCCTCTTCACCCAGGGCCAGACCCCCACGGGGGAGGATCTGGAATATGCCGCCCGGATTGCCGCGGGACATTCCAAGCTGGCAAAGCAAAGCCTGGCCCCCATTGATTACGCCTTGGCCCGTCATGTGAAAAAGCCCGCCGGGGCCAAGCCGGGCATGGTGATTTACACAGACTATAAGACCCTGTTCGTCCGCCCGCTGGACGACTAGTGGAGTGCCTCCACTGTCATACTGCGGCGGCGTGCCTCCACTGTCATACTGCGCTGCCGCGCTGGGCAGGTTGTATCAAGAAAGGCAAAGATGATATGGCCGTCCGGCCACCGGACCAGCGTGACGCTGGACCCATACTGCGCTGCCGCGCTCGGCAATAGAACCAGCGAATCACAAAAAACTCCCCCAATGGGGGAGTTTTTCGTTTGGTCTGGTTCTATTGCCGGGTGCGGCAGCACCGCTTGGCAGCGGCGGTTCGCCGCAGCCCCCCTTGTGCAAAGGGGGGACAGCCCGCCTCAGGCGGTCAGGGGGGATTGTGAAGCTGGGTGCATCAGTTAGTCAGGTTGTGCGACTAGGTGCGGGAGCACCGCTTGGGTTCCTTCGCCGCTACCGGATTACCTGAGGAAGTCCCAGAAGCTCTTTTCTTCCTCATCACCAAGATCCATGGCCTTGTATACCATCTGCACCGCTTCCGAGCGGGTCAGGTTGTCATTGGGGCGTACAGCGCCGCCGGTGGTCTGCAAAATACCGGCCTGCAAAGCATCCTGTACCGCCTGAGCGGCCCATTGGGGCACCTGGGCGGCATCTTTCAGATCCATGGGCAGATTCACCCCAGCGGGCACATCCAGGGCACGGTCCAGAATAGCCACCGCTTCGGCCCGGGTGATGGGTTCGTTGGGACGCAGCACCTTGCTGCCGCTGCCGTCCGGGGTTCCCTGCACCACGCCGGATGCCAACGCAGCTGCCGAGGCGGCCTTGGCCCAATCCGGGGTCTGGGCGTCGTCGGCCAGACCGCTGGGCACCGCCATGGAGGGCAGGGGAATGTCGCTGGCCGCCATAGCCATGGCGATGAACTGAGCTCTTGTCACCGTTTCCTCCGGGTCCAGGAAGTAATCCGCCCCGATCTGCTCCCCGGAAAACACTCCCGCTTCGGTGAGTTTGATGGCGGCGTAATGGGCCGGGTCATCTTCCAGGTCGGCATAGCGGATGGTCTCTTTTTCCTCCTGTTTTTTCACAGTCACCTTCACCTGGGCCGGGTTGGAGGAGTTTCCCTGGGCATCGGTGACATAATAAGTGAAGGACTCTTCGTAATTTTTGCCCTCTTTGGGGGTGTAGCGGAATGCGCCGCTTTCGGTCACTTCGGCGGTACCTTGTTTGGGCTTCTCCATGATGGCAAAGGACAGAGCATCCCCTTCGGCATCGCTGGCCTCCAGCTGTCCGGTGAGGGGCAGGTCCACATAGGTCTCAAAGGAAAGGGAAGTGGCGATGGGGGCGCTGTTGGGGGTGTCGCTCAGATTGATATTGACCTGCACGCTTTCTTCCCCGGCGCCATAGCCTGCAAACACCGGCAGAAAAGAGAAGCTGGCCTGGGTGTCGCTTTCTCCCGCCGGCTCAAAAGAGAGGGTGGAAAGGCCATCCAGAGAGACGCTTTCCCCCTGGGAAAGGGGCTGGCCGCCCAGGAGCAGGGTGCCTGCGGCGGTGTCAGGCAAAGCCGAGACCACAATGCCTTCCAGAGAGTCTTCTCCGGTCAGACGGGTGATGAAATCCTCCTGGGAGAAGGTGACGGTTTTCCCGGCATCCTCTATTTTGGAGAAGGTGGTCACCGCCGGAGCGGTGTTTTCTTTTTCCAAAATGGCAAAAGCGGCGGGCAGAAGAGCGCAAAAAGCCAGGCTGCCGCAAAGGGCGGCGCACCGTATTTTCCATGTGCGTTGATCCATAAGGTGTTTCCTCCAGTCATGCAAAAATGGAAGGGAGGGGCAAAATCGTCCCTCGGTTCCTTTGGAGATAATGTCCCCCTGGAAAGGGGGAATATTCCCTTGAAAAGGGTGATAAATGTTGCCAGAAAGCCAGAAAAAGGTTGAAATTATCGACCATTTGTGAGATGATAAAAGTAATCGATTTAAGCCAACAGGAGGATGCACAATGAGTGAACGCAGCCGCGTTTTGATCCTGGATTTCGGCGGGCAGTATAATCTGCTCATCGCCCGCCGGGTGCGGGAAAGGGGAGTCTATTGCGAGATCAAACCCTATAATGTAACCATGGAGGAGATCCGTCAGTTTGCCCCTTCGGGCATCATCTTCACCGGCGGCCCTTCCACCGTCTATGAAGAGGGAGCGCCCAAATGCGATCCCGCCGTTTTTGAGATGGGTGTGCCCGTTCTGGGCATCTGCTATGGCCAGCAGCTGATGACCCTGATGCTGGGAGGTACCTGCAAGGCGGGTACTGTGCGGGAATATGGCAAGGCCGAGCTTTTGCACAATTCCAGCAGCCTGCTTTTTGAGGGCGTGCGCCAGCAGTCGGTGTGCTGGATGAGCCACACCATCTCGGTGGACCAGCTGCCCGAGGGCTTTGTCACCAGCGCCAAAACCAAGGATTGCCCCACCGCCGCCATCGAAAACCCGGAAAGAAAGCTCTATGGCGTTCAGTTCCATCCCGAAGTGATGCACACCGAGGAAGGGACTTTGATCCTGGAGAACTTCCTGTATAAGATCTGCGGCCTTTCCAGCGAGTGGACCATGGCGGCTTATTCCAAGCAGGCCATTGAGGAAATCCGCCAGAAGGTCGGCAATGGCCGGGTGCTTCTGGCCCTTTCCGGCGGCGTAGACTCTTCGGTGGCCGCCGCCCTGATTAGCCAGGCCGTAGGCAGCCAGCTCACCTGCGTGTTTGTGGACCATGGCCTTCTCCGCAAGGATGAAGGGGACATGGTGGAAAAGATCATGGGTGAAAAGTTCGATATGAACATCATCCGGGCCAATGTGCAGGATCGCTTCCTCACAAAACTCCAGGGCGTCACCGATCCGGAGCAGAAGCGGAAGATCATCGGCGAGGAATTCATCCGGGTCTTTGAGGAAGAGAGCAAGAAGATCGGCGCCGTGGACTTTTTGGCCCAGGGTACCATTTATCCCGATGTGGTGGAAAGCGGCTTGGGCAAAAGTGCCGTCATCAAGAGCCATCACAATGTGGGCGGTCTGCCTGACCATGTGGACTTCAAGGAGATCATCGAGCCGCTGCGGCTTTTGTTCAAAGACGAAGTGCGTGCTTTGGGTCTGGAGCTGGGCCTGCCGGAAGAGCTGGTATGGCGTCAGCCCTTCCCGGGACCGGGTCTGGCCGTGCGGGTCATCGGCGAGATCACAGCGGACAAGCTGGCCATTTTGCGGGAGGCCGATGCCATCTTCCGGGAGGAGATCGCAAATGCCAAGCTGGACCGGGACATCAACCAGTATTTTGCCGTTCTGACCGATATGCGGTCTGTGGGCGTCATGGGCGACGAGCGCACCTATGATTATACCCTGGCCCTGAGAGGGGTAGTCACCTCGGACTTTATGACCGCCGACTGGGCCCGCATCCCCTACGATGTACTGGAGAAGGTCTCCAACCGCATCGTCAACGAAGTGCCCCATATCAACCGCATTGTCTATGATATCACCAGCAAACCCCCCGCAACGGTGGAATGGGAGTAATTTCAGAGGTCTGGAAAAGCCTGATATGACTGGTTTTTTGAAGTATTAAGGCCCTCTGTGGCAACATTTTTCATGATTTCAAAAAGAGAGCGAACTGATTTGAGAAAATCGGTTCGCTCTCTTTTATTATGTAGATTCTGTTTCAAATGATTTCAGGGTTTTCCCTTGATCCGTTTTCCATTGCTGAGGGCCACTGATACTATAACCTGCAGCAAAAGCGGCGGCGGCAGAAGAGCTTGAAAATAACTTGTCGTTTTGAAGGATACCATCTTTTATTTCACCAGAAGCCCGACTTTGCTGGACTTTCTTTTTGATTCCATTATTTAAGGAATCAGCTGATATTTCGTGAATAGAGGAGCCTTTCAGCAATACAAACCCATCCGCTGTTCGTATCCCATATGCTTTTCCGGAGCCGGCAGAAACCGAAAATACAGGGTTCTCGCCTTGATTATTAGGTTGTTCTTCCGAATAGGATTCAAACGCTTTATGACCCAGAGCATTAATCAGGATTTTGGCATTATAAATGAATTCTTCCAGTTCGGCCTTCTCCGCTTCAGAAACAGAAGATTTTGTGGGGGTATTGCTATTATCGATGGAGTATCTATCACATTCTTTGGCAAGAGTATAAAATCGATTTTCTAAATATTTAATATGTGCTTTGTTAAGATTTGAATCTTTGCTGGTAAATGCAATCGCTTCGTTCCAGTTATCTTTCTTCTCAAGATGTTGTTTTAGGCGTTTTATAATATCTTCCGCTTCACCAATGTAAATTAGAGGCCGATCTTTTGCGTCATCATAACCGAACAAGAAATATACACCAGGAGAGGCAAGTTCATTTCGATTCTCGCTTTCTTTAATCATGTTTCTTGGCAATTTAAAGGCAATTCCTGTCCAGTTGGATAATTCACAGATCCATCGTCCATTTGGTGTTCCATCCATAAGGAAAAGCTGAATTCGCTTTCCAAATATCATCATTATCTCTCTCCATTCTTTCTTGCGATGTGCTTTCACAGCTTTCTGGTTTCTCTCAAACTGTGGACAGCAGTAAGATCAGTTTCCATGTAGAAAAAGCGTAGCAGAAATGCCTGTGAAAATCAAGCATAGCCAAAAGGGGAGAAGTCAGTAATCGGATTTGCTATCAAAACAGCCAGAAGCAGACGGTTCATTTTGCGTTCAATTATATCATTTTTTTTAAAATGATATAATTGAATCGTTGACGCCACATACTAAAAATGGTAATATAATGAAAGACACAGGCTGAAATAAGGAGCATCTATGCGAAGATACGATTTTAAAAAACATTATGAAACATTGCTCACGCCGGACATTGTCTCTCTGTTGACGCAAATTCACGAATACAAAGGAGAGCAGGCCCTGTTTATAGAATCCAAGGCCGATACATTGACCAAGCTGGTGGAGATCGCCAAGATTCAAAGCACAGAAGCGTCCAATCGCATGGAAGGCATCTACACTTCGGATGAACGCCTGAAAAAGCTGGTGCAGGACAAGACCATGCCCCATACCCGGGATGAGCAGGAAATCGCCGGATATCGGGATGTATTGTCCACCATTCACGAAAGCTTTGATTATATTCCACCCAAGCCCTCCATCATTTTGCAGCTGCACAGAGAGCTTTATAAGTTCAGCGGTATGTCTTATGGCGGCAGCTATAAAACAACAGACAAGGTGATCGGGCAAGAAGACGCTCTGGAAAAAGCCCTCCCGGCCTGGGAGACACCGGAAGCCATGGAGCATCTCTGCCGGGCTTATGAAGAAGCCATCGGCACAGGGGAGATGGACCCTTTGCTGCTGATCCCCATGTTTATTTTGGATTTTCTATGTATTCATCCCTTCAACGATGGCAATGGCCGCATGAGCCGCCTGCTCACCCTGCTGCTGCTTTACCGGGCAGGTTATATCGTGGGGAAATATATCAGCCTGGAAAAGCTCATAGAAGAAAGCAAAGAAACCTATTATAAAGTCCTCCAGCAAAGCTCCCAGGGATGGAACGAGGAAATAAACGATTATGCTCCCTTTGTGCGCTACACATTAGGGATCGTAGCAGCAGCCTATCGGGATTTTTCTTCTCGGGTGCAGGCCCTGGCCGCCAGCGGTATAAGCAAGCCGGATCGCATTCGGGAAATCATCAAGGGAACGCTGGGAAAAATCACAAAAGCGGACATTCTGGCCCAATGCCCCGACATCAGCCAGGTCACAGTGCAGCGCACCCTGGCCGATTTGCAGAAGAGCGGGGAAATTTTGAAACTCAGCAGCGGCCGGTATACCGCCTATACCTGGAATAGAGACAAGGAGTAAAAAGATATGATCACAGGGGAATTGAAAAACAAGATCGACCGGCTTTGGGAGACCTTCTGGACCGGCGGCATTACCAACCCTCTGGACGTGGTGGAGCAGATGACCTATCTTATGTTCATCCACGATCTGGACGCCACCGACAACCAGCGGGCCAAGGAGAGCGCCATGCTGGGCCTGCCCCACAAAAGCATTTTTGCCGAAGAGGTGCAGGTGGGGGAGCGGACCATTCCGGGCCATCAACTGAAATGGTCTGTGTTCCATGATTTTCCTGCCGGGCAGATGTACTCTGTCATGCAGGAATGGGTGTTTCCCTTTATCAAGAACCTCCACGCCGACAAGGGCAGCGCTTATGCCAAGTACATGGGGGACGCCATTTTCAAGATCCCCACGCCTCTGATGCTGGACAAGGTGGTCACCGCCATGGACGACATCTATGAGCTGGCCCAGCTCCAGGGTGCCGATGTGCGGGGGGACATTTACGAATACCTTCTGTCCAAGATCGCCACCGCTGGGGTCAATGGTCAGTTCCGCACCCCCCGGCACATCATCCGCATGATGGTGGAGCTCACCGACCCCA
>CALLCY010000136.1:0-4023 GCA_938000015.1 uncultured Clostridia bacterium
ATCATGCCATAGCTCCGTAAAAAACACAAGAAATTTTTGTAAAAACCGCGCTGTGGGATGGGGAGGCTTTCCAAAGGCTGGGGGCACTTGGCAGCTTGAAAATAGGAAATAAAACAGAGAATGCCCACGGCCTTTCCCGCGGGCATCCCCTATCGCAGCATGTACTTTTTCAAATCCTTCCGATTCTCCACATCCAGCTTCCGCATTGCCTCGGAGATATGGTTTTTCACCGTGTTGACTGAAATATGCAGGTGCTCCGCAATCTCCTGGTTTGTCCAGCCCCGTGCCGCCAACATGGCGATTGCGAACTCGGTGGTGGTCAGGTTGTCGGCCACATCCTCCCCCGTGACCGGGTTGTGGACCTTGCGCCAGCCTGCGGAAAACCGGTAGGTGATGGCAATGATCCGCCGGAAGTCCTCCGGCCAGTCCTTTTTCAGAACGGCTTCCAGCATCCCACCCAACAAGCCATGGTGCTCGCCAAAGCCTTCGATCAGATCATCCGGCCGGGCCAGCTCCCAGGCGCTGAGCAAATGGGCCTGAGCCTGTTCCGGCTGTTTCAGACTCATATAGTCCATTACCGCTGCTAGATGGAGGTAAATGGAAGGGATGGGGTACCGTTGGCCCTCCATGGCAAAAGTGGTTTCCACAATGCCGATGCTTTTGCCATAATCCCCTTCCAGATAGGTCTGGTGGGCCTGGACATAAAGGGCGAACATTCGCAGGCCAGGAGGCAGCAAGCGGATGTGTTCCGGCAGGGAATGAAGCCCCTGGGGCAGGGGAAGATGGAGCAGGACAGATGCGGCCGTGATGGCAAATACCGCCACGCTCTGCAACTGGGGCGGCAATGTTTCCTCGGCGGTCAGGGTGTTCTGAATTTGGGTCAGGGTATGTTTGGCCCGCTGGATCTGGCCGATGGACAGATTGGCATAAGTATAGATCAGGCAGGTGGAAAGGCGCAGAGACAACTCGTCGTGGGAAAGATACAGTTCGGCGATTTTGGCGGCTTCCTCCGGCTGGCCGCTGAAATAGTAATATTCCGCCCAGGCGATGTCTCGCAGCCGGGCATCCGGAATGCTCTCCACATATTCTTTGCAATGCCCGGGGAGAAAGGGGCCACTCAGCAGGGGCATGGGAATGGGATGGGAGGGCGCTTCCTCCAATGGGGCCGTGATGGAGGTGGGAGCGGTTTTCTCCTTCCGGGGGTCCGCAGGTTTCTGGGCGGAGGCGGGAATGGCCCAGGCCGTGCCAAATTTTTTGGCCCCGGGGATGCGGCCGTCGGCACAGTATTGCTGGGCCAGACGGGGAGAAATGTTCCACTTGTCGGCAGCTTGTTGTACGGTGATATAGTCCATCCCTTGTCACTCCTTTTTATTATTATATGCGCCTGTCCGAAGAGTTGCAAGAAAAAGCCGCCCGGAAGGGCGGCTTGAGCGTGTCAAAAAAGTGGCAGAAGCCACTTTTTTGAGTTTTTGCAAGGGCCTGCGTGCACACCTTCGGCGCACACTTGTCCCTTGAGAAGTGCAAAAACCGACGCACCGGTCGCCGGTTTTTGCAGATTGATAAGAGAAAGGGCAAACAGTTTCTTTGCGCTATATAGGTTTTTCGACAGTCTGAAAGCCGCCCGGAAGGGCGGCTTTTGGCTTGGTTTATTCTTCTTTGTCGATGAAATCGTAGAAAATTTCATCCATCAGCGGATGGGTGTAGGTATCCATAAACGCCCCGGTGTCCAGTTGCGGCACGGAAGGCGGGTTTTGCCCCATGAAAGAAGAGTAGGCCTCCAGCTGGGGGCAATTCTGAAGGGGAGTCAGATCACAGGGACCTCCATCAATCGCTGCGGCCCGCAATGCGGGAAGACCGCTCAGGGGAGATAGGTCGACAGCCGTTCCGAAAGAGAACAGTTCCAGCACTTCCAGGGAAGAAGCACCCCGGAGAAATTCCAGGTTGCCCGGTTGGCCGGAATACAGCTGCAAAAGGCGCAGTTTGGTGAGAGGCTGGCTGGTTTCCAGGTGGAAAGCGCCGTCCCGGGTGCCATTGCCCATGGGCATCAGGCCCAAGTAGGTGAGATTTTCCAGCCGGGACAGATCCAGGGAAACAGTGCCGCATCCCAGCTGCAAGGCACGCAGCTCAGTGGCAGATTCCAAGGGGGTCAGATCCACATTGTCACCAATGGTACAGTACAGACTGCGAAGATTGGGAAGACTCTGCACAAAGGAGAGGTCGGTAAGGTCCTGGGTATCCTGCCAGGTGACATCCACTTCCTGCAGATGGGGATTTTTTCCCAAGTTGTTCAGTAGGGGCTGGGCATCCCCCTGGATAAACTGAAGAGAAGTCACCTGGGGCAGCTTTTGCAGATCAGCCAGGCTCTCTACCGGCACAGTGCCCTCTTCCGGGTGGGGATCGTTGTAAAATGCGTTGTCTGTGTCCACGATAAAGCCGTCGGGAAGAATGGTGAGGTGGGAAAGCTCCTGGCAATCCTCCGGATAGATTTTCCCCTCTGGTTTGTCGATGAGCACCCGGATGTTCTGCTCCATGGCTGGATCGGAAAAGACGATGGGTTTGGGCAGGTTGGAAATGACCACCGCAACCCCGCCGGTGACCACGGCGGCCGCCGTCACCCCAGCGATGATTTTGGCCTTGATGGTGGCAAACAGCCCGGTTTTTGCGGCTTCTCCTGCACCGGTGCCCAAAGCACCTGCGGCAGCGGTTCCCGCTCCGGCCGCCGCAGCTGCACCCAGAGCTTTCTCCACCCCCTGCCAGATCTGCTCTTTTGCTTCCGGGGCGGAAATCTGTTCCAGCAGCCGGGAAAGCAGCAGGGAGAAGGGAATGGCGCCATGGTAGCGGACCCCGTCCCGCTCTTCCATGGCCAGCACTTGCTGTCGAAGTTTTTGCCGGGCATAGTTGAGCCGGCTTTTCACCGTGCCGGTGGAGCACTGCTGCACCTGGGCGATCTCCTCCACCGAAAGACCGGCATAATAGTAAAGAAGCACACATTCCCGCTGCACATGGGGAAGCTGCTGCACCGTTTCTTCCATTAGACGGCGAGTCTCTTCCTTGTCCAGCACTTGCTCGGGCAAGGTTTCCGGGTCGTCATCGGGCAGGGAAGAAAAGAAATCCGGCTCGTCTTCTTTTTGCTCGGGAGAAAGGAAGCGGCCTTTGTTTTTCACCAGACGGCGGCATTGGTTTGCGGCGATTTGGCATAGCCAGTGGGGGAAGGCTGCACTTTCCCGCAGGGAGGACAAATGCTGAAAGGCAGATAGAAAAGTTTCCTGGCAGATGTCCATGGCGTCTTCCGGGTTTTTGGTGATACCCAGGGCCAGGGAATAGATCTTTTGGAAGTATTGCTGGTAGAGAGCACTTTGCGCCTCCCGCTCTCCCGCTTTGGCCTGAGCCACCGTTTTTTCCAGATCCATATGGTTCCTCCGGTTTGTGATTTTTGTCAAAAGATGTCTTGTTTTATTGTACAGAAGGAACACTTCGGGGTCAACAACGGAGAAGAAATTATACTACTATTGCCTGCCGGAAAGGGGAAAAATATTCTATGATAAGGTCGAGGTGATGTCCCATGACTTTCGCAGAAAGACTGCGCGAATTGCGGGAAGAGCGGAACATCACCCAAAAGGAACTCGGCGCCCATTTGGGGATTTCTCCCCGGATGGTCAGCTTTTACGAGTCAGGGGCCCACTTCCCCCGGGATGCCAAGATGCTCATCGACATCGCTGCCTTTTTCGGCGTGACGGTGGACTATCTGTTGGGCTGTTCCCAGCTGCGGGAAGAGGGAACGCTGAAAAAGCTGTGTGCTGAGTTTAGTGTCCTGCCCCCGGCGGAGCGCAAAAGCCTGTTGGATTTTTTGGAGTTTCTGCGCTCCCAGCAGAAAAACTCCCGGTGAGAAAAAGCGCTCGCCGCCCCGCCGGGGCAAAACCGTGAGTGTTCCGCTCACAAACATAAGACCCGCCGGGTGACCGGCGGGTTTTATGTTTTTAGGAAAAATTTTCAGAGAAAAAAGAAAAGCGCCCTTTGGGCGCT
>CALLCY010000137.1:0-22342 GCA_938000015.1 uncultured Clostridia bacterium
AAACAGGTCTTACTCTCTTTTCCTCATCTGTAACACATCATTGACAAACCTACATTTTTTCTTTTTTCTCCTCTTTTTCTTTTTGCTCTTCCCTGGGCAAATTAGCCCAAGCCTTATCCCTTTTGTACTTTTGCTTCTCTTTCTCACCATCCTTTGGCTGCGGCAAAACAAAAGAAAGCAATGACAAAAGCTCCTTGCGGTATCACCGCAAGGAGCTTTTCCTTTATTATTGATATGTATTTTTAGCCTTTCAGCTTTTTGTACAGTGCCTTCACATCCTCCATGCGGGTGGGGATGTCGATAGACTGAGGACACTGAGAGCAACACTTGCGGCAGGCCACGCAGTGATGAGCCTGTTTGCCGTCTCCCAGGGCTTCGTAATCGGCCAGGAACTGGGCCTTGTTCTCGGTGACACAGTACTGGTTGTAGATCTTAAAGACAGCGGGAATGTCCACTCCGGCGGGACAATCCATGCAATAGCGGCAGCCGGTGCAGGGCACAGTCTTGCTCTGCTTATACACATCGGCCACCTTGAACAAAAGCTCTCTTTCGCTTTCAGTGAGGGGCTTGAAATTATCCACAGTAGCCACATTATCCTGCATATGCTCCATGGTGGTCATGCCGCTGAGCACCACCAGCACATTGGGCAGGCTGGCAGCAAAACGCAGGGCCCAGGAAGCGGGAGTGGCATTGGGGTCGGCCTTTTTCAGCATCTCGATGCCTTCAGGGCACAGGGTGTGCAGAGCGCCGCCACGCACAGGCTCCATCACCACAACGGGCAGGCCGTGCTCTTCCAGGATCTCATATTCCCGCTTGGCATTCTGCATATCCCAGTCATAGTAGTTCAGCTGGATCTGGGCAAAATCCCAGTCATAGGCATTTACGATCTCTTCCAGCATTTCGATGGTACCGTGGAAGGAGAAGCCCAGATGCTTGATGCGGCCGGCTTCCTTTTCCTTCTGGAGGGTCTCGAAGATGTGGTTCTTCTTGATGATCTCCAGGCGGTCATGGTTGAGAGCATGGCACAGGTAATAGTCAAAATACTCCACCTGGCACTTATTCAGCTGCTCCTCAAAATATTTCAGGGTATCCTCCGGCTTTTCTACCAGCCAGACCGGCATTTTGCTGGCCAGATGGAAGCTCTCCCGGGGATATTTCTTCATGGCCTCGCCCACGAACAGCTCGCTTTTGCCCTCGTGATAGGGATAGGCGGTGTCAAAATAGTTGATCCCGTGGGAATAGGCATAGTCGATCATCTCCTGAGCCTTTTCCTTGTCGATGTCGGATTTCTCCGGATCGATCTTAGGCAGACGCATCAGGCCAAAACCCAGCAGGGAAACCTTATCATCGGTGTCTTTATAATTCCGCATGGCAATCATTTGAGGTTCCTCCTTTTTCACAGGCGGGATTCATCCCGCATTTTTCTTATCTTTATTGTAACGCCTGGAGTGGGGTGGAAGTCAACATTTTTTTGCTTTTCCTTGACAATTTCTTTGGGCAAATTGTAAAATGAAGTAAAGTACAGAAAAATTTTTGTAGCAATTTCTTGTTCAGCAAAATCACATTATTTTTTTATTACTTTTCAAACACAAAGGAGGTCCTACCCATGGCTGTGCAGCCCCTGGAAACCCCTCGTCTCCGTCTTGTCCCCTCTTCCCTGTCCCTGGCCCCTATGGTGACCGCCCATTACATCAAAAACCGGGAGCATCTCCGCCCCACCTCCCCTCTGCGGCCGGAGGAATTTTTCACTCTTTCCCGCCAGACCGAAGGGCTGATGGAGGATGTGCGCCAGCAGGAAGCAGGCGCCAGTGTGCGGTTCTGGCTTTTCCCCAAGGAAGCGCCTCAGACCATCGCCGGCATGGTGCATCTCAGCCAGATCAGCCGGGGCGTGTTCCTCTCCTGCTTTCTGGGCTACCACATGGACAAGGATTTCCTGCGGCAAGGGTATATGACCGAAGCGGTGGCGGCGGTGGTGGACTATGCCTTCGGCCCCTTGGGACTTCACCGGGTGGAAGCCAATGTGATGCCCCGAAACCTCCCCTCCCTGGCCCTTCTGCGCAAGCTGGGTTTTGAGGAAGAGGGCCTGGCCCGAGACTATCTGAAAATCTGCGGCAAATAGGAGGATCACCTCCACATGGCCAAGCGAAATCAAAACATGATCTAAACCATCCGACTTTTAACGAAAGGGAGGATTTCAAATGAAAAAGAGAACCATGCTTCTCCGTTTTGCCAGCCTTTTGACTGTGATGTCCCTGTTGCTTTCCGCCTGTTCTGCCCCAAAAGAATCCTCTCCCACGCCCCCAAAAGAGGAAACAAAGGAAGAAGAAAAGGTGGAAACGCCCCCTACCCCGCAAAAGCCCTACACCCCTCCCGATTACAGCGATCACACCAATATCAATGAAGACCAATACGAGACCCATTTGGCCGATCTTTCCCAGCTGCAATCGGGCGCTCCCCTTTTGGCCGTCCAGCGAGGGCCGCTGGAAACCCCTTCCCGCTCTTGGGAAGAAGGGCAATGGGATGAAAATTTTTACAATGACCTGCGGTGGGTAGACGCTTCCCAGACCGATCTCAGCTCCATCACCGATTACAACCAGATCTCCTTCAATTCCGCCACCCGCTGGCCGGAGACCCTGCCGGAAAATTTTGACCCTGACGCCATTCTGGAGCTGGGCAAAGATCCCGGTCTGGGCGTCCGATCCCTTCAGGAAGAGGGCATCACGGGCAAAGGAGTGGGCATCGCCATCATCGACTTAGGTCTTTATGCCGATCACCCGGAATACCGGGACAACCTGATGCTTTATGAAGAGATCCACTGCTCAGACGGTAGCGGCTCTATGCACGGCAGTGCCGTGTCCAGCCTGGCGGTGGGGCAGGAAGTGGGGGTGGCCCCCGATGCCAAGCTTTATTATATCGCTACTACCTTCGGTCATTGGTCAGAAGACGGAGGCTTTGACTTTGACTTTTCCATTCTGGCCGACTGTGTCTACCGGGTGCTGGAAATCAACCGGCAGTTGCCCCAGGAGGAAAAGATCCGGGTCATTTCCATTTCCAGAGGATTCAGCACCAACGACCCTGGCGGCGAGGAACTTCTGGAGGCCATCCGCCAAGCCAATGCGGAGGGCATTCTCGTTCTGACCACCAGCACTGAGATCTACTACCCTAACTTTCCTCTTCTTGCATTGAGCCGTGACTATCTGGCCGATCCCAATGACTTTGACTCTTATGTTCTACCCGCTTGGCAAACTTCCACCACGCCCAAAAAAGATTACATGATCCCATCCGGCGGCCGAACCTATGCCTCCTGCACCGCTGAAAATGGCTATGAGATTGGATACAGCGGTGCTATGAGCTGGACCATGCCCTGGCTGGCCGGGCTATATGCCCTGTGCTGCCAGGCGAAACCTGAAATCACCCCGGATGAATTTCGCCAGACGGTGCGGGAAACCGCTCAGGTGAAATCCTTCGGCAAACTGGTGGACCCCGTTGCCGTCATCCGGCAGCTGCAAGGGGAAGAAAAATAGACAAACACAAAAAAAGAAGCCCTGAAGGGCTTCTTTTTTTGCGTTTTCACATCCAAACTTCATTGCATCGTTCCGTAATTTTTTCTCAATTCCTCGTTGCCTAAATTGATAATCGTCAAGCCCCGTTTGACTGCTTTTTCATAAGTTTTTGCAGCTCCACCCCAACGATGGGTCACATAACACAATGCGTAAGCTGCATGATCCACCATATATTGATTTCTTGCTAAAATAGCCGCTTCGAAATGGTATTTTTCAAGCCCTTCTGGATATAGAATCTCATCAAAATATACAAACTCTGGGATGCGAAAAGTCAAATATGGAATGATTAGATCACAACGAATATTTTCCCGATGTTTTTTCATCTCGTATACAGCCCGAGCACACCTCCAATCAAAGCTTCCCATACCACCGCATAAAAAATCTGTGATTCCCCAATTGATCAGCCGCTCCAACTCTTTTTCTATTTGTTGCAAAGTCACACCATAACATTCTCCATGGCCAATGAACACACAGGTTTTCTCCCGCATCGGTCACATCCTCCTTTCAAATATAGAGTTATTATAACTCTATATCAACTCCATTTTTACATTTTATCAAATAATGAGTCTAAAATAAAGTCATATCAACTTTACAGGAGGAACAAGCATGGTGAACCGGGAGAAGGAAAAGCACTTCGGCCTGCGGGTAAATGGCGATATCCTGGCAAAATTCCGGTATGTCTGTTCTTATGAAGGCCGCTCTGCAAACAGTCAAATCATTCAGTTAATGCTGAAATTCATTGCTGATTATGAAAAAGAACACGGAAAAATCGACCTTTCCGATCTTCAATAAGCCAATTTAAGCACATTTTCCCTTCTCGAAACACAAAAAAGAAGCCCCAAACGGGCTTCTTTTTTTGCGTTTTTATGCCAGGGTGCCATCGGGATTGTGGGCCACCGAGGCCTCCAGAATGTTACCATAGGCCCAGTGGCTCTCGTCCACATCCTGGAAGGGATTCTGAGAGATCAACTGCTCCAGATGTCCTTCTGCCGGAATGCGGCCCAAAGCGCCGTTGATCATCTTTACCGCTTCGGCTCTTGTCACCGGCTGGTCCGGACGGAAGGTGCCGTCCTCATAACCGGCTACAAAGCCCTTTCCAGCGCCAAAAGCCACCGCCTGATAGGCCCAGTGGGTTTCCGGCACATCGGTGAAGGAGGCGCTGCCCGTCTCACCAGGGAAATAGGCCGCCAGAATCTTCATCAGTTCGGCCCGGGTCACCGGCTGATCGGGACGGAAAGTGCCGTCCTCATAGCCCCCTACAATGTTGTATTTCTGGGCAAATCCCACATAGGAAGCATACCAGCTATCCCCGGCCACATCGGAAAAGGAGACCGGATAGCTCTCCCCCTCCTGGTAAAGGGCCTGGCCGTTTTCGTCCACCGTCAGCCGGGCCAGCATAGCCACCGCCTCGGCCCGGCTGAGGGAGTCCCCCGGCCGGAACAGCCCCTCGGCGCCCTGGATATAGGCGCCGTGGTCTGTTTGATTGAGCACAGGCTTCACGGTCTCTTCCGGCTCCTCCGGAGTGTCCGGTTCTTCCGGTTCATCCGGCTGGGCGTACTCTTTCTGATACAGCGCCACGATCTCCGGGTTCTGCACCATCAACTGATAGCGGAAATGCACTTCACCGGACACCTGGGGAATGGTCTTGTTAAGGGCCAGCATATCCTCCAGGGCCTTGACACCATACCAGGGAGAAGAGGGATCGCTGTTGCCCGCCTGGTAATCGGCCATACCCACATACAGACGCACATCGGTGCCGTCCACCACATCGGCCCACCAACGGACCAGCGTGTCATAGTCGGCGGCTTTGTGGCCGATGTACCAATAGATCTGGGGACAGATGTAATCGATGTATTCTTCCTTTACCCACTTGCGGCTGTCGGCATAAGCATTGAAATAGGTTTCATTGCCATTGGTGGCCGAGCCGTCGGGGTGACTGCCCTGGTTGGCCCATACACCGGCCGGGCTGATGCCATAGGACAAGCTGGGATCGATGGCATGGAGACGCTCTCCCAGCTCTTTCACCAGCCGGTTCACATTGTCTCTTCTCCAGTCTCCCAGATCGGAAAAGTCCCCGCCGTACTGCTGGAAAGCCGCGGCATCGTCAAAATCCTGACCGGGATAGAAGTAATCGTCCATGTGCAGTCCGTCGATATCATAGTTCCGGGCCAGCTCCTCAGCGCCCTTGATCACCAGTTCCCGTACCTCCGGAAGGCCAGGGTTCAGGTAATAGTTCCCCTCATGCTGCACCAGCCATTCCGGGTGAAGCTTGGCCGGGGAAGAAGCCGACAGGTTCTGGTATTCGCTGTCGCCGCCTTTGGTCACCCGGAAGGGGTTGATCCAGGCGTGAAGCTCCAGTCCCAGCGCATGGGCCTTCTCTACCCAATAGGCCAGGGGGTCAAAGTCCCCTTGAGGAGCCTGGTTCTGGTTGCCTGTGAGATAGCGGCTCCAGGGGAAGATCTCCGAAGGATACAGCGCGTCACAAGAAGGGCGCACCTGAAGGATGACTGCATTCATCCCCATATCCACGCAGTTTTGCAAAATGGAATCGGCCTGGCTCTTCAAAGCAGCCGGGTCGGTGGTGGCTTTGGTGGGATAGTCCAGGTTGTACACGGTGGACACCCAAACAGCCTTCATATCCTCCCGGGCGGGATTCTGGCTTTTTTCGGTTTTCACACCGGCGCCGCAGGCCCCCATCAGCAGGATGACCCCTGCCAACAGACCGGCCCACAGCCGTTTTCGCAAATGTTTCATATTCTTTCTCCCATCCTATGTTGTTTTCTCTCTGTTTTCCGGCAAAAAGCCGGAGACCGGCTGCATTATGGCCGATCAAAGCCATTATAACACAACCAGTCCCCGGTTTTTAGTGGTATCTTCTACCTTCTTACAGGGCTGCCACATCGGCGGCCAGCGCCTGGGCGTGCTCCAGGGGCGTGGCCCAGCTGGTGCAGAAACGCACGGCATGGTGGCTTTCGTCCACCTTGCCGAAATCGGCAAAGGCATATTTTTCGCTGAGTTTTTTCATCACGCTTTCGGGCAAAATGGGGAATTGCTGATTTGTGGGAGAGTTGCAAAAGAAGGGGAAACCCTTGTCTGCAAAGGCCTTGCGGATGATGGCAGCGGCTTCATTGGCATGCTTCCCCATCTCCTCATACAGCCCGTCTTCCATCATGGTCTCAAACTGGACGCCCAGCAGCCGTCCCTTGGCCAGAAGGCCGCCCTTCTGCTTGATGAAATAGCGGAAATCCTCCTTGAGGGCCGGAGCGGCGATGACCAGGGCCTCCCCAAAGAGCGCCCCCACCTTGGTGCCGCCGATATAAAAGGCATCGCACAGGCGGGCCAGATCGGCCATGGTCACATCGGTGCCAGGCGCGGTGATGCCATAGCCCAGTCTTGCCCCGTCCACATAAAGAAACAGGTTCTTTTCCCGGCACACGGCGCTAATGGCTTCCAGCTCGGCTTTGGTGTACAGAGTACCCAACTCGGTGGGATGGGAGATGTACACCATCTTGGGCTGCACCATATGCTCCTGGGTCTCGTCATTATAATGATCCTCCACCAGCTTGCGCACCTGGTCGGCAGTCAGTTTGCCCTCTTTGCAGCCGGGGATGGCCAGCACCTTGTGGCCGGTGGCCTCGATGGCGCCGCTTTCATGCACATTCACATGGCCGGTTTCGGCGGCGATCACACCCTGATGGGGCCGCAGGGCTGCGGAGATCACCGTCAGATTGGTCTGGGTCCCCCCCACCAAAAAGTGGACATCCACATCTTCCCGGCTGCATTTTTCCCGGATGAGCTGGGCGGCCCGCTGGCAATGAGGATCTTCCCCATAGCCTGCCGTCTGCTCCATGTTGGTCTCCATCAGGTGCTCCATCACCCGGGGATGAGCTCCTTCCGAATAGTCACAGTTGAAACGGATCATCGTTCCTCTCTCCTTTTCCTAATCCTCTTCTTTTTTATAAAAATGTTTGCGCCAATAATATTGGGCATTCCGATAATCTGCCACCAGATCCCGATCCTCCAGCTCCAGCTGTTCTTCCACCTGGCCGTCCTTCACATACCGGCCGCTGGAATGGACCACCTGGACGCTGTCCATCACTTCATCGGTCATCTGCATAAAGGCAGGGCCTTCCCAGCCACATTCCTCAAAAAGCAGATTCATCAGGAAATAGGGACCGATGTCCGGGCCTTCCCCGGAAAAATCGTTGCCCAGCACTTCCTTGGCCGCGTCATTGGCCCAGATGAGGTACCGGGTGGAATAGTAATTCAAAAATCCCTCCTGGGTGGACAGATCCATATTGATATCCAAGGCGTCATAGATCTCTCCGTCGTCTCCCATCCAGGGATTGTGATCCCCGAAGAGCACAATGACCACCGGCTCTTCTTCCTCCCGGAAGTAATCGAAGAAGACCGCCAGATTCTGATTGGTGTTCCAGATGGAGCCCAGATAGTTTTCCAAGATACACTGTTGGCTGTTTGTCAGCTTGCCATCGCTGTTATCAATAAAGGTGCCTTTGGGACTCCACCAATATTGTTCGCTGTCATAGGGTCCATGGCCCTGGTAACTCACATTGAAGGAAAAATAGGGTTTGCCGGTCTCCTTGTTTTCTTCGTAGAAATTGATGATCTCCGGGAAGAGCACTTCGTCCAAGGCCACTTCCCCGCCGGTGAACTGCTCATAATAATTTTCCACAAAATAGTAGTTTTCAAACCCCAGGTACTGGTTGATGTTTTCCCGGTTATAGAACCACTCAAAACAGGGATGGCTGCCCTCCACCGTGTAGCCTTCGTCCCGGAAATACCAGGGATAGGCATTGGTGTCGGTGCGGAAATTGCTCAGCTGGGAGTAACCGGTGAGGAAGCACCGCTCGGTATCCACCGTACCTCCTGCGAAGATGTTGGTCACCAGATTGCCGGAAATGCCTTCTTCCTCCAGCTTGTGGTATTCCTCATAGGCATCATAGGCCAGATTCACTTCTTCAAACTTGCTGAAATCGTTGTAGGCCTCCAGCATGACGGAGATCACATTGACCTTCTTGTCCTCGGGGATGTGGGCATCCTCATAACCTTCCATAATGGCCTGGGCGGTATCCTCATCATAGCCTGTGGGCGGCCGGTCAATGGCGTCGGTGATGCTATGCAGGAAGGGATAGACAAAGCCTCTGGAAATATAGACCTGGGTATCTGACCAAGGGCTGATCAGTTCCGAATTGTCGGTGGCGGTATCGTAGCTGTACAAATTGTCATCGGTATATTTTCCGCTGACCAGAAAAGCGATGATGAGCACAGCCAAGGCACCGCCTGTACGCACCAGAGGCTGCGGCTTGCCCCGCAGAAAAAAGAAAAACAGCACCGTCACCGCCAGCACTCCGGCCAAAGTCCACCACATTCCCGCAGTGGGAATGATTTCATATTTTCCCGCCATGTTCTGGGCTTCCCGCACCAAAAGCACATCGGCAAACAGCAGTGGATCGTTGCGCAAAGCCAGCTTGAACCAGTTGACAAAGGTGCCGCCTAAAATGACAGTGCTCTGAAGCAAAAAGGCCAGCCAGGCCCGTCCCAGAAGAAAATACAGCAGCGCCCCCAGCAAAAGCACCGGAAATACATTGAGGAAGATAAGGAGAGGAAATTCAAAATAGCTATCAAACATCTCCCCGCCGTATTCCGAAGCGGCAAAGGCCAGGCTGACCACAGCCACGCCAAAGGTAGCCGCCAGATAAATCAAGCCGGTATACACCCAAAAAAGCACCTTTTTCCAGGTGCTCCAGCTTTCCAAGGGCTTTTTCTGAAAAACGAACCACTGTTTCCAGCCGGCGGAAGCATCTTCTCTCTTCTGCCGTGCTGTGGAGGCAATGCTGAATAATTTCATGAGGGAAACGATCCCATCCTTTCTGTCTTTTATCACCAATCGAATTGCTGCCGGGGCGCTTTAGGCAGAGGAGTGTCCTCCTGCTGTGTCTGCTCAAATGAGAGGGTCTGTACTTTGCGGAAAAAGTCATACACCGGCTGAAGCTTTTTAAAATCCCCTTCCAGCTTCTGAGCCAACCGGGGCGAAAAGAGGATCTCCCCCTCCTCTGGCGAGCAGGTGTGGGTCACCGCCACATTTTTCTGATCCAGCCACAGCTTTTCCCGTCCCTGGGCATGGGGAAATTTGCTCCGTTTGTACCGTTCCCCTTCCAAAAGGAAGTAGCCATCTTTCCCCACAGCCTTATCGGCCTTGTGGAAATCCGGGTCCTGACGCAAAATCAGCCCCCGCAAAGTGTCCATATCCCGTGGGCTGGCCCGGTAATAACCGCAGCCCCAGCGGACAAAGCGGGGGGAAAACTCAAAATAAAAAGCCGGCGGCCCCTGATAGAGCTTCTTTTCCCGCAGGAAAACACACCAGCACACATCCCGGAAAGTGGATTTATCCTTTGTAAAGCGGGTATCCCGGTAAATCCGGGAGATGGAACGGCCCACTTTGGGCTCGGCGATCAGGCTCTCGTCCAGCTTCCAGACCCCGGGCTGCAGCTCCAGAACCAGCTGACGCATGGGGTCCAGTACCAACCGGTCATAGTCCTTCCGATGCTCCCGGAACCATTCTTTGCTGTCCCGCAGCTTGTTTTCCATCAAAAAATCCAGCGCTTCCTTGGAAAAAGCCAACCTTTTTCCTCCTTCGACAACATACTGTAACTTTTATTTTCCCCCTTCCCCCGGAATTTGTCAAGAAAAAGACATTGTGAAAACAGTTCCTTCTTGCCTTTTTTCACAAAACTTTCTATAATCTTCATAGAATGTTCAGAATTTCGTTGGGGATTTGTCCTTGCATTCCCTCGCCCCAAGCTGTATTATTGTTATTAGTACAGCACCCCCCACGGAAAGGAGTGTCGGGCATGAAACTGCGCCAGAAATTGACTCACCTGGCTTCCCAGAATATGCGCCGGGTTTGCTTTTATCTGTTCCCTCTTTTTTTGAATCTGGTGCTCTATTGCAACCTGACCCCCTCCCCGGCTCTGGCTTCCCGTACGCCTCGCTTTTCCTTTGATCTGCCGGGGGTGCTCCGTTTTCTGTTGGCGTTGCTTCTGATTTTCATGGGCTATGTGCTGCTGACCATCTTGACCCGCAGGCCATGGTTGGCTGCCCTGGTGCTGGCTGTGCCCCTTTATGTAATCTCCATGGTGGATTACTATAAATATTATGCCCTGGGCACCCGTATCTCCATGGACGATATCATCATGGTGTTCAGTCTGCACGACCTCTGGACACCCCAGGGTGCTGCAGGAAATGGAATGTTTTTCAGTCCCCTGCTTTTTATCACTTTCCCCCTCCTGTGCCTGTATATCCACTTTCTCCGGGTGCTGCGGGTGGAAGATGCGGTGCATTTTCATGGCCGCCGGGTCATCTGCGGCGCTCTGGCCATGTGGTGCCTGCTCACCTTTTCCACAAACAGCCTGGCCTATCAGATTTTTGATCCCCAGCTGCAAGCTTATAGCGTGGTGCCCTCTTCCCGCACCAATACGCCTCGCCTGACTTCCATCGACTGCCTGATCGGCTCGGTCTATTATGACGAATTCACCGACGAACGGGCCACAGAGGACAATGTGCAGCGCCTGCTCTCCGCCTATGAACCTCAGGCCGGTACCGGTGTGCGCCCCGATATCCTGGTGATAATGAGCGAATCCTACTTCGACCTACGCCGTGTGAATGGCCTGAAGGTGGATGACTCCCTTTACGAAAACTTCCGGCGGATGCAGTCCCAGGGGTGTTACGGCCGGGTGGTGGTGCCCGCCTTCGGCGGCGGCACAGCCTCTTCGGAATTCGAAGTGCTCAGCGGCACTTCCAATGCATCCTTACAGGGTACTCGCTCCCCTTACGCCGGCATCTCGTCCTGGGATACCCTGCCCTCCTTCCGGGATTATTTTGGAAAGGAAGGATATGACTGCACTTATGTGCATCCCTTCAAAGGTTCCTTCTACAACCGGGAAAACGCTTTTGCCGCCATGGGCTTTGACCGGATGCTGTTCCAGGAAGATCTGACAGTGCCGGTGGAGGAATATTCCCGGGATATCCACATCAGCGACACTACTCTGACCCAACAGCTCATCGCCCTTTTGGAGGAAGAACAAGAAGATCCTCAATTTATCTGGGCCACTTCCATGCAAAACCACTCCCCCTATGTGACCATGGAAGAAAGCGACCCTTGGCTCATTGATGCACCGGAAGGTGTTCTCAGCGAAGGAGAACTGGATGGGCTGCGGGCCTATGCTGTGGGCATTCGGGACACCGACCAGGCTCTGGGCCAGCTTCTGGACTATATCGACAGCCGGGAAAAACCCACCGCCCTTTTGTTCTTCGGCGACCACCAGCCTTTGCTGGAAGGATATAAAAAGCTCAACGGCATCGAGACCGACACACTGTATGAGGATCTTTCCAACCTGACCACCGACTATGCCATCTATACCAATTACCAGGCTCCTCTCACCTCCATCGACGGCACCAATACCCGGCGCACTGACCGGCCGTTCAGCGCCTGCTATCTGATGGATGTCTATCTCACGGCCCTGGGTATGCCCAAGGATTCCTATCTCTCCTTCCTGGACGATGCTTTCCGCCATCTGCCTGTGCATTCTTTGCTCATCACCCAGGAAGAGGGAAAGAAAAAGGATGTACAGCAGTGCCGGGACGCTTTGGACATCCTTTCCTATGACCGGGCCATGGGTCAGCACTATTCTTCCCAATACAATAAATAATAGAAAGGCTCCCTTTTTCCAGGGAGACGGGTTTGTTTCTATGGATATTTTGTATGCTTCCCCCCGTTTGGAGTTTTCCCTGTGGGATCAGCAGGACCCCCAACTGGCCCACACCCTGTGGGGAAATCCTCAGGTCACCCATTTTCTCACAACCGATGGGGTTATGACCCCGGAACAAATCGATGAGCGCCTAAAAAAAGAAATCGAGCAATACCAGCGCTGCGGCCTTCAGTATCATCCGGTGTTTCTCCGGGAAGGCGGGGCCTTTATCGGCGTATGTGGTCTGCGCCCCTATGGTATGGGTGCGGATATCTTCGAGCTGGGTGTCCACCTGCTTCCCGATTACTGGCATGCAGGTTATGCCCAGGAAGCGGCCCGCCGCACCATCGACCGGGCTTTTTCCCAGTTGGAATGCCAGGCCGTGTTCGCCGGTCATCATCCCAAAAATACCGCTTCCCGTGCGCTGCTCCTTCGTCTGGGATTTGTGTATGACCATGACGAATTCTATTCCCCCACCGGTCTGTATCACCCCTCCTACTTCCTGTGGCGGTCGGCCTATCAGGGGAAATAACTTCGCGCTTCCTATTTTGCGCAATAAAAAAAGTGGCCATTGGCCACTTTTTTTATTCTGTCACCGGATCACCTGGCACAGCATTCCGATTTTCTTTGTGAATACTCCGTGTGGTGCTCTGGTTCAGCCCCACCGATGCTGCAATCGTTAGCATCTCAGCCAGAGGCATGGCCAGCCAGAGCCCTGCCATCCCCCACAATTTCGGCAGCCAAAGGAGAAAAACGATCAACAGCAAAAAGGACCTCAGCAGAGTGACCACAGCCGACAAATGCCCCTTTCCATACGAAGTGAGTCGAATGGCTGTGAAAATATTCAAACCGGCCACCAGGTATCCCAGGCCATAAAGTCTCATTCCCTCCAAGGCCAGATGCCAAACAGCTGTACCGCGCTGTGCAAAACAAGATACGGCCAGGGGTGCAGACAGGAAGGCTACCCATACAGCAGCGGCGGAGCTGCGGCAAAGAATCGATAGCTGTACCGCTCCAATTTTCTGCACACCTGGATGCTCCCCTGTCCATATCCATGGCTGAGCAGCGGTGCAATGCCCATGGAATATCCGAAATAAAGGCCAATGAAGAGGAACTGCAAATACATAATGATGGAAACCGCCGCAATGCCATCTTCTCCGGTCAGCGCCAGAGCCGTACGGTTAAACACCACGGTTGTGATGGCAATCGCCAGCTGGCTGACACATTCCGATGCTCCGTTGACGGCGCATCGCACCCCTTCCTTGATTTCCATCCCCCTCCATACCGGCCGCAGCTGCCGCCGCAGGCGGCAGAAATACCAGATCCCCAAGCCGCAGGAAAGAACCAGTCCTAAAATAGTGGCCAGACCAGCTCCCAACACTCCCATGTTCCACTTGGCCACCAACACATAATCCAGCAAAATATTGGCAATTCCTCCCGCAGCCGCCACCAAAAAACCATATCCCGGCGAGCCATCCGCGCGGATAAAATAAGTACATAGTTCTTTCCCCACCACAGCCGGGACGCCGATCAGCCAAATCATGGCATAGGAGCGGCAATCCGCCATTGTCAGAGGTGTGGCCCCTAAAAAAGTCAATATCTGGGGCAACCACAGCGCCATTATCCCCGCCGCCAATCCGCTGACCAGCAATGTCATCATCAGACAGACAGAAAACTGCCGCCCGGCCTTCTCCTTCTGTCCAGCTCCCAGAGAAATGGCCGCAAAAGCGCCGCCTCCTGTGGCAAAAGCCAGGGCAATTCCCGTCAGAATATTGACAATGGGATAGACAATATTGATAGCGGCCAGCGCATTGGTTCCCACACAAGCCGACACAAAAATTCCATCCACAATGGTATATAATGTGTTGAACAACGATGTGAGATAGGTGGGCAGAATAAACTTCACAACTTTGCCAAAACGCATCTGTTTCGGCTGCATCAGGATCTTTTCCATCATCATTTCCATCACCTCCTCTCCAGCATACACCTTCAAGTTCCTTGAAGGTCAAGGGCCATTTTGATATAATGATGAAAAACCGCCCGAATAGGAGATTTTTCCATGGAACACACCTTTCCCATCGGCCAGATTGCAAATTATTTCGATATCGCCCCATCCACCCTGCGGTATTGGGAGGAAGTGGGTGTTGTCACCCCTCAGAAAAACAGCAAAAATGGCTATCGGGAATATTCCGTTTCCGATCTGATGATCATATCCGATGTTTTGTTCTATCAGAGCCTGGGAATTCCCTTGAAACAAATTCGGGATATGCACCGCATGGAACTTGCCAGCCATGAGGGAATCTGCGCCCAGCAGATGAAAACCCTGCATCAGCAGCGTTTGGCGCTGAAACGGCGCATCAGCAAACTTCAATACCATATGGCCGCTTTGGATACCATCCGCCATCTGCAAGAGCATCCCTACGAGATCACCACCCTTGATCTGGACTGTATCGTCCCCTTTGAACTGGTGGAGATCGAAAAGCTAAAGCAGTATATCGAAAACCCCCGTCTGTATTCCCGTGTGCAGCACTCGGATCATCTGGACGAAGAGCACCGTGGACTGAGCATCACGCAAGCGCAGAAAGCCCGGGAAGGTTATACCCATACGCTGTGGGAAAATCAGGGTGGCCGATATGCCACTTTTCTCATGCGGGAAGAAATCGCGCCAGGATTCCCCAATGATCTTCCTCTGCATCTGGCTGTGGTGCAAGCGGAACATACCACAGGAGCCATCATCAGCCGCTTCCTCACCTGCGCCCTGGAAAATGGAAAATCCTGCGATTTTTACCAGACCTATATTGAAATTCTTTGATCAGCCTTTTCTTCTTTTCAAGAGCCTATAAAAAAGTGGACATTGGCCACTTTTTTATTCTGTCACCGGTCTTTCCCCGATGCTTTTCTCCCATTCTGAGGAAAACACCCATCTGGAAATTCCCCCTTTCCCCCTCCACAGATTCCCTCTTGACGCTTGTTCTCTTCCATGCTATTTTCATTGTACTGATAGCTGTAAAAAAAGAGTAATCTGTGCAAATTTTGCTGCTTTTTGCACAAAATTTGTGTGTTCGGGAAAGAAGGAACATTATGCTGCGAATCGCCCTCTGTGACGATGAAAAAAAACATTTGGAAAAAATGGACGCATTGTTGGGCTCTTATCTCCAATCCCGCCCCCATTTGAATGGCCAGGTGAAGCTGTTCTCCAGCGGTCATTCCCTGCTCACCCAGCGGGAGGAACAAGGAGGATTTGATCTCTATATTCTGGATATCCTCATGCCCTCGGCCAGCGGTATCGATATTGCACGCCGTCTTCGCTCTTTGGGTGATCGGGGGGAGATCATCTATCTCACCAATTCCAACGATTTTGCCTCTGACAGTTACGATGTCCGCGCCTTTTTTTATCTTCTCAAGCCGGTGACCGAACGCAAGCTCTTCCAAGTGCTGGACAAAGCTGTGGAGAAATCCAGCAAGAGGAAAAATCAAGCGGTCATGGTGCACACCCCCGAAGGCACACAGCGCATTCTGCTGGATCGCATCCGGTATGTGGAGCGTGTGGGGCGCTGTATGCGTTATTACTGCACCGATGGCATTATAGATTCTCAGACCATTCGGGTATCCTTTCGGGAAATGGTGAGTCCCCTTTTGACAGACCGGCGCTTTTGCCTGTGCGGAGCCAGTTTTGCACTGAATTTCCAATATGTTATTGGAGTCAATGGTCAGACTGCCCTGCTGGACAACGGCCAGACTGTCACCCTTCCCCGTGCGTCTGCATCGGAGTTTAAAAAAGCATGGGGCAACTTCTGGCTGGAAGAGGGCACGGTATGATCGAATTGTTTGCCATGGAATATATGACAGTACTGGGCATGACCATGGTTCTGTTGTTTCTCGACAGCCGGTATCCCCGCTTCTTTACCGCTTTGACTGTCTACGGCACTGCATTTCTGGTGATGGCAGCGGTGGCCGCCATATACTATGTCGCCGGTTGTGAAACCACATTGCACATTTATTCCCTCATCGCTCATGTTCCATCTCTGCTGCTGTTGCTTCTGCTCAGCCGTTTTCGCGGATGGCAACTGGTCTTTCAGCTGTTTTCCGCGGTTCTGTTCTGCACGCTCATTCAACAGGGAACTGGGCTGATGTACTATCTGGGAGGACGCCGTGTTTGGATACTGATCCTGTCCTATGTGACCCTCAGTGCCGGGGTGATCTGGTTCCTGGTCTCTTTTCTCCGCCCCTTGTTTCTCCAGACACTGCTGAACCTTCGCCGGGGATGGTGGTTTATGTGCCTGGTGATGGCCACATATTATATCATTGTGATCTATCTGATCCCTGGTTATGTGGGCTCCGAAAAAAGCAGCACCATCCTGAAGCCGGCCATTTCTCTGCTGATGGTAGGGTTTTATTCCGTTGTTTTGTTTCTCTTTACCAGCATCCGGAAGGAAGCAGAAGCCCATCACAATACACACCTTTCCACTTTGCAGCTGTCTGCTTTGCAAAGCCGGATGGAAGCGGTGCGCACAGCGGAGGATGCCATCCGCACAGAACGCCACGATCTTCGCCACCGGCTTCAAACGGTGATGGAACTGGTAGCCCGCGGGGATGAGTCGGCTGCCCTGGGCTTTCTGGACGCTGCAAAGCAGCGTCTGGATGAGCAAAAGGAGATCCGCTGGTGCCGCCCACCAGTGCTGGATGCGGTGTTTTCCACCTATTTTGCCCAGGCCAAAAGCCAGAACATCTCGGTGGATGCAAAAATTGCCCTTCCCGACACCCTGCCAGTGGATGAAGGAGAGCTGGCCATCGTTGTGGCCAATGCTTTGGAAAATGCCATCCACGCCAACCAAAAGCTTCCTCAAAATCAGCGAGAGATCTACTGCAAAATGGTGGGCACTCCCTCAGTGATGTTGGAAATTTCCAATCCGTGTTTGGACAGCGTCTCTTTTGACAGCAACGGTTTGCCTTTGGCCCAAAAAGATGGTCACGGTCTGGGGGTACATTCTATTTCGTCCTTCTGTCAAAAAAATGGGGCCGTTTGTCACTTTGATCTGACCGACGGCTGGTTTCAGCTGCAAGTGGTTGTATAGCTGCCCTTCTCCCATTATCGCCTTTTCTTCTGTACTCTTTTGTTGCAGAAGGAAAGGCGTTTTTGTCGTTCCATGATAAATCGCCCATTGACACCCAGGTAAAACAGGCATATAATTAACAAAGTTAATTATATAAAAAGGAAGGAACCCGGCATGGAATGGACCGACATGATGCACAGCCAGCAGCAGATACAAAAAATCGTGCGTGCGCTGCTTCCGGTGCGCAAATCGCTGCTCACCGCCAGCGAATGTGAACTTCTGGCCCACCTGTATTTGTACCCGGAACAAAA
The DNA here is from genome assembly GCA_938000015.1 of uncultured Clostridia bacterium. Classification (GTDB taxonomy): domain Bacteria; phylum Bacillota; class Clostridia; order Oscillospirales; family Butyricicoccaceae; genus Pseudobutyricicoccus. The sequence goes on from CALLCY010000137.1 coordinate 17,697, forward strand.
CACCCCTGTTCTGCTCAGCCAGGAAAGCGGCATGAAAAAAGAAGCCGTGAGCCGCTGTCTCAAATCGCTTTATGAAAAAAACTGCATCCGCAAAGAACGGCAAACCTCAGACGAGAGAAGTTACCGGCTGTTTATGACGGAAACCGGCCTCGCGGAACTGAAAAAGGGATATGAAAGCATTTTGCAGCCTTTTTATGATCTGTGGCGCAGCGCCGGAGATGATTTTGAGGCGTTTATGCATTCGGTGGACCGGCTGGCCACCCACATTGAGAAAGGACGGGAACACACCTGTGACAATGAAGTTTTATGATGCCCTGCAAATGGACCCTGCCATATTGAAAAGGCAAATTGCTGCCTGTGATACAAAACAAGAAAAAGCATATTACTGGTTTGCCATGGCCATGCGTTCGGCGCTGATCGTGGCATTTGCCGTTGTATTTATCAGTTTGCTGGCCGGCCTGTTCGGCGCCGACAATACGCCGCTGGCCGTGGCCTTGTTTTGCATGATGCTGGGCATTCGATTCGTCAATTTTCAGTATTGTGTAGCCGATTCCCTCATCACCCTGGCGGCCATACTGGCCATTTTGGTGCTGGTTCCCAGTGCAGCGGCAGTATTGCCTTGGTTCTGCCTCATTCCCCTGCACTTCGCCGCCTTTTTTGCCCTGCTCTATATGACGGCCCAGCAGCCGGAAATGGGCAATGGCGGATTATATAGTTTTGCCTATGTCTATCTCACCGGAAACCCGGTCTTTGGCGAAGCGCTGGTCCGTCGGGGACTGCTGGCCTTGGTGGGCTACCTGATCTGCGGCGCCATCCTGTTTGCCAAACACAGAACCCAACACCACACCACCCGTTTTCATGCTGTGGTGCGAAAATTCGATCCTTCCACACCGGTTCATCTGTGGCAGCTGCGCATGGCCCTTGGCGTCAGCCTGGTGCTGACCGCAGGTCAGGCCTTTTCTGTGGAACGGTTTATGTGGATGGGATTTGCCTGCGCCTCCCTGCTGTCGGAATACCCCTACTCCCACTCTGTTTCCACCCGATTCCGCCAGCGGATCATTGGGGCGGTGGCCGGCTCCTGTGCGTTTTATGTTCTATATCAGATTACACCTGAGGCGTTCCATTCGCTGATGGGGCCGTTGGGCGGATTGTGTCTAGGCTTCTGTACCGATTACCGATATAAAACCGCCATGAACTGCTTTGGTGCCTTGATGCTGGGAACCGGAATTTATGGCCTTGGAAGCGCTGTGGTGCTGCGGATTGCAGACACCATTTTGGGCGTCACCTTCGGATTGCTGTTTGCCGTTCTGTTTCAGCAATTGGCTGGAAATAAGCTCCTATCCCGCTCAGAAACTGCGCAGCAAGCGGCGCTAGATTGACGATACACAAGAAAGACCCCGGCAGATTTCGACGAAATCTGCCGGGGTCTTTCCATTCTTTAATAATGTCCGCCGTCTTTTCTGTTTTCTTCCAGGTCAAAACGAACTTCATCAAAGTAGATTTTGGTCTGTCCCCATTGCTTCTTTTTGGGATGTGCAAAGGCGTCCAGATATGGTGTTCTTTCCACTGTCTCCCGGGCTTCCTCCTCCGCTTTCAGCAGCACTTCTCTTTCGTCCACCGAGACAGCGCCGTCCTTGTCCAATTTGATTTCTCCATCCACAATGACCAGATCCACATCTGTGGGATTTGCGTTTCCGATCATGGTATCCAGCACATTGAATCTGGGCATCAGCCGCGGATTCATCAGATTTACTGCGATGATATCGGCTTTCTTGCCAATTTCCAAAGAGCCGATCTCTTTGTCCAGGCCCACGCACCGTGCCGCATCAATGGTGGTCATCTCCAGCAACTTTTCTGCGGGCAAGTAATAATTTTCATTCATTGCGCTGCGGAAAATCATCTGTGCGCGGCGCATGGCATCAAACATATCAAAGCCAGAAGAAAGCATGGAGCCATCTGTTGTAACGGCCACGGTCACTCCCAGATCCAGCAGCTCAATCACCGGCGTCCGGTTTGTAAGCTGACGCATTCCCGGTGCAACACTGATGTGTGTATCTGTTTTCTGAAGAATCAACGCCTCATCAAAAGAAAGCCCGGTGCAGTGCTGCAAATGCACATCCGGCCCCAGCAAAGCATTTTCTTTGTCCTGGTAAGCCAGATGAATCATCCCGCCAAATGCGTCTGTATGAATACGCGTTCCATACTTCTCCGCGATCTTTCTCATGTCTTGGGCCTGTTTTTTATCGTGCTCTGTCAGAGCGACACATCGATCCGCAGGTGTTGGCGCCGACGGGTCCACAGAAGTAACCACCCCAAAGGGCGCCACATATGCTCTGGTCTTGTCATCATTGGCATGGTTCAGTTCCTGAATCACTGTTTCCAGGCTGTCCAGCATCTCGTCGTAAGTGACTTCTTTGCGGATACGAACACCGTTTTCATATCTGCTGAAACGGTGCGGCCAGGGGAGACTGCACGGCCCTGTGCAGACGATATCCTTTACGCCCACTTCTGCATAGGCCTTTGCATTGTTGATGGCGAAAATAGGTGAATCGCACCTTGGCTGGGACCCGAGTACACATACACCGGTTGTCACGCCGGCCTGCAAACGCTCCAGGGCAGACAATCTCCCTTCGTGATACCAGAACTCATCTGTCACATAGTTTTTATAGGTATGTGTCATAATCGGCATCCAGTAGCTGGTGTCCTTTACGATGGATTTGAAAACAGAATGTCCGCCATGGCCATGGGCATCCACAAACCCCGGCATCAACACATGGTCTGACAGGTCGATCTCTTTTGCCGCAGAATACTTTTCCGCTTCCGCATTTTCTCCCACAAAAACAATTTTGCCCTTTTCAATTCCCACCGCACCATCTTCAATGATCCGGCGATCCGGGTCCATGGTCACCACATAGGCATGTTTCAACAAGATATCAAACATCATCTGAACCACCTTTCTCTGCAAAATGCTGCCGTTATCTTACCGGAAAAGAGGGGCGGAACAATTCTTCTTCCGAAAGGTGACGATAGTCTCTCTCCAAATATCCTTTTTTCATTCTATCATAGTACTCCTGGGCTTTGGCTTTCAGCTCCTGCAAATCCACGCCCGCAATCTCTCTATTCTTCATCACTGTTTTCCCATCGATGATGGACATTGTAACATCACATCCCGAACCACAGAGGAACATGGTCCGGATGGGATCGTCCAGAGCACCCATATGGAAGCTGTCCAGATTGACAACGATCATATCCGCTTTTGCACCTTTGCACAGGCGGCCCAAATCGTCCCGGCCCAACATTTTAGCGCCGCCCAGTGTGACGGCCCGGTAAATATCTGCATAAGTGGAGCCCTCTGCGCAGCCCTCTACCATTTGGGAGTACATGCTTGCCACCCGGACATTCTGGAAGAAATCCGGCGGGAAGGTATCGGTTCCCAGAGCAATGTTGATGTTGCAATCACGATAGCGTTTGAAAGAATCCAGATAGCGTCCGCCTCTACCAATAATGATGGGGCAATAAATCGCTGTTGTCTTTGTCTTTTCAAGGATCTCCAGATCATTTCCCGGATCATCCGTCCATTTGGTCCCTTTGAGCACATAACAATGGGGAATTCCCACTTTTTCGCTCAAAAATCCCAAACTGTTCAGATATTCAATGGGGCTTTTCCCGGTTTTCTCTTTGATATACTGATATTCAAAAGCACCTTGTGCCGCATGCAGTTTAATGGGACAACCAAGCTCCTCTGCATAGGCTTTTGTTTTCAACAAGACCTCTTCCGTCTGGGTTTCGATTCTCTCCGGCAGCAATGCGCCCCGGATCAGTCCATTGTACGCACCGTCATATTTTTTGATGAAAGAAACCGCGCTTTCCAGCCCTCTTTGCCCGGCTTCTTCGTCAAACTCCACCGTCATACTGCCGTCCGGCCTGACCACATTCATTCCGCACTGATAACTGGGAGAAGTGTACAATCTCAAGCCCAGTTTTGCCGCATGATGCACACCAGCCTCTTCTTCCTCATAAGTATCAGCCCATTTTTTATAGTATGTAGAGGTAATGGGCATGGCCGTTGTAACACCATTGCGAATCAACTGCACATATGCATACAGCGATTTGAACGCTTCATCTTCTGCGCTCATCAGTTCGCGGGTTCCCTTGCGGAAATATTCCTGGGACGGGTTCAGACTGCTTTTCAAGGAACTAGGGACTTCCCGATGGATAATATCGTGGTCAATATCCCCCAGAGCATTCAAATCAATGAATCCCGGCATAATAACCCCATTGCCCACATCTTCTGTATGATCCACAGGACCTTCGTAATGTTTTCCCACATAGACAATGGTGTTGCCTTCATACACCACCTCACCATCGGTGATGATCTCATGGTCTTCCCCAGTAAAGCCAATGACATATCGGCCTTTTATTTTTGTTATCATGACGGCACCCCTTTCCAAAATAGCAAAATGCTTTTTTCATTATACCATTCCCTGTATTCATTGAAAAGCATCATCCGAAAGGAGTTATTTTACATCAAAACCAACAGAATCATAACCACTAGTAAACTAGTGGTTTGCTCAGACCCCATAGGGGTCAGTACTTGCTGACCCCTATAAGGGGTACTGAGGGTTTGTTATCGCATCACAATTTCG
>CALLCY010000138.1:0-28734 GCA_938000015.1 uncultured Clostridia bacterium
GGTGCCCAGTGAAAAATACGGTGACCGCTACGCCTGTGTCAAAGTGGAGATCAGCCCGGAAAAGCCTGTCCGCTATGAGCTGGGCATGACGGGCCAAGAGAATCTGGAGGAGGAACTGGAGGAGGACGATTATTTTGGCTTTGGCGTAGATGCCGGGATGGGTTGTGTGGCAGACATCCAGACCCAGGCGGCTTTTAAGACATACTGGGCCAAGAAGCTGGAAGAAGACCCGGACATCGACCCCTATAACGACCTGTTCTGCGACTTGCTGGGGGAAAACGCCGTAGCTCACCCCAAATATCAGCTGAGCTACGGCGACTGGCTCAACTGGACGGTGCCGGACACCGACTGCAATCTGCCCATTTTCCACTCCGGCTGGGGTGACGGCGCCTATCCGGTCTACTTCGGCTATGACGCAAAGGACGAAGTCTGCGCCGTCTATGTGCACTTCATCAATATTGAGGACGATTACCAAGAACAGGCGTAAGAAGGTAAGCGATGGAATGGCCAAAACGGGCGCGGACAAATGAAGAAAGGAATATGTGGCTATGATTCGCGAAATTCATAAAAATCAATTTGGAGAGCTGGAGGGAACCGTCTGGAACCAATTGTTCCAGACCGATCTGACCATTTGCTTCCCCGGAGAGGCAGATCAGGCATACGCCCAGCAGTGTGCCGCGTATTTCAGCAATCTTCCCCAGGAGATGGTCGACCGCCTATGTATTTACTGCCTGCGCTATTGTGATGCTCTGCGGAATTTTTTCGGTGAGGACGAATTTGAAATCCCGGCCGGTGTAAGCGGCAGAGACATCCTTTCTTATATCACGCCCACTTTGCTGATGGCCGAAACCCGCCCGAATACGGACAGCCTTGCTTTCCATGTGGAATGTGAATGTGATTGGGAAGCAGAACACGGCCTGGAAATCACCATCAGCGGCGATCGGATTCTTTATGTGGGACCCTATGAAGATATTTCGCCCCATAACCAGGCCAGGCTGGAATCCGCGGGCTTTTATGACAAAGAAAGCGATTTCCCCGGCAACTTCGCAGATCGGGAATGAGGAAAATCAGCAACCTTTTGAGAGGAAATAAGAGGTGAAATTCATGTGGGAAAAGCAAATGCATGAGCTGCTTGATAAACTGAGCCAAATCAATTATGAAGAACTGGATATAGCCGATTTCTTCGATCAAAGAGACAGTGATCCCTTTGACAGCGAATGGGTCAGGGTTTATCAGGCCCTTGAAGAACTGAAAAAGGGAAAAACAGTGGAGGATACCAGAGAAATCGAGAGGAAAGCGTTCATCACCGTCTACGAAAAATCGGAGATTGATGAGTTGGCAGGGTATATCTCAGACGACTTCAGATTGATTGCAGACAGCAAACGGCTGGGCTACTCGGACGAATGGCTGGACAAACTGATTTCTTGCTATGAAAATGCAAGGATACCTTGCGGGGAGCTTTGAGGTAGACATTTAAGATATTTCGCCCTGCCACAGACAATGCCGTGCGGAAACATATGGGGATGCTGATCGAAAAACCGGGCATCTATGAGCACATGACCGCGCTGGAAAATCTGCGCTATTTTTCCCTGCTGTTCGGCATTCCCTCCCGGGATCACCACAAAATACTGGAAATGGTGGGATTGCAGGACGCCGCCAAAAAGAAAGCCCGCCAGTTTTCTCTAGGCATGAAGCAGCGATTGGGCATTGCCATTTCGCTGTTGGGCAATCCCGATTTTCTCATTCTGGATGAGCCCATCAACGGCCTTGATCCGGAAGGCGTCTATGAAATGCGCAAAATGCTGGAGACATTAAACCGTGAACATGGCACCACCATCATGATCGCCAGCCATATTCTCAGCGAACTCTATAAACTGGCCACCGATTATGCCATTATTGACAGCGGCTGTCTCATCGACGAATTCAGCAAGGAAACGCTGGAAAGTGCGTGCAGCAGCGGCGTCCAGGTGTCGGTGGAGCCGGAATATCTGGAAAGTGCAAAGGCATTCATTGCCTCCCGTTATCCCGATGTGCGGTGTGAAGTTCTTTCCCAGCAGACCCTGCGTTTGTATGAGAAAATCAATCCGGCGGATCTGAACCAGTTCTTGGTGGAGAACAAAGTGCGCGTATGTGGTTTGGGGTCCAACGATGAAGACATTGAGAAATTCTTTGTGGAAAAACTCTCGGGAGGGCACGCAGTATGAAAAACTTAATCCGCGGACATCTCTATCAGCTGAAAAAGGATTATTTCTTTTTCGGATGCCTTGCTTTCAGTGTGGCTTTTCTGATTGTATCCATCCGCATCGCTTCTCTGGGGGGTGGAGCGGACTCCACCGGGGGGATCGAAAGTCTGATGAGTACATTTTGGGGCGGTGATTTCGTTCTGTATGCCTTTATGCTGCTGACAGCCAATATGATTGCAGAAGCATATCGCTCCGGTGTGATGAAGAATATCATCGGCCGGGGCATCCCGAAGAAACAATACTACCTCTCGGTGGTTGTTACCGTATCCGCTGCGTTTTTATTGGTCATGCTGCTCAGCGGCATCGTTATGGGAGTGCTTGCCGGCAGCCAGTCCGGCCTGGGAACCATTTCGTATCCCGCTTACTATGCTCTTTCCGTCATCGCACGCATTCTGTTTGTAATGGCCCACATCAGCTTCGCCGTCACCATGGCAATCCTCACAAGAAATGCTATCTCGGGAGTGATTCTGGGCCTGATGGTCCCCAACATCCCTCAGATTCTGGAAATGATTCTTCGGTTTGTGAAGATCCGTGTTGACCTTGGCTTTTTGAAAATCTCCACACATACGCCCTCGATTTATGAGGCATCCAACGATCTGTCCACCTTCTTGCCGTGCCTCATTGTGCTGTGTGGCTATCTTGCCGTATCCATTTTCGTGGGGCTCCGGCTCCTCAAGTATCAGGATATCAAGTAATTCAGGCTTATATATCCATTTACAAAAGACAAAGGCAGGAACATTCCTGCCTTTGTCTTTTCTTATTTCTTTGTCAGCTCCAGCAGCTGCTCTGCCGCCTCTTTCACCAAAGCTGCCGTTTTGTCCCCATCCCACAGGCGGGTTTCCACGGGCAAACGCACCACAAAATCGGTGTGATGGGGGTCCTGGGTCAATTCGATGGCTGGAGGACAGATGCTCCAATGCTCTGCCCAACGGCACTGGGCTTTCCGGTTGATGCCGGAGAGCCACACTTCCAGCTGGAAGTTATGATGGACAAAGGCCACCACCAGTTTCAGGCCCTTTTCCTTCAAACCGGGGTTGGTAAAAGAAAAATAGGCGTAGTCCATGGCGTTTTCTGTAATGCTGCCCTGAAAACGAAAATCCGGCATCTGCCGCTCCAGTTTATTTCTCAAAAAGCGGAATAGCCGGATAAGCTCCTGATAGGCCCTTTGCAGGTCTGTCGTCTGCAAAAGGGTGCGGTATGTTTCCAAAAGATGCGGGTCGAAATGCATGGGGGCCTCCCCTTTCTTGCGGTATTTTTATTCTGAGTATACCACATCCCGCACAACGGAAAAACTCCTGCCCGTGTTCCTTCGCCTTTGCAGATGGAGCGCAAAAACAGCTCAGCCAGCTTGAGCATATGAAAAAAAGTGGCCAAGGCCACTTTTTTTCATCTTTTGCCGTATCGCTTTTTGCGGTGACCTGGATGATCTCGCTTTTCCTAGATGGATTCTGCGTTGTGGCAGGCCACCATATGTCCTGTTTCCAGCTCCCGCATAACGGGATTTTCCTCTTTGCACCGCTCGGTGGCATACACACATCTGGGGGCAAAATGGCATCCCTTGGGCACATCCATGGGGCTGGGCAGCTCTCCTTCCAGCTTGATGCGCTTTCTTTCCCGGCCTGTTTTGGGGTCGGCGATGGGAATGGCCGAAAGCAGCGCCTTGGTGTAGGGATGCAGGGGCTTATCATACAGATCCTTGCTGCTGGCCAGCTCCACCAGATTTCCCAGATACATCACTCCGATGCGGCTGCTGATATATTTCACCATGGAAAGATCGTGGGCGGCAAACAGATAGGTCAGCCCCATCTCGTTTTGCAGATCTTCCAGCATATTGACCACCTGGGCCTGGATGGAAACATCCAGCGCGGCGATGGGCTCATCGCACATGATGAACTCCGGTTCCACCGTCAGCGCCCGGGCAATGCCGATTCTCTGCCGCTGGCCGCCGGAAAACTCATGGGGGAACTTATACAGGTCATCCTGCTTCATGCCCACCTTGTTGAGAAGATGCTGGATTTTCTCCTTCCTCTCCCCCGCAGCCGTTCCCAGCTGGATCAGCGGCTCGCTGAGGATCTCCTCCACATTCCAGAAGGGGTTCAGCGCCGAATAGGGGTCCTGGAAGATGATCTGCATTTTGTTTTTGAACTGCTGCATCTCCTTCTGGGAAGCGTGGGTGATGTCCGTTCCTTTATAAAAGAGCTTGCCGCCGGTCACATCATACATCCGGATCAGGGTACGGCCCAGGGTGGATTTTCCGCAGCCCGATTCTCCCACAAGTCCAAAGGTCTCCCCTTTGAAAATTTCCATGGTCACGCCGTCCACTGCCTTGAGATACCGGGTTTTTCCACCCAAAAACCCCTTTACCGGAAAGTGTTTTTGCAGATTTTCGGCAGAAATCAAAACTTCCTTGCTCATTTGCTGGAACCTCCCTCCTGCCCCTCACAGGCAAAGCACATGGCTTTGTGGCTGGGGCTGAATTGTTTGTATTCCGGCAGCAGTGTGTGGCAAAGCTCCGTGGCCTGCTGGCAGCGCTGGGCAAAGGGGCACCCCGCCGGAGGATTGACCAAAGAGGGCGGCAAACCGGGGATGGATTGCAGCCGCTCCCCTTCTTCCAGATCCAGCCGGGGAATGGAGCGGAGAAGGGCTTTGGTATAAGGATGCTTGGGCGAATAAAAGATCTCATCGGTGGTGCCGCATTCCATAATCAGGCCGCCATACATAATGGCGATCCGGTTGCACACATTGGCCACCACCCCCATGTCATGGGTGATGAGCACAATGGAGGTGTTGTATTTTTCCTTCATCTCCACCAGCAGGTCCAGGATCTGGGCCTGGATGGTCACATCCAGCGCGGTGGTGGGCTCATCGGCGATGAGCAGAGAAGGCTCGCAGGAAAGGGCCATGGCGATGAGCACTCTCTGGCGCATACCGCCGGAAAATTCATGGGGATATTGTTTCATCCGCTCTTCGGGCATAGGGATGCCCACCAGCCGCAGCATCTCCACGCCTTTGTTCCAGGCTTCGGCCTTGCTGCATTTGCTGTGGCGCATAATCACCTCTTCCAGGTGCTTGCCGATTTTCTTCAGCGGATTGAGGGCCGTCATGGGGTCCTGGAAGATCATGGTCAGTTCCTTGCCCCGGATCTTCCGGTATTCATCCGGCCGAAGGCTGAGCAGCTCCCGCCCCTCAAAATCCATTTTGTCCGCCTGGATTTTGGCGTTTTCAGGCAGGATGCCCATCACAGCCTTCATGGTCACGCTTTTTCCGCTTCCGGATTCCCCCACGATACCCAGGATCTCACCGGGATACACCTGAAGGTCCACGCCTCGCACCGCCTTGACCTGCTGGCCCCGGCTATGGAAGCTGACATTGAGGTTTTTCACCTCCAGAATCGAGTTCTTACTCACTTTTTTCACCTGCCGTTATTCTGGGCTCCACAAACACGCGGAGAACATCGCCCAATTTATTAAAGGAATACACCGTCAAAATGATGAGCACGCCGGGCAAGATGGCCATATAGGGGGAGGACTGCAAATACTGCTGGGAGCGCTGCAAAAGGCTGCCCCAGCTGGAAACCGGCTGCTGCACGCCAAGGCCCAGAAAGCTCAGGGAGCTTTCGGTCATGATGGCGTTGGCGATAATGGCTGTGGCCGCTGTGATGATGGTGGGAAGCACGGTGGGAAGCACATGACGCAGCATGATCTTCATAGGCGGCACGCCGATGAACTTGGCATACTGCACATATTCCCGCTCCTTGGAGGAAAGCACCTCGGAACGCACCAGACGGGCGATGCCCATCCAGCTGAAAATACCGATGACCAAAATGATGGAAAACAGACCTTTTTTGAAAACCAATCCCACCACCGTCACCATGATGATCCAGGGGATGGAGGAAAACACATCCACGAAACGCATGAGAAGGCTGTCCACAAAACCGCCGAAATAACCGGCGGCCATGCCGATGCTCACGCCCAGAACCACCGAGGTGACCATGGCCAGGACGCCCACCAACAGGGAGATCCGGCCGCCATAGAGCACCCGGGCAAAATAATCCCGTCCCATTTCATCGGTGCCAAACCAATGGTCTGCCGAAGGGCTTTCCAGCTTGGCCGTCACATCGATGGCGTCGGGATCGATGGGCATGAACACCACCAAAAGGCTGATGGCGATGATGAGCAGCAAATAAACAGCGGCAAAGATGGCCTGTTTGTTGCGGCGGAATTCATAAATCACATTACTGATTCTGCTATTGGGATTTTTCATTGTTCTCCCTCCCTATTTCATGGATTTGATCCGGGGATCTGCCACGCAATACAAAATATCGGAAAGCAGATTGCCCAAAATCACCAGGCTTCCCGACAGGATCAGAACAGCCATGACAATGGGATAATCCATGGATTGGATGGCCTTGACAAAATAGGGGCCGATGCCGGGCCAAGCAAAAATGCTTTCGGTGATCACAGCGCCGGTGACCAGCATGGGCAGAGCCATGCCCAGCTTGGTGATCAAAGGCAGCAGCACATTCTTGCTCACATGGCGGAACAGAATCTCGGCCTTTTTGGCGCCGAAGGCCTGCTGCACAATGACATAATCCTCTTTCAGCTGGCTGACGGTGGAGCCTCGCACAAAGCGGGTCAGGTCGGGCAGGAAGTTGACCACCAGCACAAGATAGGGCATGATGAAATGGAGCATAAAGTCCTTGAAGGAGCCTTCCATTCCCAGGGTGTGCATTCCCATCAGAGGCAAAAGTCCCAGCTTATAGCCCAGGATGTACATGAGGATCATGGCAAACCAGAAAGAAGGGGTGGAAATGCCGATGGAGCAAAGGCTGTCGATGATCTTGTCCGGCCAGCGGTTTTTGGCATTGCCTGCCACAAGCCCCAGCACGATGGCCAGCAAAAAGGCGGTGATATAGGCCGGCAGCACCAGGGAGATGGTGGCCGGGATGCGGATGAGCAGATCGTATTTGATGCTGGTGTGGCTTGTGAGGGAATACCCCAGATCCCCCTGCAGCACATTGCCCAGCCAGCGGAAATACTGAACGATCATGGGATCATTCAGGCCGTATTCCTCTTTGCGGATGGCGATCTCTTCCGCCGTCATATCCGGGGTGACGATGGCGTCCACTGCATCATAGGGGGCCAGGTTGATGAGGATAAAACAAATGACCGTAATGATAAAAAGCAGAGGGATCGCCTGTAAAATTCGTTTTCCAATGTATTTGAGCATAACAAAATATCCTCCGTATACAAAATTCCTCCAAAAAGAGCTGCTGCAAAGGCAGCAGCTCTTTTGTCCTTGGCGAAACCTTATTTCACAGTGATCTTGGACCAGTCGCTGAAGGTATAAATGGCAACGGTCTTGGCCTCTTCGATGCCTCCCACATTGGCGGAGGTCACCAGAGTTCTCAGATTGGTGCCCAGGGGATAGAAGTAAGCTTCACCCGCCACTTCCTGCTGCACCTGATTGTAGATCTGCTTGCGGGTGGCTTCATCCAAAGTGGCGTTGCCTTCCACAAACAGCTTGTTGATGGTCTCGTTGTCGTACTTGATCATGTTCATCATACCTTCCTGATCGGAGACAAAGAGCGTGGCATAGGCGTAGGGATCGATGCCCATCACATAGCCGCCCAGGAAGATGTCATAGGGGGTGTTTTCGGTCTCGGCAAAGATGTCTATAGCCGCGGCCTGCTCAAAGCCTTCCAGGGTCACATTGATGCCCACGGCCTTCAGTTCGGCCTGCACAGCCAGAGCCATCTTTTCCTGGACGATGTCGGTGCGCACATAACCGATGGTCAGCTCGGTTGCGCCGCCAGCCACCAGCTTCTTGGCCTCTTCCACATCCTGCTCATATTTTTCCAGATCTTCGGTGTAGTACTGGTTCTCGGCGGGCAGGAAGGAATAGCCCAGCACATAATATTTGCTGTCGGTGTAGGCAGCGGTCATGATCTCTTCCCGGTTGAGGGCCTTGAGGATGCCGGTGCGGTAATTCTTGTCCGCCATCTTGGGAGAGGAAGAGTTCAGGGTCAGATAGGCCACCCGGCCTTCGCTGTAATTGGTGATGTTGTAGTTTTCGTTCTGGAAGGGCCCGATGGTGTCGGCTGCGCCGATCCAGGCATTGATGTCGCCGTTCTGCAGAGCCAGGGCGGCGGTGTCGTCCTTCTCGATGATCTTATAGACCACATTTTCGGTCTTGGCTTCGCCCAGCACATAGTTGGGGTTTTTCACAAAGTGCAGATGCTGGCCGGTCTTGTATTCCTTCAGAGTGTAAGGACCTGCGCCCACGATCTCTTCTTCCAGCATATTGATGTCGAAACTGCCTCTGTTTTCAAAGATGTGCTTGGGCAGGATGAAGCATTCGTTGCCCAGCATCTCCAAGATGTTGGCCGCCACAGAGGGCAGGGTGAACACAACGGTGTTGTCATCGGGGTTTGTCACCTGGATGGGCTGGCCGTCGATGTAGAAGGTGCCGTAGGCTTCGTTTTCGGCGTTGTAGGTGTAAACCACATCGGCTGCGGTCAGGGGCTCACCGTCGCTCCATTTCAGGCCTTCCTTCAGCTTGAAGGTATAGACCAGGCCGTCTTCCGAAGCTTCCATGCTCTCGGCCAGGATGTAATCGATAGAGCCGTCGGTGTTCATTCTGTAAAGGGGGCTGTACACCATGTTGCAGGTCATCAGGGTGAAGCGGGCGCTGTCGGTCATGGGGTTGAGGGTGTTGCCGGTGTCGCTGTTGATGGCAATGGTGAAGGTGTCGGAAGCGGTCTGGCTGCCGCTGTCCTCCTGGCTGCTGTTGCCGCCGTTTTGCGCCTGCTGGGACTTCTTCAGTTCCTCGCTGTCTGTGGCGCATCCCACCAGCAGCGAAGCTGTCATCAGTCCGCACAAAATCAGGCTGAGCAGTCTCTTTTTCATTCGTACATTCCTCCTGTTAATTTCTGGGTCTTTGTTACCCTTTTGTCAATTCCTCGGGTATTTTAACGAATAACTTTCCGAAATGCAAGAAATATTGGAAAATACAATAATTGCTTTGTCATTTATTTAGTATTTTTTATCCAATTTATTGCCTTATTCCTTTTGTTTTTAGGATTTTATCAAATTTTATGATCGTTTTGGATATATTGCATAATACGACTTTCATTTTTTGCAGTATGTGTCAGCGTTTATTCCACAAGCAGGAATCGCTGCGGCAAAACGCAAAAAAGGTGCAGCCAATAAGCTGCACCTTTTTCATTGTCCGAAGGCCAAAACGCGGCCCCCTCTTCCCTGCTTTTTATGGCTGCCCCTCTTCCCGAACCGGGAGAGAAGCGAAAGGCTCCACAGTAACATCATTGATCGAAGCGATATTGCCGTCCCAATAGACGGAATAGGTTCCGTCCGCATGGTGAATGAGATAGCTCCCCTCCGGCGGGGCCAGATAAAGCTTGCTGCCATCTTCCTCTGCCGGGCCCATACTCTGAGGCTGAAAAATAACCAGATAGGAACAAATAAACATCGCCGTCATCAGGCCCATCAGAATGCGCTGTGCCACCTTGCTCTGCTTTTCCATGCGGGAGAAATTTCCTCCCATCTGAAACCGCTGAAGGATGACATGGCGGTGGGAACTGGCCAGGGCGGCGATGCCCTCCGGCATGGAGCGTTTTTCCTGAGCCGCCCGATAGGTGTCCAACAGCATTTCATAATAGTCATCCTGCTGGACCGTGTCGATCCTCTTCAGCACGGAAAAATCACACCGCAGCTCCAACAGCTGATCCATCTTGTTTTTGAGCAGCCACAGAAAAGGATTCCACCAGAACACGCAGCACAGCAAATAGCAAAACAGCTTGCTCCACTGATCCCGGTTGCGGAAATGCTGCCATTCATGGAGCAGGATCAACCGCAGATCCTGTTCTTTATAGTCTGCATCCGGCAAAAAGATCACCGGGCGGAAAAAGCCGATCACATAAGGCGTCCCGCTTCCCAATGCCAGACGCACCTGCCCCTGGAACTTTGGAAGCCAGCTTTGCACCCGTCTCATCATTTTTTTGGAGACCTGAGGATATCGAGCCATCTGCCGGCTGTGGCGCACCCACTGCCAAAGGAAGCGCCCCAGCAGCAGCGCCGCCCCCGACAGCCACACGAACAAGAACACATCCCCTGTCTGGATCGAATGTCCTCCCAACTGGACAAGAGGAATCCGAAACCCCCGCTGCACCCAAACAAGCAGCTTTTGCGAACCTATAACCCGGCAAAAGGGCAGCTCAATGGGCAGCACCAGGCGCAGCACAGCCAGAAAGACAAACAAGCCCAAAGGCTTCAGCCCCAGGCGCACCATCCAGGATGTTTTCCGGCAAAGCAGCCAGAGCACCACCGAAAACAGGCTGCAAAAAAAGATGGCGTTGTAAAAAGAATACTGATCCACCAGAGGATAACTATGTATAATATATTTGCTGTATTCACTGTAATCCATTTTTTCACCTACGGTTGAGCCGATTCACTTATTACTATAATTTTTCCCACCCCATCTGTCAATCGCCTCTTCCCCTTATCCCCTTTCCTTTCTTTGCCGATATTACATATATATGTAAGAAGCAGAAAGGAGGGGCCCTAATGAAACTGGGTGAAGTTCGAAAAATCGCATCGGTGCATCTGCAATCCTTGTCACAGCAAAAAAACCAACTGGAAAATATGCTGAAACAGGACACCGGCGGCAATTTTGACCGAGTGGAGATTTCCCGGGAACTGAAGGCTGTCAATGAGGAATACCAGCAAACCCAGGGCGTGATGGATGAAATGGACCAGATGTATGGCGCCATCGCCAACGCCGAAGTGGCCCGGCAGCAAAGCGAAGCGCTGACCGAAGCCGCCGAAGATCTGCTGAAAATCCTGGAAACCTTCCGGCGCATCTCCAAGGGAGACAAAGTGCCGCCCCAGGACGAAAAACGGCTGATGGAATACAGCGACAAACTGTATCTCACCGCCAAAAACATGGCGCTCATCGCCGACAGAGCCAAACGGAAAGAGCACGATTCTCTTTGGGAAGAGGAAGGCCCGCAGGAGGAATCCCCCTCCCCCATGGAAGTGGCTGCGGAAACCGAAGTGGGCGACCCTCTGGCCGCCATCGACCATGCTTCCGGGGAACACAGCGCTCCGGCCTCCCCGGCGGAAAAAAGCAATTGAAAAATGGTTGTGTTCCACAATGGGATGAGCTATACTTGTATTGTCTTTATCCAGCGTGCACATCAAAAACAGAATGCAGTTTTTGCTCTGTTGGTCAGTGAGGAGAAAAAAGTATGAAAAAAGCAGTCAAACAATCAGCAATGTTGCGGGCGTTGAATTTTGGAACGATACTTTTGGTGATCATTCTGGCCATAGCCTTCTTCTTTTCCATTTCCATGAACAACCAAGCGGTGAAAATGTATGAAAACGAAAAGGAATTGACCATGGCCGCACAACAGTTCATCGACGGGTCTGGCTATCTGACAGACCAAGCGAGAGCTTGCGCCGCCACAGGGGACAAAAGCTATTATGAGAACTATCAGAACGAAGTGAACAACCTGAAAAACCGGGAAACCGGGTACAATCGGATGAAGAAGGTTGGCATCACGGCAGACGAAGACGCTCTGATCCAAGAAATGTCCCAGATATCCAACGACCTGGTTCCTCTGGAGGAAAACGCCATGGATGCGGCAATGGCGGGCAACATCAACAGCGCCATTGAATATGTGTTTGGCACAGAATACAGCACATCTTTGGAAGAGATCCAGGCCCTTCAGCAAGAGTTCCTGAATCGCACCCAAACCCGTCTGACTGCTGAAATCCAGCAGCTGCGTGCCAATGTATCCGCTGTGCAGGTGGTTGTGGTTCTCATCGTCTGCGTCATCATCGCTTTCCAGGTTTTCGCCACACTGTTTACCCGCAAGAAAATCATCCAGCCCCTGAAAACCATCGAATCGGAAATGCTGGATTTTTCCCGGGGAAATCTGTCCACTGCCGCTGTGTTGGAAGAAAACACCTCCGAACTGGGCATGCTGGCCTTTGCCATCCATCAAATGCGCGCACGCTTGAAGGAGTATATCACCGATATTCAAGACAAGTTGACACGGCTGTCCAATGGTGATTTCCGCACTCACACCGATGTGGAATATGCCGGTGATTTTTCCGAGATCAAAACGGCTATCGAACGGATCAGCAATGTGCTCAGCGATGTTTTCCGTGAAATCGACACAGCCGCCAATCAGGTTGCCGCCGGAGCCGATCAGGTGTCCAGCGGCGCCCAGGCTCTGAGCCAGGGCTCCACGGAGCAGGCCAGCTCTGTGGAGGAGCTTTCTGCCACGGTGCAGGAAATCAGCCGGCAGATCGACCAGAATGCAAAAGAAACCAACTCCGCAAATGAGTTGACCTCCTCCACCGGTGACAAAATCACCGAGGCGAAGGGGAAGATGGAGCAGCTGGTGGCTGCCATGGCGGAGATCGGTGAAACTTCTCAGCAGATCCAGACCATCATCAAAACCATCGACGACATCGCTTTCCAGACCAATATCCTGGCGCTGAACGCCGCTGTGGAAGCAGCCCGCGCGGGCACAGCCGGAAAGGGCTTTGCCGTGGTTGCCGATGAAGTGAGAAACCTGGCTGGAAAATCGGCGGAAGCCTCTCAGACCACACAGGAATTGATTGCAAACTCCATACAGGCCGTGGCACGGGGCAACGATCTGGCAGCGGATACCGCCGGATCGCTGACCGAGATCACAGAAGCGGCAACCCAGGTTGTCGAGGCCATCGCCGCCATCACCGAAGCATCCGCAGCCCAAGCGGAAGCGGTGGACCAGATTGCTCTGGGTCTGGATCAGGTGTCCAGCGTGGTGCAGACCAATTCCGCCACAGCGGAAGAAAGCGCCGCTGCCAGCGAAGAGCTTTCCGGCCAGGCCAGTATGCTGAAAGATCTGGTCAGCAAATTCAAAACATCGGACCACGGCATGAATCGTTTGGATCAAGAGATGCAGTTGCCGGCGCAATCCCCGATGTTTGAAACATCCGCCCCGGCATTTGATCCGTATTATGATAAATATTGATTCATCTGCGCACATCAAAAAAGCGGCCTGCGGGCCGCTTTTTTGTTTTTACCTTGTGTTATACTGTAAGAAAAAGCAAGGAGGCATGGCTATGAGAAAGAAAAAGATCCTTTGTTTTTTGCTGGCGCTGCTTCTGACGGCATCCCTGGTCCCCTCCCCCACCTGGGCCAAGGAGGGAGAACAGGAAATCCAGGTAACCATCCAGACCGGAACGGGGGCTGCTTCCCAGGCTCCCCTTTCCTGGCAGGACGGCTGGTTTTCCCAGGAACCCGGTGAATACCAGCAAGACCTGGCCCAGGCGTCCATGGTTCTTTCTGCCACTGCCTATTCCCAAGGCCAAGGGGAAGAGTTGTCCGGCGCCTTAACCGGCCTGGGCTTTGAGCAGGTGCAGCTTTATCACTATACCCCGGAGGAAGAAGGGGCGGAGGATCAGGTGGCCTATGCCTTCGGCTGCAAAAAGCTGGCGGATACGAACAAAACCCTGGTGGCCGTCGTCCTCCAGGGCACCGACGGCAGCACCCAGTGGCGGAGCAATTTCCGCATCGGCGAAGGGCCGGAGCACCAGGGTTTTGCTCTGGCCCGGGATGAAATGATGGCGCAGCTGGAAAGCTACCTTGCCCCCCTTCCGGCCGATGAGCCCCTGTTCTTCCTCACCGGTCACAGCCGTGGGGCCGCTGTTGCCAATCTGGCCGCTCAGCGCCTGATGGAAGAAGGCCAAACAGTGTATTGCTACACCTTTGCCACCCCGGCCACGGTGCAAAAAGAGGCCGTCACAGATGAAACTCCGGGGATTTTCAACATCATCAGCCCCCAGGACCCCATTCCCCGGCTGCCCCTGGCCGCCTGGGACTATGGCCGCTATGGCCAGGATCTGTTCCTGCCCTCCCAAAGCTCCCGGGCCGATTACGCCCAGCTGCGGGAGGAAGCGTCGCCCTTGTACCAGAATCTCACCGGCCTGTCCCTTCCCAGTGAAGAAGGATGCCTGGGCACCGACCGGCTCATCGCCCTATTGGAAGAGCTGGCCCCTTCTCCGGCGGATTACACCCAGCGGCAGTTCACCTTGGGTTCGCTGATCCCCCGGCAGATCACTCTGGCGGAGTATTTTCAGAATCTGTCCGACATTCTGGGCGGTGCGGCCAATCAGACCCAGGCGACCTTGGTCTTTCTTTCCTCCCTCCAGGGGGATCTGGCCCCGCTGAGCCAGGCCCTCCGCAGCCTGCAAGGAGAGGACAGCCTGTTTTACAGCCACAGCATGGCCTATTATCTGAGCTGGCTGTCCCTGGGGGAAAAGGCCCTGGACACCCAGTGCGCCTATCTGCGCCTTTCCGGTGAAACCGCCCTTTCACCTGCTTTCCAGGGCGACGAGGAGCAGGGATTTTCCTGTGATCTCCCTCTGGGGCAAACCCTGACCCTCACCGGGGAAAAAGAAACCCTTCTGCAAGTAGAGCGGTATCAGAAAGGGGCCCGGCAGGACACCCTTCTGTATGTTCTCCCCGCCGGGGAGACCCAGCTGACGGCCTCCTGGGAGCCGGAGCTTTCCGGCCCGGAGGGGCCCCTCTCCCCCGCCCCCACCTTCTCCGATGTGGCAGAAGGAGCCTGGTACTATGAAGATGTGTCCTGGTGTGCAGCCCAGGGCCTGCTGGAAGGGGACGGACAGTCCTTCTTCCCCCAGCAAAATGTCAACCGGGCCATGGCGGTGACGGTGCTTTACCGCCTGGCCGGAAGTCCTGAGGTATCCCACGCTTCCTTCTCCGATGTGGTGGAGGGCTCCTGGTATGCCGCCCCCTGTGCCTGGGCTTTGGAAAATGGCATTGCCCAAGGGGATGAAGCGGGCCTGTTCCATCCGGAAAGCCCTGTGACCCGGCAGGAAATGGCCGCTTTCTTCTGCCGCTTCGCCGGAGGAGAAAGCCAAGGGGATGCCCTTGCCGGGTTTGCCGATGAAAGCCAGGTGAGCCAATGGGCCCGGGAACCTTTGTCCTGGGCGGTGGAGCAAGGGCTGATGGAAGGGGTCTCCCCCACCCTCCTTTCCCCGCAAAGCTCCCTCACCCGCAGCCAACTGGCCGCCCTTTCCGCCCGGTTTGAAAAAATGGGATAAAAATATAAGAAAAGACCCACCGGTCAATTTTCCGGCGGGCCGCGCATTCCGCAAAGACGGCTTTGCCGCCTTTGCGGGTTTTGCAAGGGGACTGCATGCACGCCTTTGGCGCACACTGGCCCCTTGAAAGGTGCAAAAACCGACGCACAGGTCGCCGTTTTTTGCAAATTAGTTAAGGGTGGGGCAAACCGTTCCCACCACTTTTCGATATACTCAGACCCGCCGGTCAATTTTCCGGCGGGGCTTTTTCTTTTTTGGGCAACAGGGTCAAAGAGGGTTCTTTCTGGTTGAGATAGATCTGCTCGCACTGGCGCTGGGCCTCAATAAGAATACGAATGGCCTTTTCGCTGGCCTGCATCATGGTATAGTACATGGTTTTATAATCGGCGTAATCGCTCAATGCCATCACCTCGGAAGTATTTTAACAAATATGCATTGCAAATGCAATGCATATTTTTGAGGAGAAATACGGTACACTAGGAATATAGCCCAAGCGAACAGGTGATACCAATGAATTTTAAAATACCTTCCAAACCACCTACTATCAATAAAACCATTCGTTTTCCATCCACTTTGGTAAGCGAAGTGGAAAAATTGATTCAAAATCAGGATTGCACATTTTCTGCTTTTGTCATTGCCGCCACGCAGGCTGCGGTGGAAAACTTGCAAAAGCAAGAAAAGAAAAATCCTCATCCATGAATCTCCGTATCCGGGATTTGCGGGAGGATGCCGACTTGACTCAAAAGCAGGTGGCCGATCTCCTGCAATGCGATCAATCTCTTTATTCCAAATATGAACGGGGCCTTCGGCCATTGCCTCTGGAGGTCGCTGTCCGCCTGGCTCAGTTTTATCAGGTTTCTCTGGACTATCTCACCGGCCTTAGCGATACCCCATGACAACAAAAACCGCCCTCCAAATGAGGGCGGCTTTTCTATATCTATACAGTCCGTGAGCAGAAAAAAACCTGTGACCACAATTCTTCTTTTCAAAGGCATAACGGGAAATCTTGACAGAAAAAATCCCTTCCAGTATAGTATACTTATCTTAAAAGGGCGAATTTCCGCTCTGCGAAAAAGGAGGAATTCCTATGAAACCCATGTTTCGCATCTGCCGTCACTGTGGCAATCTGGTGGGAGTGATCCACGACTCCGGCGTCCCCATGATCTGCTGCGGCCAGCCCATGGACCTGCTGGAGGCCAACACCACCGATGCCAGCACAGAAAAACATGTGCCCCAGGTTCAGCTGGACGGCGATACCCTCACCGTCACAGTGGGCTCTGTTGCCCATCCCATGGAGCCGGAACACCTGATCCAGTGGATCTATGTGAAAACCCAGAAGGGCGGTATGCGCAAAGCCCTTCAGCCCGGCGAGGAACCCAAAGCTGTCTTTTGCGTGAAAGACGACAAGGCCCTGGAAGTCTATGCCTATTGCAACCTTCATGGCCTGTGGATGGCTCAGGTCTGATCCCTCCTGACACACAAAAACCGCCCTCTTTTCGGAGGGCGGTTTTTTCTGTTCTTATTCGATATGTACTTTTTAGGCTTCCACTTTCTTCTGGATGGTGGTGGGCTCAAAAGAGCCAATGGCCTGGCACACCGGGCACACATCGGGAGCCTTTTCATAAGTGGCGCCGCAGAACTGGCAGCGATAGCCGTTCACCGTGATCGTCTTACTCTCCACGGGCTTCACCGGCGCAGGAGCAGCCGCCTTATTCTTGCTTTTCAGCTTGGTCAGCGCCGCCAGGAAACGGAACTCATGGTCCTTTTCGATTTTGGCGATCTCATCAAACAGGGTGCCGATGTGGGCAAAGCCCTCCTCCCGGGCCACCTGGGCGAAAGCGGGATACATGCTGCTCCACTCGCCATATTCCCCTTCCACGGCCTCCTGCAGGTTCTCGCTGCTGCTGCCAACCTGCTTCATGCTCTGATACAGCAGTTTGCCGTGAACGCCCTCGTTGCGGGCCATCATCTCAAACAGCTGGGCCACTTCCTCTTCCCCTTCCTGCTTGGCCTTGTCGGCAAAAAACAGGTATTTGTTCCGGGCCATGGACTCCCCAGAAAAAGCAGCCAGCAAATTCTTCTCTGTGCGTGTTCCCTTCAGATCCATTGTATCTTCCTCCTATCTACTGAAAAGCCTTTCTTTCTCTTGATGAAAGATACTATACTCTTTTAGTCCACATTTGTCAACCCCGGAAAATATTTCCCATCCTCTTGACAAAGGACCGGGGCAATGGTATAGTAATCCCAGTTAGTGCAAGCTAACCAATCCCGAAGGAGGAATCCCTATGAATCTCACCCATGCGCAGGAAGGCGTGGAATACATCGTCAAAGAGATCCTCACCGACGATGAAGAGCTGGACAGTTTCCTGTTTTCCCTGGGCTGCTTCAGCGGCGAGCCCATCACTGTCGTCTCCCACCGGAAGGGCGGTTGTGTGGTCTCCATCAAGGACGGCCGGTACAACATGGACACCCAGTTGGCCGCAGCCATCCAGATCTGATTTTTTTTGAAAGGCGGTTAGCTTCCGCTAATTCCGCCTTTTCTTTTCCCGCATAGTTAGCATATGCTAATCACAATGTATATCACCCGACTCAAGGGCCGGGTATAGAGGAGGAATAAAGAATATGAGAATCGCGCTGACGGGCAATCCCAACAGCGGCAAGACCACCATGTACAACGCCCTCACCGGCCGCAACGAGCGGATCGGCAACTGGGCGGGGGTCACCGTGGAAAAGAAGGAAAGCCCCATCAAAAAGGCCTTTTATTCCGGCTCTCCGGAGCTGACGGCGGTGGATCTGCCGGGGGCCTATTCCATGTCCCCCTTCACCTCGGAGGAGAGCATCACCAGCTCCTATGTGAAGCATGAGCACCCCGATGCCATCATCAACATCGTGGACGCCACCAATCTCAGCCGCAGCCTGTTCTTTACCACCCAGCTGCTGGAACTGGGCATCCCTCTGGTGGTAGCGCTGAACAAAAGCGATCTGAACGAAAAGGCGGGCAACCGGATCGACGCCCAAAAGCTCAGTGAGCTTCTGGGCTGTCCGGTGGTGGAAACGGTGTCCACCTCCTCGGGGCACACCGGGCTGAGGGAAGCGGTTTCCCAGGCGGTCTCCCTGCTGGGGCAGGAGCAAAAGGCCCCTTATTCCCAGGGAAATGTGGACCTGACCAGCAAAAAGGCAGTGGAACAGGCCGACCGTGCCCGCTTCGCCTTTGTAAACACCATCGTCTCCCGAGTGGAAACACGCAAGACCCTCACCCGGGAGAAAAACAGCCAGGACCAGATCGACAATGTGCTCACCAACAAATGGGCGGGCATCCCCATTTTTGCTGCCGTGATGTTCCTGGTGTTCCAGATCTCCCAGGCCTGGGTGGGCCCCTTCCTGGGCGATACCCTGGCTGGCTGGATTGAGTCTTTCCAGGGCGTTGTGAGCGGCTGGATCGAAGGCAGCTCTCCCCTGCTCCAGGCTCTGCTGGTGGACGGCATCATCGGCGGCGTGGGCGCTGTGCTGGGCTTTTTGCCCCTGGTGATGGTGATGTACTTCCTCATCGCCCTGCTGGAGGACTGCGGCTATATGGCCCGGGTCAGCGTGGTGCTCGACCCCATCTTTAAAAAAGTGGGGCTTTCGGGCAAATCGGTGATCCCCTTCGTCATCGGCACCGGCTGCGCCATCCCCGGCGTCATGGCCTGCCGCACCATCCGCAATGAAAGAGAGCGGAAAGCCACCGCCATGCTCACCCCCTTCATGCCCTGCGGCGCCAAGCTGCCGGTGATTGCCCTGTTTGCCGGTGTCTTTTTCAGTGACGCCTCCTGGGTGGGCACGCTGATGTATTTTGCAGGCATTCTGCTGATCTTCCTGGGCGCTCTGCTCATCGGCAAGATCGCCGGTTACAAAAACCGGAAGTCCTTCTTCCTCATTGAGCTGCCCCAGTACAAAGTCCCCAGCCTGAAGCGGGCCGTGCTGGCCATGCTCTCCCGGGGCAAAGCCTACATCGTCAAAGCCGGTACCATCATCCTGCTGTGCAATACGCTGGTGCATCTGATGCAGAACTTCACCTGGCAGTTCAAGCTGGTGGAAGAGGGCATGGAGAACTCCTCCATCCTGGCTTCCATCGCCAGTCCCATTGCCCTTTTGCTCATTCCTCTGGGCTTTGGCGTGTGGCAGCTGGCCGCCGCCGCTGTCACCGGCTTTATCGCCAAGGAGAATGTGGTGGGCACGCTGGCCGTGGTTTATGGCATCACCAACTTCATCAATGTGGATGACCTGGTGCTCACCCACGGGGCTGATCAGGTGGCCGCCATCTTCGGCCTGAGCCAGGCCGCCGCTCTGGCCTATCTCATGTTCAACCTGTTCACTCCTCCCTGCTTTGCCGCCATCGGCGCCATGAACTCGGAGATCCGGGACAAAAAATGGCTGCTGGGAGGCATCGGCCTTCAGTTTGCCACAGGCTATGTGGTGGCCTTCCTGGTCTACCAGATCGGCACATTGGTGACCACCGGCACCTTTGGCCAGGGCTTTGTCCCCGGGCTTATCGCCGTGCTGGCCATCATAGCGGTGTTTGTCATCCTCATCCGCCGCACTGACCGGCAGCTGGCCCGGTCTTACGCTCTGAACGCCGGAGACTGATAAAATTATCATGCAAGCCCTTTCTCAAAAAGGAGGTTTTCCGAAAAATGTCCCCTATGGATCTTGTTTTGCTGGGAGTGATCTTCGCCCTGGTGGCCCTGGCCGCCCGCTATGTGCACAAAGCCAAAAAAAGCGGCTCCCCCTGCATCGGCTGTGACGCCGGAAAGGGCTGCTGCCACTGCTGCTCCTCAGCACAAAAGAAAAAATAGATTCCAGACTGGTTTCCCCGGAGGCAAAAACTCCGGGGAAAATTTTCTTCTGGATGCTTATCTCTTGGAAAAATGGGACGATATGAAAAGCAGAACTATTTTTGTGACAGAATTGTTGCTTTTTTTGCCTTTTCTTCTGTGTCACAGCCCGGTTGATCCCGGCGCAAAAGGAAGTGAAAACCAATGGAACACTGGCATCCTCAGTACTTCCGTCTGGAAGCAGAGGACACGCCCCAAGAAACCATGCGGCTTCTGGCCTTTTCCATGGGCTTTGCCGCCCACAGTCCCTTGTGTGCCCTGCGGGGCATGTGGCAGGGCCAGCAGCCGGAATCTTTGGAAATCACCTTGCCCTCCGGCCCCTGGCAGGCGCTGGAGGCCAAAAGCAATGTGCCCCTGGAAGGCGGCCGGTTCCAGGCCGCCCTCACCCGGGCCGCCTTCGCCCGGCTCAGCCGTCTGTCGGAGCGTTCCCCCCTCTATGCCGGGGAAAACCTGGACGGGCAGGCGGTGGTCCACCTGTCCCACGAGGATATGGTGGCCTGGATTTTTCTCCTGCCCCCGGTGGGACAGGGCCGCGAGCTTTCTTCTGATGATCTTCTCCAGGCCCTCATCGAAAAAGGAGTCACCCAGGGGATCGACCTGGAGTTTCTCTGCCGTCTGCCTCGCATGGAAAACCGGTATTTCACCCCGTTTCCCGTGGCCATGGGCCGCGTGCCTAGTCAGGGGAAAGATGGCTGGATCGAAGAACTGTTCCCCCGCACCCTCGTCCCTTCTCTGTCGGGAAACCTGGAGGACGCCAACTATGTAACGCTCAACTTGGTGCGGAAGGTGAGGGAGGGCGAGACCCTGTGCATCCTTCATCCTGCTGTGGTGGGTTTGCCCGGTCACACCGTGCGGGGCCGCCCTCTGCCTCCGGCTCCCACCAGCTCCCCTACTTTGGAAGGCGGCCGGGGCACCCGGCTTTCCCCCGACGGCCTGTCCCTTCTGGCCTCCCGGGACGGCCATGTGCAGTTTTCCGGCAAAAGCTTTCTGGTGCAGCCGGTGCTGGAGATCCCAGGGGATGTGACCGCCGAAGACGGATCGGTGAGCTTTTTGGGCGATGTGTATATCCATGGTGATATGTGTGCAGGCTCCATTCTCCGGGCCACCGGCAATGTGCAGATCGACGGCGTGGTGGAGGGCTGCCACCTGGAAGCCGGGGAAAACCTGGTAATCTCCCGGGGCGTCCAGGGCCAGGGAGAAGCGGATATCCGGGCCCACAAAAGCATTTTCACCAAATATATGGAGCATTGCAACGCCTATGCCAAAGAGAGCATCTACGCCGACTGCATCGTGGATTCCAATGTGTACAGCGATGAATCCATTTATGCCTGTACCGGCCGGGGCGTCATTGTGGGCGGCAGCGTCCATGCTGCCCAGACGGTGTCCGCCCAGACGGTAGGCTCCAAAAATGAGCGCCCCACCTCCATTTTCCTGGGCGGCTGCCCCAACGAGGAATTTGAGCGGGCACAGCTCCAGGCCGAAGAAAACAAGGCCCTCACCCTGTTGGAAGCGCTGAAAGAAAAACCCCAAACACCCGAGGTCAAAAAGCAGATTTACACCCAGCGTCTGGCGTTGAAGGTGGTTCACATGAAGCTAAACCGCCAGGCGAGCACCGAGCGCACCTCTCCGGAAAAAGAGGCCGCTGCTGCTCCCCGTCAGTTGTTGTGCGATGCCTGCTATCCGGTGACAACTGTTACCATCAACCGAAAAATGTTCCAGGTGACAAAATACACCGCCCCCTGTGTCATCGGTCTTGACGATTGACCCCCTGTTCGTGTATGATAGTAATATAAAAAAATGTTGGTCCCCTTGCTCCGCCCCATGATATGCGTTCTCCTTTCTGCCGTTTTCTTTTGCTCTTTCTTCTTCTCGGAGCCAGACCCAATATTTTTATTATGAAAGGAGATTACCACTTGGCAAACACTCTCACGGAACAGGAATTTCTGTCCATCTCAGATCAGGCGTTGCGAAGGATCACCCATCACATGGGGCGGGTGCATCTTCTCTCCCAGCAGCCCGAACCATCTGAGGATATGTGCACTGTCTATACCACCTTTGAAGGCGATTACCAAGGCAGCCTGATTTTGTGTATGGACACGGATTTTCTGCTTCATTTGACCCAGCAGGTGCTGGATGCCATCGAAGTAACCCCCCAGGACATGGAAGATACCGCCAAAGAGTTTTTCAATGTTCTCTGCGGCAATGTGTCTGCCGGGCTACACCAAAATGCCGGTCTTTCCACTCGATTCCGCATCCCCCAGTTCCGTTGCGGGCCTGTTTCCCCTGTGCCGGAACCGTGCCGTATGCTTTTCTATACCAGCTGCCGCCAGGAGGGGCTTCAGCTGATTCATTACCCTCTTCCCCTCCTCAAAGCGTTGTAACGCAACTATCTTTCAGATAAAGGAGCGTGATCCACCCATGCCCAAAAAAATTTTGGTTGTGGACGATTCCCGCATTGCTCAGCTGCAGCTGCAAAAGATTTTGGCCGGTTCCGAATATGAAGTAGTGGGATGCTGTCAGTCCGGCGAAGAAGCTTTGGAAATGTATGACAAACTCTCCCCTGACCTTGTGACCATGGACATTTTGATGCCCGGCATGGATGGGCTGGAAGCCGCCAGCCTGCTTCTGCAAAAAGATCCTCAGGCTCATGTGCTCATGGTCTCCTCTCTGGCTTATGATGACACCATCGATGAGGCCACCCGCATCGGCGCCGCTGGCTTTGTCTATAAGCCCTTTGACGGCGAACAGCTCTTCGCCGCTTTGAGCAAGATTTTCCCCGCGGTATCTGCCTGATGCCATTTAAAAACGGTCTGTGCTTCTTCTTTTCACAGGCTTCTTCCCCCGGTCAAAAGGCCGGGGATTTTTTATGCCGCACCCTTTCCTGCCTTGGTGTATACCATGGGCGTGGGACGATGGAAAACCATCTCCCCACGCCCATTTTCCATTCAGGAGGTTTTTCCCATGGCGGATATCAAACAGGATCTGCTCTCTTTGCAGTACAGCACCAGCTTCTCCCTCAGCGGCATGGAGGAAGCCAACATTGATTTGCAGCTTTCCATGGCTCCCCCTCCCCCATGCACCCTGACAGGTGTTGTCACCGACGGCGAAAGCCCGGTAGCCGATGCCACCGTCAAGGTCTTTGACAGCGCCGGGATGCCCTACCAGCACACCCTCACCGACGCTTCCGGCCTGTATTCCATCACCGATCTGCCTGCGGGAAGTTATACCGTGGCTGCTGCCAAAGATGGCTATCTCCTCTCCCCTGCCGCCGGATTTACCCTCTCCGCCGGTTCCACCCAGCAGATCCCTCTGCTGCTCACCCCGGAACCCACCTTGTCCCTGGGCGCCATTGTCGGTATGCTGTCGGTGCTCCAACCGGAAGGGGCTCCTCTGCCCCTGGGCGGTGCCAAGATCACCCTGCTCTCCTCTACGGGGGAGACAGTGGCCGTCACCACTTCCGCCCCTGACGGAGAATTCGCTTTCTATGACCTGGCCGATGGGGTCTATACTCTGACCGCTTCGGCCCAGGGCTATCTCTCCACCGGAAATATGCTGGCCACTGTCACCAAAGGCGGCATGGTGAATGTGACCATGGCCATGCAGGTGGACAGCCGCACCTATAACGGCACGGTGTCCGGCATCATCCGCAACAGTTCCGGCCAAGCGGTGGCCGGGTGCTTTGTGGGCCTGTATCGGGTGACCACCGTTCAGGGCGTGACCACCGAAACCCTGGTGGCCACCACCAAAACCAACAGCGAGGGCAAATATCTTTTCGGCGGCGTGCTGGCCGGCGATTACCTGGTGAAAGCCAAGCTGGAACAGTAAAAAAACTCTGTCAAAGCCCACCCTGCCCCTTCTCCTTGAGGGAAGGGGCAGAGCACCGGGCCGACCTGACCCTCTTTCCTCCTGCTCCCGCCGGAGTTATGGTGGATCTGCTCTGCCCCTGTCCTCTGGACTGGGCCTGTCTGGATCTTCCGGGAGGAAACCGGCGTTTTCACTCCTTTTTCCATGCCGGACGGGTCTTTTTCCCCGCCCTTCCCCCCGGCCCAAGGTGAGAAAGGCAGGGCCGGGGGAACAAGCGGGCCTACATTGGTCTTTTTCTGCCCCCTGGGGAGCACATCGCCCTTTCTTTTTCCTGGGAAAATTTTCATCTTTCGTTCACCCGAGAGCCTTTTTTGCCCCCGGATTTTTTTGATTGTTCTTTTCTTTGACAAAACTTGCGGAAGAACAATTTGTTCTGAGAAGTTTTTTTCTATCATTGGGGCTCATACTGACATTGGTGATTCTTATGTGGCAATATCGAAGAATCCGGGATCTGCGGGAAGACCGTGATATGACCCAGCAAGAAATCGGCAATGCTCTTGGGTATTCTCAGCGCACCTATGCCTATTATGAAAGCGGCCAGCGGATGATTCCACCCCAGGTGCTCTGTGCTTTGGCGGATTTTCACCAAGTAAGCGTGGATTATATCCTGGAACGCACCGATCAAAAAAAGCTCAACCAATGAGGCAATTTTCCCTGAAAAAATCCCCTGTGCGCCGATGGCACACAGGGGATTTTTTCATATTCATTCCATTTTTCCATGAGAATCAAGACTTTGAGTCCATCCCAATATAATCCAGAATAGTTTCCATTGTTTCTGTGGACAGATATCCTCCATACAGGACAAATGTGCTGTGAGCTGTTATGCATTCGGCCCAGCTGCAATCCCCGTATGTGGTGATGACAAACTCCAACCCCTGGGCATTGGTGTAGGAATAGGCCTGATCGTAATCGCTTTCCTTGATATAAGTGTCGCTGCTCGACTGGTTGTCCTCATCCAGATCGTATGTGTACTCCAGTGTGAAGTAGGAGCCCTCCGTAGGCCCGGCATAAAGCGCATCACAAAACATTCCCCCGTAGCTGCCGTCCTGATCTGTAATGGTATAGAGCAAATTGGCATCCGGCACATAGGGAAAAACCTTGTTCAGACCGGAAAAATCGATGGAAAATTCGCTTTTCATCTTCTCTTGCAGCAAAGCCGGGTTCTCTGCCGTAAATTCCTCCTTTACCGCTCCATCGTTGGAGGAAATGCTGCGGGACCGAAGAGGCCCTTCCCCTTCTGTCACCTCCATGGCACTCCAGGTGTCATGGAATCGGAAGGAGCCGTGAATGGTGTCCATGGATGTCCACCCTTTGGATTTGAATGTATAATCGGCAATCATCCGCTCCAGGGAAAATGTGGTACGGGAATTGGGCTTTGCATATGCTGTGATCTTTCCCTGGCCTTTTTCCGCAGTCTCGTTTTCTCCCAAAATGGTGGGATTGCGGAACAGGTAGGTATAGGCCGCTGCGGCGCTGACCGTCACCACACAAAGGGCCAATACTGCCGCCACAGCCGGTGTAAAGCGGCGCCGTTTTGGTGCTGGGCCGTTGTTTTTTTCAGCCGCCAGGCGAAGATTGCCGCGGATACGCCATTCCATGTGCTCCGGCATGGAAATATGAGAAAGAGCCTGCTTCAGATCTTTTTTGTCCATATCAAAGATACTCCTTTCTGTATGTTTCCTCCAACAGTCTGCGTCCTTTTTGCAAGCGCATTTTCACCGCCGAAGTGGTCCTGCCAATCATACCGGCAATGGCCTTTATGGAATATTCCTCCACATAATACAGGATCATCACAATGCGGAATCGCTCTGGCAGCTGCATCAGCGCCTCCAATATGCCGCAGCTTTCCTGATCGGGCAAATGGCACTGGATATCTGCCAATTCCACCTGCGGATGGGCTTTCCAAAAGCGCCGCATATTCCGGCATTGATTGGTGGCCACCTTGATCAGCCATGCCTTTTCGTGCTCCCCATCGGCAAAAGCAGGTGCCTTTTGCAAATAGGCCAAAAAAGTGTTCTGTACCGCATCTTCCGCATCGCTGTGATTGCCCAGCATCACCAGGCAGATCCGGTACAGCATGGTGCCGTAGCAGAGCACTAGCCTGTCTGTATCCCTGGCCGGCTCCACGACTGTTTCCTGCATCTTCTCACCTCCGTTCACCATAAACACACAGAAAAGGGACATTTGGTCAATTTTGATCCAATTTTCCGCAAATAAAAATGGCTACATAGAGTTCCCACTCATTTCCGGGCAAAAAGAGAGGCGCTGCCAATGCAGCGCCTCTGAGCGTATCGAAAAAGTGACCAAAACCACTTTTCGAGTTTTTGCAAGGGGCTGGCGGCAAACCGCCACTCCCATTTTTTCTTTGCTCCGGTAGGTTGTGTACGCCTGGGCAAAGGATGTTTGCCTACGGGGTCACCCCGCCCCCATCAATTCAAAAAGTCTTTCAGCTTTTTGCTGCGGGAGGGATGACGCAGTTTCCGCAGGGCTTTGGCCTCGATCTGGCGGATGCGTTCTCTGGTCACATTGAACTCCTTGCCCACCTCTTCCAGAGTGCGAGTGCGGCCGTCCTCGATGCCGAAACGCAGGCGCAACACCTTTTCCTCCCGGGGTGTCAGGGTCTTGAGCACCTCCACCAGCTGCTCTTTCAGCAAAGTGAAGGAAGCCACTTCTGCCGGTTCGGGAGCATCGTCGTCGGGGATAAAGTCGCCCAGATGGCTGTCCTCTTCCTCGCCGATGGGGGTTTCCAGGCTCACCGGCTCCTGGGCGATCTTCATGATCTCCCGCACCTTGTCGGCGGGGATGCCCATCTCGTCGGCGATCTCCTCGGGGGAGGGATCGTGGCCCAGCTCCTGGAGCAGCTGGCGGGACACACGAATGACCTTGTTGATGGTCTCCACCATATGCACCGGGATGCGGATGGTGCGGGCCTGGTCGGCGATGGCCCGGGTGATGGCCTGGCGGATCCACCAGGTGGCGTAGGTGGAGAACTTATAGCCCTTGGTGTAATCGAATTTCTCTACTGCTTTGATCAGGCCCAGGTTGCCCTCCTGGATCAGGTCCAGAAACAGCATTCCACGGCCCACATACCGCTTGGCAATGGAGACCACCAGACGCAGGTTGGCTTCGGCCAGCCGCTTTTTGGCCTTTTCGTCCCCTTCCAGCATCCGCTTGGCCAGCTCGATCTCCTCATCGGGGGACAGCAGGTCCACCTTGCCGATCTCCTTCAGATACATCCGCACCGGGTCGTCGATGGCCAGACCTTCCGCCAAAACGGCATCGTCGGGCACTTCTTCCTCATGGATGTCCTGGATCTCCTGCAGGTCCGGATCGTCCAGATCCATCAGGGGCACTTCCGGCAGGCCGTCTTCCTCTTCCACGGCGATGCCGATACCCATCTGCTCCAGCATCTCCATCATTTTGTCCTGCTGCTTGCTGTCCAGTTCCAGCTCGTCAATGGCCAGATTCAGCTCTTTCATGGTGATCTTGCCATTTTTCTTGGCATTGTCCAGCAGGTTCTTGATGATCTGCTGTTTGCTCTGGGTGCCCTCCTGGTTTTTGTCGTTCTTCTTGTTCTTGTCTTCCGCCATTCTTACATTCCTCCACGCTCTTGCTGCCGCCGGAGCCGGCGCTGGGCCAGCTCCAGAAGGGCCGCATCGTCTTGTTCTTCCGTCTGATTTTTCTTTTTGATATATTCCATCTCGATCACCGAGAGATAATCTTCCAATGCCCGCTGGGGGTCCTGCACCGGCGGCTCCTTGGCCACCAGCTTGGCCAGCGTCTCCCCTTCTTCCGGGGAAAGCAGGCTCATGCACAGCCCCAGGCTGGTTTCTTCCCCCTGCTGCCGCCGCTTTAAAAGCAGCTCATAGATCTTTCCCAAAAAGGGAGAGGAAAACTGTTCCGGCCGCAGCCGGGAGGACACCCTGTCCAAAAGTTCCCCGTGGGAAAACAGCAGGGCCACAAGCCCTTCCTCCCGCCGGGCGGAACGCACATTTTCATAGTGCAACTCCCGGGCGGCGGGCTGGGCGGCCCGAGCGGGCTGCATAGCCTGCCGTTCTTGCTGGGCCTTCTGCTGCCAGGCCCGGCGCTTCCGCTGCCGCTCCACCTCTTCCAGCATGGATTCCGGGCTGACTCCCGCCTTCTCCGCCGCCTGCCGGGAGAAGATCTCCCGCTCCACGGCGCTGGGGATGGCGCAAAGCAGCAAGGCCGCCTGCTGGAGAAACTCCACCCGGTCTTCGGTCTCTTCCAGATCGAACCGGGCGGCGATTTCGCTGAGCCGGTACTGGATGTCGCTGTCCGATTTTTCCAGCAGATCCCGGAAAGCTCCCGGGCCGTTTTTCCGGATGTATTCGTCCGGGTCCTTGGCACCGCTCATGCGCAGCACCCGCACCTTGAGGCCGGTGGGGGTCAGCAGGTCGATGGCCCGCTGGGCGGCTTTTTTCCCCGCTTCGTCGCTGTCATAGCAAATGATCACCTGCTCCTTGTCCCGGGAGGCCATCAACCGGGCCTGCTCCTTTGTGAGGGAGGTACCCAGGCTGGCTACGGCGCTTTGGAACCCGGCCTGATGGAGGGCGATCACATCCATATACCCTTCGGCCAGAAGAAAAAAATCCC
>CALLCY010000139.1:0-6514 GCA_938000015.1 uncultured Clostridia bacterium
CATCAGTATGGTTGTGGTGGGGCCGGTGGGCCCGGTGTCGGCGATCGCCGCCCCCTTTGTGAAATTGCTCAGCCTTTCCACCAATCTGGTGCTCCGCATCACCGGAATGCACCATGAACAGCTGGAAGAAAAGGTCAGCGAGGAAGAGATCCGCTCCATGATCGAAAGCGGTAAGGAGCATGGCGTCTTTAACGAAGCGGAACAGGATATGATCGAATCCATCTTTGAGTTCGATGACAAACTGGCCAGCGAAGTGATGACTTCCCGCACCGATGTGTATGCGGTGGACATCAACGAGCCCTTGGAGAGCTATCTGGATGAAATGCTGGAGACCCGCCACTCCCGTGTGCCGGTGTACGATGAGGACATCGACAACATTGTGGGCGTGCTCTATATCAAGGATTTCCTGCTGGAAGCCCGGAAGGTGGGCTTTGAGAATGTGGATGTGAAAAAGCTGCTCCACCGTCCCTATTTTGTTCCGGAGACCCGGAATATCGACGAGCTGTTCCAGGATATGCAGCGGGCCAAGCAGTATATTGCGGTGCTCATCGATGAATACGGCGGCTTTTCCGGCATTGTCACCATGGAGGATCTGGCCGAAGAAGTCATGGGACCCATCGAAGATCAGGGGGATGACGACGAACCCCGGATCATCAAAATCGATAACAGCACTTATATTCTGGAAGGTCTTGTCACCATCGACGATCTGAACGACGAGCTGGGCACAGAGATCGAAAGCGAAAACCACGATACCGTGTCCGGTTTGCTGATGGATGAGATCGGGACGATTCCGGAGGAAAATGACCGGCGTACCGTGCAGCTGGAGAATCTGACTTTCTCCATTCTGGAGATTCGGGAACGCCGCATTGAAAAACTGAAACTGCAAGTAGATTGGAACACACCTCAGGAGAATGAGGACGACGAGGAAGAATAACACAGCGCAGAAACAGGCCCCGGCTGTGTGCCGGGGCCTGTTTTAAAGCGCAAAAGAGCAGGAGGAAGGCTGATGTATTCCATACAAGAAACGGCGCGGATCACGGGTTTTTCCCCGTACACTCTGCGGTATTATGAGCGGCAGCAGGTTTTGCCGCCGGTGGCCAGAGACAGCGCCGGAAACCGGGATTATTCCCAGGAAGATATCCACTTGCTGGAGATCATCCGCTGTTTGAAAAACACCGGCATGCCGGTGAATGATATCGGAAAGTTCATTAGCCTTTGCCAAAAAGGGGACGGTACATTGCAGCAGCGTTTGCAGGTGCTGCTGGATCACAAATGCCATGTGCAGCAGAAAATTGCCCAGATGGAGGGAGAGCTGGAGCACATCGAAAAGAAGATCCGCTATTATGAGAAAGCCTGCCAGGCAGGCACAGAGCAGTTTTCCCAAACAGGTTGTTATGATGCGGGACGATGCGCCTGCGCCGGTGGCTGTGGTGGAAACCAATAACGATGATATAGCAACAAAAAGGACGGCCTTAGCCGTCCTTTTTGTTTGCAGATGAAAGGAATTGCTATTGTTCCACACCGGCATTGGCCCGCACAGGGAGATTATGCACGGTTTGGGCAAAGTATCGCATGATGTCTTTTCGGGTGATCAGGCCGATGAAAATACCCCGGTCGTCGGTGACAGGGACAAAATTCTGATTGAGAGCCTTGATCATCAGATCTTCGATTTCCGTATCGGCGCTTACAGGCAGATTGTCCATGCGCCGGGGAATTTCCAGGATGGGAGTGTTTTCCGCTTCTTTGAAGTTGAGAGAATAGCGGTTTTTGATGGCCCACAGCAGATCGCCTTCGGTGATGGTGCCTACATATTTTCCCTCCCTTGTCAGGATGGGGACGGCGGAATAGCGGTGATACTCCATTTTTTCCAGCGTCTGACGCAGAGTGAAATCATCGTAGATGTAAGCGACCTTGCCCTTGGGCGTCAGAAAAAACAACAGATTCATGAGAGTCCAGATGCTCCTTTTATGTCACGATTTTTCTATTACAGCAAGGACCGGCCTTGCACAGCAAAGGCCGGGAGTTTTTTATCTTGTTCCATTATAGCATATTTCCCGGAATATTCCCCGAAAAGCTCGGTGAATAAATTGTGAATTTTGGAAAACCGCCGGGAAAATCCTCCATCTGTGTTTGGCCCTTTCCAGGAGATACTAGGAAAAAAGGAGGGCAGACATGAGAGGACTGAGAAAACGGGGCCGTTTGTTTCTTGTGGGAGGCGTGGGGTATAGTTTGCTGGAAATAGGGTGGAGAAAGCGCACCCATTGGACGATGGCGGCGGCCGGAGGTCTGTGTTTTTCGCTGCTTTATGATCTGTGCGGAAAAATGACAGGGCGCAGCCGGTGGGAAAAGTCCGCAGCCGGAAGTGCGGTGATCACTGGGGTGGAATTTTTGGCAGGATGCCTGATCAACCGGCGGCTGGGGTGGGGCGTATGGGATTATTCCCGT
Source organism: uncultured Clostridia bacterium (assembly GCA_938000015.1). Classification (GTDB taxonomy): domain Bacteria; phylum Bacillota; class Clostridia; order Oscillospirales; family Butyricicoccaceae; genus Pseudobutyricicoccus. The sequence continues at coordinate 2,446 of CALLCY010000139.1, forward strand.
TTGCCGGGAAATGTGATGGGGCAGATCTGTTTGCCCTTTACCTTTTTGTGGTTTCTGCTCTGCCTGCCGGTGACCGCCCTTTGCGATGAACTGCACCGCAGAGAGGGGCGTTGCGCCCTTTCCCAGGCTGTGGTAAGATGATGAAAAAGAATGTCCAACGGAAAAAGGAGCAGGATATGGAAAAGTATATCATCGCACTGGACCAGGGAACCACCAGTTCTCGCTGCATCGTATTTGACAGGGAAGAGCGCATCGTGGCCATGGCCCAGAAGGAGACCACCCAATTTTATCCCCAGGCCGGATGGGTGGAGCAGGACCCCATGGAGATCTATGCCACCATTTCCGGCACCATGAGCGAGGCTATGGCCCAGGGGAATATCCGGCCGGAACAGGTGGAGGCCATTGGCATCACCAATCAGCGGGAAACCACTATTTTGTGGGACAAGGAGACCGGACAGCCGGTGTACAACGCCATCGTGTGGCAGTGCCGCCGCACGGCGGATTTCTGCCGCAAGCTGAAAGAAGAGGGATTGGAAGACACGGTGCGGGACAAAACCGGTCTTTTGATCGACGGCTATTTTTCCGCCACCAAGATCCGCTGGGTGCTGGACAATGTGCCTTCGGCCCGCCGTCTGGCCCAGGAGGGGAGATTGCTGTTCGGCACCGTGGACACCTGGCTTTTGTGGAAGCTCACCGGGGGCGCGGTACATAAGACGGATTATACCAACGCCTCCCGTACCATGCTCTACAATATCCACACTCTGGAGTGGGATGAAGAGCTGCTGAACATCCTGGACATTCCCCGGGAGATTTTGCCGGAAGTGTGCGATAGCAGTGGAGTATTCGGTATGGCCCGACTGGGCGATTGCATGGTACCGGTGGCGGGTATCGCCGGAGATCAGCAGACCGCTCTGTTTGGTCAGGCCTGCTTTGAAGAAGGAGACTGCAAAAACACCTATGGTACCGGCTGCTTTTTGCTGATGAATACCGGCAAAAAAATCGCTCACAGCCAAAGCGGCCTGGTGACCACCATCGCCTGCGGTCTGAATGGCCAGGTGACTTATGCTCTGGAGGGCAGCGTTTTTGCAGGTGGAAGCGTGGTTCAGTGGCTGCGGGATGAGATGCGCTTTATTGTGGAAGCGCCCGACAGCGAGTATTTTGCTTCCAAAACACCGGACAATGGCGGCGTCTATTTCGTTCCCGCCTTCACCGGCCTGGGAGCCCCCTATTGGGATATGTATGCTCGGGGCGCCATTTTAGGCCTGACCCGTGGCACCAGCCGGAACCATATCATCCGGGCAGCATTGGAGGCCATTGCCTACCAGTCCAATGATGTGCTGCAGGCCACCGCACGGGACAGTGGCCTGCCTCTGCGAGAGCTGCGGGTGGATGGGGGAGCCAGCCGCAACAGCTTTTTGATGCAGTTTCAGGCAGATATTTCCGATATTGATGTGATCCGTCCCAAGAACACCGAAACCACCGCTCTGGGTGCGGCCTATCTGGCCGGTCTGGCCACCGGAGTGTGGAAGAGTCTGACGGAGATCAAACGACACAAACCCATCGACCAGGTCTATCATGCCGCCATGAAAGCGGAGTGCAGACGCAAGAACCTGGAGGGCTGGCATAGCGCCGTGGGACGGGTTCTCACCCAGCCCAGATAAAAATGGAAAAAGAGCTTGACTTGGAGCACGCTCCAGGTTGTATGATGAAGAAAACCTCTCCAGTCTGTCTGTTGCGGAGAAAATCCAATCGTGATATACTGGAAAAAAGCCCTTTCGTTCCGCTGTTCCGGGCAGGGACGGTGAAAGGGACATCTGTGTGAGCAAAGGAAAAGGTGAAGTACAGTGGAAAAAGCAAAGGTTTATTTTACGGACATGCGTGCCCTTCCTGGCACCAATCTTCTGATGAAGCTGAAAAAGCTGATGTATGCCGCCGGCATGAACCAGATCGATTTTGACGGCAAGTTTGCCGCTATCAAGATCCATTTCGGTGAGCCGGGCAACCTGTCTTTCCTGCGCCCCAATTTCAGCAAAGTGGTGGCGGATACCGTCAAAGAGCTGGGCGGCAAGCCCTTCCTCACCGACTGCAACACCCTTTATGTGGGCCAGCGGAAAAACGCTCTGGATCATATCGATGCCGCTTATGAAAATGGCTACACTCCCTTCTCCACCGGCTGTCATGTGATCATTGCTGACGGCCTGAAGGGTACCGATGACATCGAAGTCCCCGTGGACGGCGGCGAGTACTGCAAGACGGCCTACATCGGCCGGGCCATCATGGACGCCGATGTGTTCATTTCCCTCACCCACTTCAAGGGCCATGAGATGACCGGTTTCGGCGGCGCTTTGAAGAACATCGGCATGGGCTGCGGCTCTCGGGCCGGCAAGATGGCCATGCACCGGGACGGCAAGCCCTCTGTGGACCCTGAACTGTGCCGTGGCTGCCATACCTGCGCCAAAAACTGCGCCAACAACGCCATTACATTTGATGAGAACCACAAGGCCCATATCAACCATGACAACTGCGTGGGCTGCGGCCGCTGCATCGGCGCCTGTAACTACGACGCCATCTCCAACACCAACGGCAGCGCTCTGGACGATCTGAACTGCAAGATGGCCGAGTATGCCAAGGCTGTGGTGGATGGACGCCCCTGCTTCCATATCAGCATCGTCAACCAGGTTTCTCCCTATTGCGATTGCCATGGCGAGAACGACACCGCCATCATCCCTGATGTGGGTATGTTTGCTTCCTTTGATCCGGTGGCTCTGGATCAGGCCTGTGCCGATGCCTGCAACGCTGCACCGGTGATCCCCGGCAGCCTGCTGGACGACCGGCTCCATGAGCATGATCATCAGGATCATCATGACCACTTTACCGATGTGCATCCCACCACCAACTGGAAGAGCTGCCTGGATCACGCGGAAAAGCTGGGCATTGGCACCAAGGAATACGAACTGGTGAAGATCGACTAAGTTTTTGTGTTATCCCATCGGCCAATTTCAAAACAGGGTTTGCCTTATGGCAGGCCCTGTTTTTTCTTTTCCCAAAGAGAAAAAAGGACAAGGAGACCAGTAGCCAACCGGAGAGGCGGGCATAGAATGGTATTGTGAAGCGGCTGAGAGATGAACGGCAGACAAAAACAGCGCGAGACCAAAAAGCCGGAACATTTCAAGGGGCTTCGAAATACTCTGGAGTGAGAATTCTTTTTGGGAGGTAACTTTTTATGGGTTGCAACAACAACTGTAACTGCGGATGCGGCAACAATGGCAGAGGGTTCTTCTTCGACGGCTGCGAGACTTTCTGGATCGTGGTGATCATCGCCATCGTCATCATCTGGGTACATTATTACGGTTCGGGCCACGGCGGCTGCTGCAACGGCTGCTATGGGAACAATATGCCGGACTGCGGCAACAACTGCTGCTGCTAACATACCGCAACAAATGCCCCGCCTTGCAAAAGGCGGGGCATTTGATCGTATCGAAAAAGTGGCTCAGACCACTTTTTCGAGTTTTTGCAAGGGTCTGGCGGCGAGCCGCCGCTCCCATTTTTTCTTTGCTCCGGCAGGTTGTGTACGCCCGGGCAAAGAATGTTTGCCTGCGGGGTCACCCCGCCCTTGAGAGGTGCAAAAACCGACGCACAGGTCGCCGTTTTTGCAAATTGATTAAGGGTAGGACAAACAGTTCCCTCTAGCCAGATAAGTTATTTGTATTATTTTGTATTATAAGGAGGCGTCGGGAGAAGGAGCCAAAAAGGTGCGGCACAAAGGGCCGAAGTCCCGATAGAGCACAAAGGCCGCTCCCAACCCCATCCGTCTGGCCCGGTTCAGCTTGGAAGATACGGTGGAGGGGTCGTCATACAGCACAAAATAGGTTTCCTGGCCCTGGCGGTAGGTAAAATAGCGGGCACATAGTTCCTGAGAGAAAAAACTCACCGGCTCATATTCCCGCTGGAGACGGAAAAATTCCTGGGCGGACAGTGATTCTCCCTGGTAATCCCGAGCCGGCATGGAAAAGCGGCGGCATTGCCGCACCACATCCAGGGCCAGACGGTGAACCGGATACCGGCGGCA
>CALLCY010000140.1:0-7646 GCA_938000015.1 uncultured Clostridia bacterium
AAAAAAGCCCAGCCGCTGGGCCGTTTTATAGCCGATGCCCGGCAGACGCTCAAATTGTTCAATGAGCTTTTCCACCGGCGGCGCGAAATATTTCATGGTTAGAACAGACCGCCCATTCCGCCGGTGAGTTTGTTCATCTCTGCGGTGTAGGTTTCGTCAGACTGCTTCATGGCCTCGTTGACGGCGGCCATCACCAGGTCGCAGAGCATCTCGGCATCTTCCGGATCGATAACTTCCGGCTTGATGATGAGAGAGGTGAGCTGCTTTTGCTTGATGGTAGCGGTGACAGCGCCGCCGCCAGCGGAAGCGGTGAACTCCATCTCTTCCAGCTCAGCCTGCTTTTTGGCCATATCCTGTTGCATTTTTTGGGCCTGCTTCATCAGGTTGTTCATGTTGAAACCGCCCATAGGCATCTTTTTCATGGGATAAACCACCTTTTCTTTGGTATTTTATTGATATTTGAATTGTATTGTCAGGAACTTTTTTGTAAAAACTCAATCCTGTTGTTCACGCACTTCCACACCCAGGCTTCGGGCTGCATCCAGCACTTCATCCAAGGCCCCTTCTTCCTGGATAGGTGGGGCCGATTTGCTCCGCAGCCGCACACCGGAAAATCCGGCTTTGCTGGCGGCCTGTTCCAACAGGGTCACCAAACGGGGCCGGTCCAGAAGCAAAAGCCCTTCTTCATCCACTCCGATGACCAGCAGATCCCCCTTGAGGGAATAGTGGGCCAGGCGGATGTAGGCGGCGGCCGCCGGGTTCATGGGTGTGCCCTTCAAAGCGGCAAAAAACCGGTCCCGGGCGTCGGTATCTCCCGGAGAAGAGTTTCCCTGTCCCTTTGCGCCTTCCCCTTTGGGGGCAGCGGAGGGAGCCGCAGGCGCAACAGGTGCCGCCGGAGCGGAAACCGGGGAAACTGGCGCCGCCGGGGCGCTTTGCTGGGGGGCGGGAGAAAGGAGCACCGGCCCACGGCACAAGCGGAGCAGGCACATTTCCCCATCGGCTCGGCGGATGGCCGAGCGGGTCAGCCGGGAAAGGGTCTCGCCGATGACTTCTGCGGCAAAGTCCAGAAATTCCGGCGAAGCTTCGCTGGCGGCCTGTTTCAGCTCTTCTGTGGTGAAGAAAGAGCCAGTCAAGGAGCTATCGGCATTCTTTACCGATTGGATGAGATAAATATCCCGGATCAGGGACAGAAGTTCGTCAAATAGAGAGATCATATCCCGGCCCTGGTCATAACACTGGGAAAACACCGTCAGGGCCTGGGCGGCGTCTTTTTTGCACAAGGCGGAAAAGAGGGACAGGAGCTGCTGGTTTTCCGCCACCCCCAAGCAGCTTTGCACATGGTGCAAATCGATGGGGGTATCCCCGGCCACACAACGATCCAGAAGGGAGATGGCATCCCGCATGGAGCCGTCACCCAACCGTGCCAGAAGCAGGGCGGCCTCGGGGGAAAGACTCAGGTTTTCCGCCCGGGCGATGGTGAGCAAACGGTCGCCGATGGCGGCGGGGGAGATCCGGCGGAAATCATACCGCTGGCACCGGGACAGGATGGTGGCAGGCACCTTGTGGATCTCGGTGGTGGCCAGGATGAACAAGGCGTGTTCCGGCGGCTCCTCCAGGGTTTTCAGTAGGGCGTTGAAAGCACCCGGTGACAGCATATGCACTTCGTCGATGATATAGGTACGCAGGCGGAGAGCGGTGGGGGCGTAATTGACCTCCTCCCGGATCTCCCGGATGTTGTCCACGCCGTTGTTGGAAGCGGCATCGATTTCCGATACATCCATGGCCGCATCTTCCAGCACGGCCCGGCAGTTTTCACACTGGTTGCAGGGATTGCCGTCCACCGGGGAAAGACAGTTGGCCGCCCGGGCCAGAATTTTGGCGCAGGTGGTCTTGCCGGTGCCCCGGGTGCCGGTGAAGAGATAGGCATGGGACAGCCGCCCGGTCTGGACCTGGGCCTTGAGGGCGGCGGTGATGTGCTGCTGGCCCACCACATCGTCAAAGGTGATGGGTCGCCATTTGCGATAAAGGGCCTGATGAGACACGAAAGTTCCCTCCCAAGAAAGCAGAAACACAAACGAAAAAACAAAAAACAGCGGCGACTCCCAAGGCTGCACACCGCTTCCTCGAAGACGCCCTTTGCCCGTAACCCGTATGCTCGGCTCAAAACCGGTTGGCCGCGGCACACAGACTGTGCCGCTTAATGCTGCTCGGTTCCCCGCCTGACATGGTTCACGGCGGTCTGTTGCGCGGGACCGATCTCTCTCAGCTTTACATACGAGGCAGACGGCAAAAAGACGAATCCTCTGAAACGGAATTAACCCCTGCATATAGCGGATTTCAGGTGATAAGGAACCGCTGACTCCCCGGTTAGTGCAGCCTTGGCAAGCGCCGCTGTAAAAGATATTATAATACATCTTCCCCAATTTATCAACTGGTTCTTGGGGAAAGAAGGGAGGATGCAGAAATTTTCCCTATGTTAGTTTGCGTTGCTTGTGTTTTTATGGCGCCTTTGCTATATTGATGGGCAGCATAGGAGGGAAAGTGATGTTTGGAGAAAACCTGAAAAAGTTGCGGAAAGAAAAAGGACTGTCCCAGCAGGAGGTGGCCCTGCGGCTTCATGTGGTGCGGCAGACGGTGTCCAAATGGGAGAGTGGGCTGTCGGTGCCCGATGCCGATCTGCTGGTGAAGCTGGCCGATGTGCTGGAGACCGATGTATCCCATTTGCTCTGTGGAGAGGCTGATAGAAGGGAAAGCCGGGGACAGGAGGAAGCGCTGGTGGAGCAGTTGGTGGAGCTCAACCGTCAGCTGGCGGAAAAGAATCGCAGGGGTCGGTGGATCTGGAAGACAGTAGGAATTGCGGTAGCTTTGTTCCTGTTGTTCTATGTGCTGTTGGTGGTGCTGGGAAGCGTGGCCTTTCAGCAGATGAAAGCTGAAGAAGGTGTGGAGGTCATCACCTGGGAGCAGGAAGAACTCCAGCCATGATCTAGAGGGTATAGGTTTTACTTTTCGAGGAAAGCAAGAAAAAAGCAAGAGAAGGATGGGGCTTAAAAAATGGGATGTATGGTATAATAGCCGCAAAGCGGTTATGATACTGCATTTTTATAGCGGAAGGCCAATCGAAAACATGGTGAAGATGCCATTTTGCAAGTATTCTGTGGCAACATGAAAAATATCCTGCGGAGGTGGAAAAATGCGTCCCAGTCATCTGTCCCCAAAACAGATTTTTGATTATGCCTGCATGGATGCCGAAACATTATATCAGAAGCTGGGTGTTTCTCCTGCGGGGCTTAGCCAGGAGGAAGCGGAAAAAAGCCGGGCGCAGCACGGAAAAAACAGCGGGCCGGGGCCAAGGCGCGATACCGTGCTTCACCGGCTGCGAAGAGCTTTTGTTAATCCCTTTGCCGTGATTCTGCTTGTGCTGGCCAGCATCTCCCTTGTGACCGATGTGTTTCTCGCGTCCAATTTCAGCCGCAATATGACCACAGCCATCATCATTTTGGGTATGCTGCTTGTCAGCGGCATCATCCGCTTTATCCAGGAGCTGAGGGCCAAGCGGGTGGCTGACCGGCTGACGGAGATGATCGCCTCCGAAGTTCTGGTGCGGCGGGATGGCCGGTGGATGGAGCTTCCTGCCGATGAACTGGTGGTGGGAGATTATGTCCGGCTGCAGGCAGGAAATCGTGTTCCGGCGGACATTCGCCTGCTGGAGGCCAAGGATCTGTTTGTCTCCCAGTCGGTGATCACTGGCGAAAGCGGGATTTTGGAAAAGCGCGCTGTAACCCTCTCGCCGGGGAAGTTCCGGGCTTACAGCCAGTGTCATAATCTGGTTTTTATGGGGTCTTCCGTCATGGGCGGCACCGGCGAGGGCGTGGTGCTGGCCGTGGGATCGGACACCGTTTACGGCGGCTTTCCCAGAAGTCAGAAGCGGCCGAAGGATGGGTTTGATCAAGGGGCCCATTCCATTGCCTGGGTGCTCATTCGCTTTATGGCGGTGCTGATCCCCGTGGTGTTTGTGGCCTGCGGGCTCACCCAGGGAAACTGGTTTTCTGCTTTTCTGTTTGCCCTGTCTGTGGCGGTGGGCTTGACGCCGGAGATGCTCCCCATGGTGATCACAGCCTGTCTGGCCAAGGGGAGCGGGGCCATGGGAAAAAAGCAGACTGTGGTGAAAAACATCAACGCCATGCAGGGATTCGGCAGCATGGATATTTTGTGTGTGGACAAAACCGGCACTTTGACAGGAGACCGTATTTCCCTGGAATATTATATGGATATTCTGGGGAATGAAAACCAGACCGTTTTGGATCTGGCCTACCTCAACAGCTGCTATCATACGGGGGTGCAGAACCATCTGGATGCTGCTCTTTTGAAATGCCGGGAGATGCCGGGGAAGGACGACCATTTTCAGCAGCTTTCGGCTCAGCATCCCAAGCTGGATGAGCTTCCCTTTGATTATGACCGGAAGTTTGCCAGTGTTTTGGTGAAAGGAGCAGAAAAAAATCTGCTCCTGGTCAAGGGAAGCGTTTCAGAGGTGTGCCGCCGTTGCCGCTTTGCAGAATACAAAGGCACACAAAGGGAAATGGGCATAGAGGGCCTGGCCAGCGTACACGCCGTGGTGGATGAGATGCTGGAAGACGGCATGAAGGTGCTGGCGGTGGCCTATAAGCCAGTGGAGAAAGAGAGCCTGGAGGAAAGCGACGAACAGGATCTGATTCTGCTGGGATATCTCACCTTCTTTGATGCGCCGAAAAAAACGGCGGCCCATGCCATCCGTGGATTGGAAAAATTGCATGTGGGAGTCCGGGTGCTCACCGGGGATCAGAAAGATGTGGCCCTTTCCATCTGCCGCCGGTTGGGGCTCGGCACCGGAGCGGTTCTGACCGGCGAAGAGTTGGAAAATCTGAACGATGACGAAGCACCGGTGAAAATCGAGCGCACCACGGTGTTTGCAGAATTATCCCCCAAGCAAAAGGCGGAGATCCTGCAGACATTGCAGGAAAATGGGCATACCGTGGGATTTTTGGGGGACGGCATGAACGATCTGCCGGCCATGGCACAGGCGGATGTGGGGATTTCGGTGGACACGGCGGCCGAGGCGGTGAAAGAAGGCGCCGATGTGATTTTGCTGAAAAAAGATCTGAATGTGCTGGAGGAAGGCATCAAGGAAGGGCGAAAAGCCTTTGCCAATGTGAGAAAATACATCAAAATCACCGCGTCCTCCAATTTTGGCAATATTTTTTCCATTGTCATCGCCAGTGTGATTCTTCCTTTCTTTCCTATGACTTCGGTGCAGCTGTTGCTGCTCAACCTGCTGTATGATATCCTGTGCCTGGCCTTGCCCTGGGACAATGTGGACGAGGAAAGCTGCGCCAGACCTCTGGAGTGGTCCGGCCGCACCCTGGGCCGATTTATGCGCTTTTTTGGCCCCATCAGCTCGGTGTTTGATCTTCTGACTTTCGGGTATTTGTTCTTTGTCCTGTGCCCCTGGGTCTGCGGCGGCAGTTTTGCCTCTCTGGCCCATGGGGAAGAACGGCTTCGGTTTATCGCCCTGTTTCAAACGGGATGGTTTTTGGAATCCATGTGGACACAGGTGCTGATTCTGCATTTGCTGCGCACAGCCAGAATGCCGTTGGTGGAGAGCCGCCCCTCCCGCCCTGTGATGCTAGTGACGCTGCTGGGCATTTTGTTTTTCACCATTCTGACCTTTACCCCCATGGGCCGCTGGATCGGGCTGACGGCGCTGCCGCTTCCGTATTTTGGATTTTTGGTCATGACCGTTCTGGCGTATTTGCTGTTTGTCACAGGGGCCAAACACTGGTATCTGAAAAAATACCATCAGCTGCTTTGAGAAAGGAGGGGCCCTGTTTGAAACGAAACATCGGTGTTGTGTGCATGGATTCCTCCTTGACCCGCTGGCTTGCCGAAAAGCTCCGCTTGTCGGCCCCTCCTACGCTGGCCGCAGAGGAGCTGTTGGGTGGGCTGGAAGATCTGATGGCGGAAAACATCAGCTCCCTGATGCTGGAGCTGGGGGAGCCGGATCAGACTGCAAGAGTGGAAAATACCATTTGCTGCGGGGATCTGATCATCGACGCCCGGGCCCGCAAGGTGAAACGGGAGGGGACAGAGATCGCCCTGACGCCCAAGGAGTTTGACATTCTCTATTTTCTGGCCCGCAATCGGGGCCAGGTGTTTACCAAAGAGCAGATCTACCAGGCCGTGTGGGAAAGCGATTATTTGCTGGATGACAGCAATATCATGGCGTTTATCCGGAAGCTGCGCAAAAAAATCGAGCCCAATCCCGATGCGCCGGAATACATCCTCACCATCTGGGGCATTGGGTATAAATTCAGCGACGGGCTGTAATGAACAAAATCTGACCAAATCGCAAGAAAATCGCAAGGGTTTGACCATGTGATTTTTCTTGCGATTTTTTTATAGTTGTTCAGGAAGCAGGGATGCAGAAAGCCTATGGCAAAGCAATCCCAACGAAGATTTTATGATGATGAAATGGATCGTGAGGTGAGAGGCATGGACGGTGACGGAAAGCCGCGAAAAACACAGGCGCAATTTTGGAGAAGGTCTGAGGCCTCTCCGGAGACAATGCCTGCCTTTGAGAAAGAAAAAGGAGGTACGACCCATGAAGAAAAAAGAAAATCTGCTTTCGGCCCGCCAGGCCATGGAGCGGGCCGCCATCCGGGATGAGCAGAATCATCGCATTGAACAAATCGCCACCCAGCCGGTGAAAGTGGTTTTGCAGCAGCTGCACACCGCGCTTTGCGGCATGGACGAGGAAGAAGTGACCAGCAGCCGCAGCGAACATGGCAGCAACAAGGTGACCCATGAGAAGAAGAAATCCCTTTTCAAACGGCTGGTGGGCGCCTTTATCAATCCATTTACCGCCATTTTGTGCTGCCTGGCCCTGGTGTCTACCATGACCGATATGGTTTTTCCCTGCCTTTCCCTTTTTGGCAGCAGCCCGGAGGATTTCGATTGCCTCACTGTGGTGATCATCCTGACCATGGTCATCATTTCCGGCACTTTGCGTTTTGTGCAGGAGTCCCGCAGCGGCAATGCGGCGGAAAAGCTCTTGTCCATGATCACCACCACCTGCACGGTGACCCGCCGGGGACAGGAAAAAGTGGAGATCCCCATGGATGAACTGGTGGCAGGAGACATTGTGCATCTGTCCGCCGGGGATATGATCCCTGCCGATGTGCGCATTCTGGAAAGTAAGGACCTGTTTGTCAGTCAGGCCAGCCTCACCGGGGAAAGCGAACCGGTGGAAAAGACACCTCAGGTGAATTCCCAGAAAGAAAGCGTCACCGAATACACAAACATCGCCTTTATGGGCAGCAATGTGGTTTCGGGCAGCGCCACAGCGGTGGCTGTGTCGGTGGGGGATCACACCTTGTTTGGCTCCATGGCCTCTGCCGTGGCGGGAGAAGCGGTGGAGACCAGCTTCACCAAAGGGGTGAACGCCGTTTCCTGGGTGCTGATCCGCTTTATGCTGGTGATGGTGCCGCTGGTGTTTTTCATCAACGGCATCACCAAAGGGGACTGGCTGGATGCCTTCCTGTTCGGCATTTCCATCGCTGTGGGGCTGACGCCGGAGATGCTCCCCCTGATCGTTACCACCTGCCTGGCCAAAG
>CALLCY010000141.1:0-1260 GCA_938000015.1 uncultured Clostridia bacterium
CCCCCTGACGGTGGTTTTGCCAAAGGAGAAAAAATTCTATGCCCGAAGAGAGAAGAGATCTCTACGAAGTGCTGGGCCTGCAGCGGGGCGCTTCGGAGGATGAGATCAAAAAAGCATACCGCAAGCTGGCAAAAAAATATCACCCGGATTTGAACCCCGGCGACAAGACCGCCGAGGAAAAGATGAAAGAAGTCAACGCCGCCTATGAGATCCTCTCCGACCCGGAGAAAAAGGCCCGGTACGACCAATTCGGCCATGCCGGGGTGGACCCCTCCTATGGGGCCGGGGCCGGATATGGCGGCCAGTACACAGGGTTTGAAGATTTTGACCTGGGAAGCATTTTTGACAGCTTTTTCGGCGGCGGCCAGCAGGCCCGCCGCACCGGACCCCGCCGTGGGGAAAACATCCAGGTCAGCCTGAATCTGAGTTTTGAGGAAGCGGCCTTCGGCTGCGAAAAGAAGATCACCCTGAACCGTGTGGAAAAGTGCCCTGACTGCAACGGCTCGGGAGCCAAGCCGGGCACCTCTGCCGAGACCTGCCCCGACTGCCACGGCACCGGCCAGGTCAAGACCACCCAGCGCACGGTGTTCGGCGTCTTTTCTTCCTCCAGCCCCTGTCCTCGCTGCCGGGGCACAGGCAAGATCATCAAGGAGCCCTGCGGCACCTGTCATGGGGCGGGTACTGTGCGGAAAAGCCGCACCCTCACCGTCAAGATCCCGGCGGGCATCGACCACGGCCAGACCATCTCCATGCGTGGGGAAGGGCATATGGGCCAGAATGGCGGCCCGGCGGGGGATGTGTACATCACCGTCAGCGTCAAGCCCCATCCGCTGTTCAAGCGCCGTGGGCAGGATGTGATGATTGAAATGCCGGTGACCTTTGTCCAGGCCACCCTGGGCGCCGAGCTGATCGTGCCCACCATTGACGGCAAGATTTCTTACAATATGCCGGAAGGCACCCAGCCGGACACCATTTTCCGTTTGAAAGGAAAGGGCATTCCCAATGTGAATGGCCGGGGCCGGGGCGATCAGTTTGTCAAAGTGAAGATCGAGATCCCCCGCAACCTGACCAGCGAGCAAAAGGACATTCTGCGCCGCTTCGACGACAGCGCCGAGGAGGCCCAGTACAAGGAGAAAAAAGGCTTCTTCGAAAAAATGAAAGACCTGTTCAAATAACCGGGTAAACAAAAGGCCTGGGACGGAATCTGAACTGGACCAGTAAAAACGGACAATAGACAAAAAGCCCCCTAATGTAGGAGAA
>CALLCY010000142.1:0-4779 GCA_938000015.1 uncultured Clostridia bacterium
TTGGACAGCGTTTCGGGCATGGAAGGAGCTACGCCGGAAGCGCTGGAACAGCTGCACATTCTTCATATCCCGCCACAGGTCAAAGCTTCGGTCTCCAGCGGTGCCGTCGGTGACCACAGCCAGATGGATGCCCATTTCCAGCATCTCCTGCACCGGGCAATGGCCCACTGCATTGGCATGAGTGGTGGGGCCATGGAACACATAGGGGCCGGTGCGGGCCAGGATCTCCAGCTCCTGCTGGCTGTACCCGGTGCTGTGGGTCAGACTGAGCCGGGGAGTGAGCACCTCCGGAGTGTGATCCATCATAAACTGCACATCGCCGCCATAGGCGTGGGTGTGCAGCGGAACATCGTAGGTTTCCGCAATGCGGTGCATCTCCCTGTTGTGGCGGATGTTGGCTTCATCGCTCTCATCGGGACGGCGGCCCATGCGCCCGGGGGCCACAATGCACATCATCCGCTTGTGGCGGCCATTGAGTGTGCGCACCGCTTCTTCGGTGGTTTGATAGGCCATTTCCGGTGTGACCACGGTATCCTCAAAGCTGCCATCTTCCCGATAAGTACGGGCCACCTTGGGAAATGCGCCATAGGGACAGCCGATGCCGGACAACTGCCGGATACCGGTGGCCACCGATCCTTCCAGGTTGGCCTGCACCGGCAGAATGCTGTCCACCCGCGGCGTGCTGCCCACCATGGACACGGCGGTGGTGGTGCCGAACTTCAGCCGCTCTGCCGCGGCCAGCGCGCCTTCGGCCCGCCAGAACTCCGGATCGGTGCATTTGTAGTAGATGGTCTCGGCCATCTCCTCCCAGCCATCATCCAGATGCTCTCCCAGGGTGCGGATCAGGCAATGGCCGCCATGACCGTGACCGTCCACCAATCCGGGAAGGATGGCATGGCCTTTGCAGTCGATGACCCGGGCGGCCGTGCGTTCCCCCAGCTCCTCCATGGGGCCGATGGCGGCGATGGTGTCCCCTTCCACCCCGATATATCCTTTGTCATAGAGATGGTGCTCTCCATCCACTGTGATGATGACACCGTTTGTCAAAAGCAGATCCCACATAATTTACGGCTCCTTTCCCTTTTCCATGATCACAGATTTTCTTGCTCTGCAAAAGGCGAGAAAACGGCGGTGTGCAACGGTTGCGCCGTCCGCTCTGGAACCAGTATATCATATCCTCCTGCCGCCGCCTACCCCTGGCCAAAGAGAAAAAGCCACCGGAATGCAAAGCACTCCGGCGGCTTTTGTTTCACTGATTACATATTTCTGAGCATATTCATCAGATTGTCTGTGGAGAAGAATTCCCGCAGAGAAGAGGGGACATAGCTGGGCAGCAGCTTTGTTCCCAGGAAGAGGAAGATCAAAGTGAAGACCACGGTGACGATCAGATTCAGATAGATCTTCCGGTTGGGGCTGAGGTTTGCGATACCGCTGCTCCCGGCCACCAGGAAAACGACACCTGCCAGAGCGCCGGCGAAATAATAGAACACAATACCGGCGGAGATGTTCAGCAGGAACACCAGGCAGCTGACCAGAATCACAGGAACCAGAATCACCGAACGCATGGACACGATGGACAACGCTTCCTGGAACCGAAGCTGTCCGCCCAGCAGTTTGCCCACGCCGAAATAAAGCCCGGCCAGAACCGCTTCAAAGATCACCGTATACAGCACTGTGAGAAAGAAGGCACCCACACCGGAGAACTTGATATTCTGGGTCATGTTTCCGCCCAAGGCGATCAGGCTGTTGATCTTTCCAATGCAGAAGAGGGCAAAAATCGCCGAACAAATCCCCTGGAGCAGCAGGAAGATCACCGACACTGTCACATCGCCCCGACGCACATAACCGGGGGCTGTGGTGGCAGGTGCCTTCACCAGATCCACCAGATCCTTCAGCAAAGCGTCCACCACCTGCTTACCCTGGGCCGAAACCGCAGGAGCGGCTCCAGGCTGAGGCGCAGCCTGCTGGGGTGCCTGATACTGTACATTCTGCTGGGGGGCCGCCTGCTGCTGTGCTTGCGCCTGGTTCTGCTGGGCCTGCTGGCAGGTGCAGACCTCGCCATCCTCCAGTTTCCGTCCACAATACCTACAAAATGCCATAGAAATCCCTCACTTTCTCGTTTCTCTCTTATTGCTCTGCGGTGCTGGTTTCGGATGTATACCGATCCACATTCACCGTTACACACTGACGATAGGCCGCATCCAGGTTTTCATAGCCAGGGAAGTAATAACTGTGGCCGTTGAACTCGGTGCGGAAACGGTCGTTCTGGGTCACATAATCCCCCAGTTCCACCTGAACCTTGCCGTCGGGCGTGGCGATCAGGTTGTCAAAGCGCACGGTATAATAGAAGGTGACGCTGCCCTGATAGCCCTCCTCGGGGAAGCTGGCCGTGCTCTGCACCTGATAGACCAGATAGAGCATATTCTTCCGGGAGTTGGTCTCCTGATCCTTGGCCACCAGCAGATAGTTGCCCACATAGGTGGCGCTGTCCAGGGAAATGGCCTCATCCCAGTCCTGAGCGGCTTCGGCCTTGATGGCGTCTGCGCCCCGGGACTTCATCTCTTCCAAAGTGGCGCTGTCCACCTGCTCCAGCTTGGTGAGATAGGAACCTAGGCCATCCACCGTGTATTCCTTCTCGGTGGCTGTGAACTTGACACCGTAATTTTGCAGGAATATCTTTTCCCATTCTTCACCCACATCGTCCTGGGCGATGGACACTGTCACGGTATCCCCATTGTCCAGATCCCGGGAGGGGTCCACAAAATACTCCAGCGCCTGGGCCCAGTCTTCGGTGGACTCGCACACCGCCTTCACCCGGCCATTGGGAGCAGTGCCGGTGTATTCCAGCTTCACATTTTCAAAGGGGTCCACTTCCCGGATTTCTTCCAGACCTTCCACGGTGAATTTGATGTCCTCATAGGACAACTTCACATCGTATTTTTCCAAGGCGGCCTTGTCGTCACACTTCCATTCATAGACGACCTCATCCCCGTTGGTCAGCTCCTGGTTTTTGTTCAAACTGCCGCCGACGCACTCCTGCAGGAGCATCTGGCAGATGGACTGATCGTCCATGTTCTCCCCCAGGGCCGGGGTCTGGTACTCGATCTTTCCGGCATACTCTTTGCAGAAAGCCTCAGTATCAAATGTATAGGTGGCATTGCCCATGGTGTCGTAACCGGAAAATTCCACGCTGACATAGTCCCCCAGCTTCACTTTCTGAGGACGGGTGGCGATAAAGACCACCACCGCAATGAGAAGCACCAGCACCCCGGCGCCGATGCCCAGGATCTTCTTGTTTTTCTTGACAAACTCGGTCAACGGGCTGGGTTGAGCCGGTCCACTGGGAGCCGGGGCCTGCACCGAAGGCTGCACTGGATTCTGTACAGGAGCGCTGGGAGCTACACTGGGCTGCTCCGGCTCGATCTTTACACCGCAATGCTCGCAGAATGTGGAGTCATCGGGCAGCTGCTTTCCGCAGTTGGGACAAAACATATTTTTTCCTCTCTTTCACTGTTTTCTCTGAACAGGTCTTTTCACCCGGTCCTTTCCGCCCCGCCGGAATGGGCCTTTGCCTATCTCCTCCCATCTGTCTCTCTCCATTTCCCAAAAATTTCACCCTGTGAGGAAACCTCCACCTGATTGCGGATTTGCTCACCTCTGCCTCAGAATGTAAATTTTTCGGAAACTTATTATGAACAATCAACTGGTTTCAGTATAGCATAGTTCCCTGGGAATTTCCATATCCCACGCTGCAAAAAGAAAAACTCCCGGACAAACCACAAACGATCTGTCCGGGAGTTCTGTGTATCAAACTTTTATTCAGCCTATGCCGCTGACCGATTAGTACATATCCATGCCGCCGGCAGCCGGAGCGGGAGGAGTGGGCTCCTTCTTCTCAGCCACGATAGCTTCGGTAGTCAGCACCAGAGCGGCCACGGAAGCGGCGTTCTGGAGAGCAGAACGGTTGACCTTGGTGGGGTCCACGATGCCAGCCTTGATCATGTCACAATAGACCTCGTTGTAAGCGTCGAAGCCATAGCCAACCCGCTTGGCATTCTTCACCTTTTCGATGACAACGGAGCCGTCCACGCCAGCGTTGACAGCGATCTGCTTCATGGGCTCTTCCAGAGTCTTCATGACGATGCGCACGCCGGTCTTCTCGTCCCCTTCCACCTTGGTGACCAGCTTGGCCACAGCGGGGATGGCGTTGACATAAGCAGTACCGCCGCCGGCTACGATGCCTTCTTCCACAGCGGCACGAGTGGCGTTGAGGGCGTCCTCGATACGCAGCTTCTTTTCCTTCATTTCGGTCTCGGTAGCAGCACCCACCTTGATGATGGCAACACCGCCGGCCAGCTTGGCCAGGCGCTCCTGGAGCTTCTCACGGTCGAAGTCGGAGGTGGTGTTCTCCAGCTCGTTGCGGATCATATCCACACGGGCCTTGATGGCTTCGGCATCGCCCAGGCCGCCCACGATGATGGTGTTCTCCTTGGTGACCCGCACAGTGGTGGCATGGCCCAGCTGATCCAGGGTGGTATCCTTCAGATCCAGACCCAGCTCGCTGGAGATCACTTCGCCGCCGGTGAGGGTAGCGATATCCTTCAGCATTTCCTTTCTTCTGTCGCCGAAGCCAGGAGCCTTGACGGCCACGCAGCTGAAGGTGCCGCGCAGTTTGTTCAGGATCAGGGTGGACAGGGCCTCGCCCTCCACATCCTCAGCGATGATCAGCAGCTTGCGGCCAGCCTGAACCACCTGCTCCAGCAGAGGCAGCAGTTCCTG
>CALLCY010000143.1:0-6696 GCA_938000015.1 uncultured Clostridia bacterium
TTACATCTGGTTTACCGATGACTACCCCTTGCAGATGCAGGAGCAGGTGACGGCCAATCGGGAGCTGACCATCCAGTATCTCTCCCAGATCGGCGGAGCCTTTCTTATCACGCTGTTTTTGCTGGGATACCTGCTGCGTACCTGCGGACGAAAACGAAAAGGAGATGAGATCCGGCTGTATTTTATCGATCGTGTCTTTACCGAAGTCCTGCTGGCCCTGGGGGGCCTGGCCGTGGGCGGGTATGTCTTGGCCATTCTGCTTTCCTGGCAGTATCAGGAGCCGGACCTTCTGGCCCTTTGTTCCTGGGCCGTATTTTTGGTGATCACCGCCATTCTGCTCTCCTTCGGCCGCCGCTTCAAAGCCCGCACTTTCTGGAAAAGCTGCCTTTTGCGCCATTTCTTCCGGTTGCTGGCGGCTCCTTTCCGCAGGGCGGCCCGGGCCTTCCGCGAGCTGTCCCGGAAGGAACTTACCGTCAAGCGGGCGATGCTGTTCACCGGTCTGTATGGTTCTTTCTGCCTGCTTCTGGCCATTGTTTTCCCGCTGAGCATCGCTTTGATCATCGCCGCCGTGCTTTTCGTGGGCAAAATAGCCTCGGCCTACCAGAAGGTGCGGGAAGGGGTGAGCCTAGTGCGCCAGGGAGACCTGACCCATCAGATCGACCTGGGAGACGAGCGATTCTTCGCCGGCCTGGCCGACGATGTAAACTCCATCGCCGACGGCCTGCACAACGCCGTGGAGAGCGAGCTGAAAAGCGAGCGAATGAAATCGGAACTGATCACCAATGTGTCCCATGACATCCGCACCCCTCTCACCAGCATCATCACCTACGCCGATCTTCTGCAGAAAGAGGGGCTCCAAAGCCCCAATGCCTCCCGCTATTGCCAGGTCATCGGCCAGAAGGCCCAGCGGCTGAAAATGCTCACCGACGATCTGTTCGAGGTGTCCAAAGCGGCCAGCGGCAACATCCAGGTGGATCTGGCGCCAGTGGAACTGTGCAGCCTGATCCGTCAGGGCATGGGCGAGCTAAGTGACAAGATGGAGCAGTCGGGACTGGATTTCCGCATCCATCTTCCGGCCCAGGGCGTATGGGTCAAGGCCGACGGCAAACTGCTATGGCGTGTGGTGGAAAACCTTTTGTCCAATGTGTTCAAATACGCCATGCCTTCCTCCCGTGTTTATCTGGATGTGGAGGAGCAGGGGGACAAAGCCGCTTTTACCGTCAAAAACATTTCCGCCTATGAGCTGAATGTGGACCCCTCCGAGCTAATGGAGCGGTTCAAGCGGGGAGATGCCTCCCGCCACAGCGAAGGCAATGGTTTGGGGCTGGCCATCGCCAAAAACCTGGTGGAGCTCCAGGGCGGAATCTTCACCATCACGGTGGACGGCGACCTGTTCAAGGCCATCGTCAGTCTGGAAAAAATCCAGTCTCCTGTGAAAGAGGCACCAGCTGCCCCTGAGGAACATCCGCAAATCGGATAACGCATACACCCACAAGAAGTGACGAAAGCCACTTTTTGTGGGTGTTTTTTCGCCTTTTTTCACCGACAGGGAAGAGATATAATGGGATTGATGGAAACTTGTCCCGCCTTTGCCAGAAAGCCCTCCTTGTGGTATAATAATATCTGATTCATAAACAGTGCTGAAAAAGGGAAGAAGCCCCGGAATTTTTTCGCAATAATCCAGGCCCATGGGCCTGTGGGAGGTTTTATCATGTTGGAAACCATTCGGAATCGAAGAAGCGTGAGACAGTTCACCTCGGATCCTGTGACGCAGGAGCAGGTGGAAAAACTATTGGAAGCCGGCATCATGGCCCCTTCGGCCATGAACAAACAACCCTGGCACTTTATCGTCTGCCGGGACAGAGAAATGATGGAGAGCTTCCAAAAGGTGCATCCTTACTCCAAAATGCTTTCCCAGGCGCCTGTGATGATTTTGGTCTGCGGCGATACCCAGAAACAACCCGGACCTCATTTCTACCAGCAGGACTGCGCCGCCTGCACCGAAAATATCCTGCTGGCTGCCCAGGCCATGGGGCTTGGCGGCTGCTGGCTGGGCATTCCGCCCCAGTCGGAGAGGGAAGAACAGATCGCCGCTTTGTTCGGTCTGCCGGAGCACATCAAGCCCTTCTGCGGCATCGCCCTGGGCGTGCCTTCGGTGCAGCCGCCCCAGCCGGAGAGGAGCCTGCATGGCCTTGTTCACGAAAATCGGTGGTAAGCTGCTGGAGGTGGCGCGGGATCTCCGGTATGTGATAAGCCAGATGGTGGAACGGTATTTCAAAGACCATGTGGCCCGCTCTTCGGCGGAGCTGGCCTATTATATGCTCTTCACCCTGTTCCCCCTGGTGATTTTCAGCAATGTGCTGGTCAGCTCCTTTCACCTGTCGGTGGAGGAGATCATGGAGAACCTGTCCCTTCTGCTGCCGGAGCAGATCGTTTCCCTCATCACCGAATACATCGGCTATATCACCAACCTCCAGCCGGGTACACTGGTGTACGCCGGTTCGGTGCTCACCGTCTATTTCACTTCCCGGGCGGTCAATTCCCTGATGCTGTCCATCGGCGTGGCCTATCGTCAGCCGCGGAAAGGGAAGCTGAACTTTTTCTTTTCGGTGATCGTCACCGTGGTGGTGCTGCTGTCCATGTATCTGCTGCTGGGGCTGGTGCTCATCAGCGAAAATCTGCTGGCATTGGCGGCCCGGGTGCTGCCCATCCCGTTTTTCCTGGTGCGCATCTGGAACTGGCTGCGTTTTACCGCCATGCCGGTGTATCTGTTCTGCATCATCACTCTATTTTATAAAATTGCCCCGGCCAAATGGCTGCGGTTTCTCCAGGCCGCCCCCGGCGGACTGTTCTTTGTGGCCGTCTGGTCGGCCATCTCCTATTTTTTCTCCTACTATGTATCCAATTTGGCCAATTACTCGGTGCTCTATGGTTCTTTGGGCGCCGTGATGATCCTGATGCTTTGGTTCTATATGACCGGGATCATTCTGATCCTAGGAGGACATTTGAATCATATCGTGCTGGTGCTTCGCCAGGAAAAGAAAATTCGAAAAAGGAACGGTGAATAACATGGAAAAAATCATTGTGGGGGCCTGTGTGGCCGATCTGACCGCTCAGCGGGAAGAACGGCTGCGCCAGGGCGTGGAAAAGCAGGGCTATACTCTGAAAATCTTTGAAAAAGGGAAGTTCGGCCCGGAAGATGTGGCCGATTGCCAGATTCTCTTCGGCAGCATCCCGCCCCAGCTTTTGAAAAGCGCCTCCAAGCTCCGCTGGCTGGCCACCGCCTCCGCCGGAGTGGACAATTATGTGGCCGATGAGCTTTATCCCAATCCCGATGTGATCCTCACCAACTCCAGCGGCGCTTATGGCGTGGCCATCGCCGAACATCTGATCACCTGCACCCTGATGCTCATGCGCCGGATGCGGGAATACGAAGAGGGCCAGCGGCAGCACCGGTGGAAGTATCTGGGCAAGATCCGCTCTCTCTATGGCAGCACCGTCACCGTGGTGGGCATCGGCAACATCGGCGGCAACTTTGCCAAGCGCTGCAAGGCCATGGGGGCCACCGTGCGGGGCGTCAAGCGTACTCCCAGCGAAAAGCCCGATTATGTGGACGAGCTTTATCTGACAAAGGACCTGGATCAGGCCATCCAGGGGGCCGATGTGGTGGCCCTGTGCCTGCCCGGCACCCATGAGACCCAGCAGATCATGACGGCTGAGCGTTTGGGCAAAATGAAAAAGGACGCCCTGCTTCTCAACATCGGTCGGGGCACTGCCTTGGATCAGGATGCTTTGATCCAGATGCTGCAAAAGGGTCTGCTGGGCGGCGCCGCTTTGGATGTGGCCTCTCCCGAACCTCTGCCCCCGGAAAATCCCCTGTGGGACATGGGCAATGTGATTTTGACCCCTCATGTGTCGGGCAACGACTCCCTGGACTACACCACCGACACCATTCTGTCTCAATTCCTCGAGAATCTGCCCCTCTTTGCTGCGGGCCAGCCCATGCATCA
This sequence comes from uncultured Clostridia bacterium, assembly GCA_938000015.1. GTDB lineage: Bacteria > Bacillota > Clostridia > Oscillospirales > Butyricicoccaceae > Pseudobutyricicoccus. Next base: position 4,011 of record CALLCY010000143.1, read on the forward strand.
TGTGATTGACCGGAAAATCGGCTATTGATGAAGAAAAAGACCCCCGGCCAATGGCCGGGGGTTTTTGCGTCCCAAAAGGGATGCTTTAGCAGCGTTTGCCGGTCTTGCAGCTGCCATTTTGGCAGTTGCCGCCGTTTTCCTTGATATAATCGGAATATTTCGGGGGGAAGAACTCATCCACGGGGAATTTGAACTTCTGGAACAGGTCGCAGGGATCGTCGCTGCCGCCGCTGCCGGAGCAATCCTTTTCCGGCATACAGATGTCATAGGCGGGCATGAGCAGCTGGATATCCCGCTCCAGCTTGATGATGCTGAACTGGCCCAGGGTGACAAAGAGCTTTTTGCCCTCGTCGCAGATGACGATGTCATCTTCAAAGCACCGGCAGATGCAATCGGGGATGTCATTCAGACCGCAGTCGCCGCAGCCGCAGCTTTCGGTGACCTTGATCCCCAGAGCCACAGGGTCCACCACTTCCACCACGCCGATGGGCAGATTGGTCTTTTCGAAGTTCTGCAAATCGCTCTCCTTGGGCATATACTGGGAGCTGAAAATGCGGACGCTGCCCTCGCTGCCAAAGAGCACGGTGCGCTTGTCGTAGGTGGCCAGACCGCAGATCTCCTTGGGACGGCTGAGTCCGCAGTAGGCCTCGGCGGTGATCTTGTAAAAATACTTCACATCCACGGTGTAGAAGCCCTTGTTGAAGGCGATGGGCTCCACATCCACATAGGACCAAAGCAGCTCGGCGCCCTTGACCTTGACGCTGGTGGCCTGATCCAGAATGGCCTGGGAACAACGGGTGGGATAAACCCGCAGATCCTGCAGACATTCCTTATCATGGCAAGACCCGTTTTATAGGGGAGAGGGAAAAGGAATCAAAGATACAGCTGGGCTTCTTTCCGGTCGGAACACACCTTTTTCAGCATCACATCCACGGCCGTCATCATCACAGCGCCGATCTTCCGGGCGGAGTGAGTACATACCGCAACGCACCGCATACAGGAGATGCATTTGTCTTTGTCGGTGACCGTAGGATCGCTCAGGTCGATGGCCTGTACCGGGCACTTTTCTGCGCACACCCCACAGTGGACACAGCTTTTGGTGGCTTTGGGGACCATGCCGCTGGAGCCGGTCTCTTTATAAGGGCGATGGCCGGGGATCTGGGGCTGCCGGTCGTCGTTGGAGTCCAGTTTGACCTGGATCTTGGCGGCAAATTCCGCCAAAACCTCTGCATCCTTGGAGTCCGGCCGTCCTGCGGCATATCGCCGGGCAATGGAATGCTCTGCAATGGCCGCTACCGCCGCAACGACCCGGAATCCTGCCTGTTTGGCCCCGTCTTCCAGCTCCACCAGGGTGTCCTCATAGTCCCGGTTGCCATAGACGCACAGCAAAATGGCCCGGGCCCCATTGCCATGGATGGCCGTCAGACGCTGAAAGGCCGGTGCCGGAACCCGTCCGCCATAGGAGGGAACGGCGATGAGAGCCACATCTTCTGCCGCCAGCTCCTGAGCCGAAAAATCGGCCTTGCTGTCGGTGAGATCCACCCGAGTGCAATCGCCCCATGTTTTTGTCAGCAAGTCTGCGGCCTTCTGTGTTCCTCCGGTGGGGCTAAAGACGATCTGAACCATTTTCATTTTTCTCATTCCTCCTGATTGTGTAATGCTTGCCTTTTTCCTGAGAACATTATAAAATAGAGATGTAAATCTTGGCCTTACACAGCAAGTACAGTGTAACACCCGAAAGATGTAAAGTCAATAATTACATCAAAAGAAAGAGTTTAACCAAGAGGGGAGAGGATCGTCCATGCAGCTGAGCATGAAATGCTCTGTGGCTGTCCATTGCCTGATTTTCATTCATGAATACCATGGAAGCGCCAAGGTGACCAGCAATCTGCTCTCCCTGAGCACAGGAATCAATCCGGTGGTGATCCGCAATATCCTCAGCGGATTGAAAAAGGCCGGTATCATCACGGTGCCCCGTGGCACTGGCGGCGCCCAACTGTGCCGGCCGCCGGAGGAGATCAGCCTGTATCAAATCTACAATGCGCTGGAACCGGATGGTCTGTCATCCCTCATCGGCATTCATCCCTGCGGAGACCGTCCCTGCCCGGTGGCCCAGAGCATCCGCAATGTATTGAAGGGGCCTTATCACAAAATTGAAGACTCCATCCGGGAAGCCATGGAAAGTATCACTCTGGCCTCCATGATCGAAGAATTTCACCGGCAAACTTCGGAAAAAACTCAATTGGAGCTTTAGGCACACAGCAAAAAAGCGGCAGTTCAGCCGCTTTTTTGCTGTTTTTCTATGCTCATCCATTCAACCAGCAGTTCAATGACAAACAAGGCCCGGGGCGGTATGATAAAGCCAGGATCACAAAAGAACGAGAAAGGATGGCGAGCATATGAATCTCAAAGATGCATTCCGCACCCAAAACAAGCTCCAACTGGTGATGAACGAGGCCATCGACATCCTGGAAGAGCCCCGGAACATTCTCAAGATCAAAACCACCCATCTGCGCAGCCGGGTGATGAAAGAAGCCCAGGATGGGGTAGTGGAAGAAGAGGCCCCCAGCGAATATGCCGGATGCGCAAACCAACTGGCCCAGTTCCTCCTGTTTCTGATGAAAGAGCGGGAAACGCTCAGCCAGGCCATCCGTGAAGCCAAGGGCAAACTGCCTTTGGATCTGGA
>CALLCY010000144.1:0-2419 GCA_938000015.1 uncultured Clostridia bacterium
CACAAGGCTTCTTTTGAACCACTCGCCTAGCGAGTGGTTTTCTTTATACAAAAAACCGTCTGCCAAAAAGCAGACGGTTTTGAAAACAATTTTCTTATCCGATTTTCTTTCCAGCGGCCTGTCCATTTTTCAGGTTACGCCACAGATCCACAAAATTCTCATGACGGATCTCAGTAGGCTTAAAGCGGGTCAGCTGGAAGATCAACTGGAGGCACAGGCCCTGACCAAAGGCGCCCACCAAAGTGCCCAGGCCCACAGGCCCGCCCATAAAGAAGCCCAAAAGGGTGACAGTGGCTTCGATGGCGATACGGCAATAACCGGGCTTGAAATGGGTTTTCCGTGCAGTGGCTACCATCAGGCTATCCCGTGGACCGGCGCCGAACTGGGAACGGATATAGAGATAAGTGCCGAAACCCACCACCATCATACCGGCCACCAACATCAAAAGACCGGTATACCAGGTGTCCATGGTGGGCAGCACATCGGTCCAGATGACAAAATCGGTAAAGGGGCCGATGAGCAGCATATTGCAAATACTGCCCAATCCGATCCGCTCCCGCAGCAAAAGATCGATGCACAAAATAAACATTCCCACCAAAGTGTTGGCGGTACCGATGGTGATGCCTGTCACATTGTGAATGCCCTGATGGAACACATTCCAGGGTGTAAAGCCCAGATTGGCCCGCATGGTGATCACACTGCCCAGGGCACACAAAAACAGCCCCAGGAGCATCAGCACGATCCGCAGACCATAGCCTTCCCGTCGGTGTTGATCCTTCATTTTTTCAAACCTCTTCCCCATTTTTCATTTTCTCTTTGTTACAGCAGTTCGCTTTCCAGCACATCGGTCAAAATCGCATTGGAAACCATCATTCCCTTAGGTGTCAGCCGCCACACCCCTCCTTGGTTTTGACAGTAGCCGGCCTGGATGTATTTGCTCAGCCGCTGGGCATAGGGCGTAAACTCCAGCCGGAAGCGACGGTAAAACTCCTCTTCGTCCACCCCATCGGTGGTACGCAGTTTCAGCATGATGTATTCCCCATGGCGATGGAAGCTGGCCACTTCCTCGGCTTCCTCCAACAGCGGACCATTGCCCTCCACACCGTCGATATATCCCTGGGTATCGGCGATGAAGGAAAAGCGGCGGCCTCCAAAAAAGCTATGGGCCGAAGGGCCAAAGCCCAGATACTGGGACAAATCCCAATAGCGGCTGTTGTGCCGGGAGCGATAACCCTTTTGGGCGAAATTGGAGATTTCATATTGCTCAAATCCCGCCTGCTCCAGCCGTTCCACTGCGTAAAAGTACATATCGGCCTGCACATCCTCCGGAGGCAGCTCCGGATTTTCTTCATACAGCGGCGTACCTTTTTCCAGTTTGAGGGCATAGGCAGAAATATGCTGGGGCTTCAGAGCGATGATCTGCTCCACTGAATCTTTCCACTGTTCCATGGTCTGACCGGGCAAGCCGTAGATCAGATCCAAAGAGATATTGGAAAATCCCGCTTCCTTGGCCTCGGCCACCGCCTGACGGGCTTGCTCAAAGGTATGCAGACGGCCCAGAGCCAACAGCTCATCGTCATGGGCACTTTGGACACCCATGGAAAGTCGATTGACCCCTGCTTTGAAAAGAGCGCGAAACATCTTTTTGTCTACGCTCTCCGGATTGCATTCCACGGTGATCTCAGCGCCTTTGGCAATGCCTCCGGTTTTTTCCAAAGCGGTGAGCAGCTGCCGCAGCCGTTTGCTTCCCAGCAAGGACGGGGTTCCGCCGCCAAAATAAACGGTATCGATATCGAAACTTTCACTGCCCCGGAAGTAGTCTCCGAAATGCCGCTCTACCGCCCGGACATACCGGTCCATCAGACCTTCATCCTTACAGGGACGGGAGTAAAAATCGCAATAAGAGCATTTTTTCCGGCAGAATGGTACATGGATATAGACACCCAAGCTCTGCCGGATCGCCGGCTTGGGCGGCTGTTTTTTGCGAAATACCATAATTCCTCGTTTTCTATCTGCAAAAGCCTCAGGACATGGGGCCGGTATCCAGCCTGCCATACTGGCCTTCACTCGGGCTGTTCTGTTTCGGTAGTCACGCCCTGTTCAGGCCACGGGGCCTAGTGCTTATTCTTCGTCCAGCTTCAGTACTGCCATAAAGGCCTCGGTGGGAAGCTGTACACTTCCCAAGCTCCGCATCTTCTTTTTATTTCCCCGCAAAAGCTTTTTCTTTTGCGGGGCCCCCTTTGATTGCACTGGCTCGGGCCAAATGAATTGGCCCTGCGCCATTTCGGCGCATTTGCGCCGCCCCACTTTGTGGGGCCCCAGGCAAAAAGAAGATGAATTATTCTTCGTCCAGCTTCAGTACTGCCATAAAGGCCTCGGTGGGAAGCTGTACACTTCCCAAGCTCCGCATCTTCTTTTT
>CALLCY010000145.1:0-30198 GCA_938000015.1 uncultured Clostridia bacterium
CGGGGTCAGGCCGTCAAAGGTAATTTCCCCGCCTGTGCCAGGTACCCAGTCCTCTTCAGCCGGGGTTTCTCCCTTGGGCACCACGGTGTATTCCTTGCCAATTTCCGTGGGAATGGTGATGCTGTCCGATGTAATCTTGTCATCGGTGGGCGGTGCAACCGGATCGGGTTTCTCGGGCTTGCCCGGTCTAGCTGTCGTCACCGTGGTCTCGGTAGCATCTGAGGCTTCGCTCGTCTCATCTTCTGCAACACGCACCAAGATGATATAACCCCTGTTGGATTGAAGCCTATCAAAAATCATATCTTCCCCATCACCTGATACCCAGTTGATTTCACCAACCTGGCCGACGGGTCGAATGGCATATTCCTTTCCGCTTTCTGTGGCAATGGTGATGCTGTCAGAAGTGATGCTTTTTACAGTGACCTTTTCGGGAGCAGCATACCTCCATTTGGCATAAAGGGTAATATCATCAGTCACATAGTCCTGTTGAAAATCCCATGCATCTTGTAACGATGGATCCTGATACCAGCCAACAAAAATATACCCATTTCTGGTTGGGGCAATCGGTGGCGAAATGACATCATTATAAGAAAGATTGCTCTGGGACGGAACATCACTTCCTCCATTTTCTTCAAAGGTCACCGTCAGAGCCCTATCAGCCTGCACAGTGTAAACAGCTTCCTCTCCGTGCGGCGCAGCCTCCGTTGCTTTTACCCGGACAGTAACCTCCGTGTCTCTTGGAAGATCGGTTAGCTCATTGCCGGTACCGTTTTTCCAAGCTGTTTCGCCATTGATGCGGTACTCCATCTCTGTGGTGATACCACTTATTTTACCATCCTTTTTCCCCTGGATTGTCTCGTTTGTGACGGTCACATCCGTTGGTGCAGCAGGACGGGGCATCACAACAAATTCTTTCCATTCCGATGCGTTTTGGTTCGTTGTTTTGCTCTTGCGAATGTAATAGGTATCACCGGGGATCACGGCATCACCGGTTCTTATCGGATCGCCGCCCTCCGTTTTAGTGGAAACTTCATAACCTTTCTCAATGGTAATCGTCTCTTCAAAATAGTCAATGTGATAACCCTCCCCTTCTTCTGGAGCAGGCGGGGTGGGCTTTGCAACCGTGACTGTGATCTCATCACTGACTACCGGGGCTGATGTTAATGATCCGATTTTTGACCGGACGCTACAGCGATAACGATACACTCCCAAAGCCTGATTGGCAGGGATCTGATAACTGCTCTTGGTTTCCTTCCATATAGATGGCCATGAATGATCGAATTCCCTGTAGTATTCCCACTGATACTCGTAAGTGTGATTTGGCTCTTCCTGCACCGTGACAGAAATTTCCCGGCCTTCTTCGCCATAGTCCATCGTGAAATCTTCACTAACTTGGGAAATAACAGGTTCTTTGGGTATTTCATTCCACTTGGCATAAAGGGTCATGTTATCTTTGACTTCATCCCCATTCTCCCCAAAGCTCCATCTATTTTTATACTCCGGTTCTTGGTACCAGTCAATGAATTGATACCCACCTTTAGTGGGTGCCTCAGGCCTTGTAATATGGCCATCGGCACGCACATTTTGAGATGGAACCGGTGTACCACCCACGGAATCAAATGTTACAGTATAGCCTTTGACACAAAATATTTTCCAGTGACCAACAAAACTCGTCGGTTCCTCTATAATAACATGGTCGTTCTCATCGGCAAAGAAATATTGCCCCTGATTCGCAGGTGCATCCGATACCACCGTCCCACCTATTCGGCCGGCGGTTTGCACAAAAATTTGACTTCCCTCTGCCAGCGGCTCGTCAATCCTGATATCTTTTACATCAAATGTAGTACGAAGGTTATCCGGGCCCAAGCGATTTATATTATTTACGATTTTGATGCAGCCCGAGAAATATATGTTAAATGCACTATTCGATTCGGTGATATACATGCCACCGCCCTCTTTGAAGGCATAATTGTCAGAGATTTCGGCGCCATTTATATCAACCTTTACACCTCCACTAGTGTATATTCCTCCGCCATATCCGCCTTGATTGGCGCTAGTGTCGCCAGTACGATTTCCAGTGATCTTGCCGCTGTACATCGTGAATGTGGATGAGCCTAAAAGATACACACCGCCGCCGTTGCCCCAGGTCGTAACATTGTTGGAGATCTCACCATCATACATCGTGAACTCTCCATTTTGCACATGCACACCGCCACCACCAAACTTCGAATCCGGAGTAAATGCGCTGGGGTCAGCCGCCCTGTTATTTGTGATCTTGCCATCATACATCGTGAAGGAAGCTTTGCCCGGCCCTGCTCCACTTTCTACTTTTACACCACCACCTTCTATAATTGCGGCATTACCGGAAATTTCGCCATCATGCATGACGAACTTTCCACTCTCTATTACCCTCACACCACTTGCACAAAATCCAGTGATCTTGCCGCCATACATATGAAATGTGCCCTCGCACTGTACCGCTGAGCAACTGTCAAGACCCTCCTGAGCTGCTATCACTCCAGTTCCCTGGCAATCATAGAGGTTCAGCTCGCCGACTTCTTCAACACAAATGTCACTTCCATTTGACACATTTGCAGACAATGTATAGCCGTTGAGACAAAGAGTAATATTTTCGTGTCTGTCAATCCAGATTGTATCGCTGATGGTCACATTGTCTTTCAGATAATATTTGCCGCTCCTCAGATAATATTTACCATCCTCCCCCATAAGGATGTTCTCTGCGGTCAGTGCTGTCCAGCCTGCATGATCGGTATGATTCTGCGCGACTGGCTCCGTTCCTGCTGCCCCGGCCGTTGCCGGGAACATGGTCAGCAACATACTGACCATCAACAGGATGCTCAATAATCGTCTTTTCATGTTTCTCCTCCTTTTTGTCTTCACCGGTATAAGTCCCCCTGGATTCTTCCACCCAAAGAATGCCATCCGATGAGCACAAGGTCTCACGCTGCTTTCAGTATAGCAAGAATTTTTTTAAAGTCAGGACATTATGCAGAAATGAGCAATCGCTGTGCAAAATTTGCTAAATTCACTTTTTGCCCTCTGCCTTGAAACAAGCAGGTCACAGACGATGGGGGCGGCTGGCCCGCAAATGCCACCGCCACATCCAAGCCGCAACGGTTTCTCTTTTGCCGCCTCCTATTGACGATTTTTGCACTCCATGTTATTTTTATTATGGAAAATATAAGAAAGTCATCATTCCAATGCCGTTGCGGAAGGGAACCACACAAGGAGGAACGGGTTTTGAAACTGGATATTTATCACACTTTGCTCATCGGCGTCACCCAAGCGTTTCTGGGCAGCTATGTGATGCTGCTCATTGATTTCCGCAAGCCGGTGTCCCGCTGGCGCGCCCGATGGATCGCCATTGTTTCCATCATCGTTGGTTCCAATCTGATAGGGCTGCTCTTTTTTGATTTCTGGGAAATGTATTATAGGGTGGGGGCCTTCACCGTAACGCTTCCCTACATCCTTGTTACCATCTGGTGCTCCAGCCACCGGGATTTCCGCGCGGTTTTCAGCCTGGCCACCGGTTTGTTTGTCGGCAGCGCCGGAACGGCCATCTCCCTTCTGGCCAACCTGCTCTTATGGGACAATGACTATTTTGCGCTTGCTATGCGGGTGGTTTCCTTTCTTGCTCTGTTCTTTCTTCTCCGGAGTTTCAGTGCTACCTATCGGAGTATGCTCCACCAAATCAACCACAGCTGGGGCGTTTTGTGCATTATCCCCATCGTTTCGTTTGCAGCCACACTGTATGGCGTCAATCGACTGAACATTGCAAATTCCTTGGCGGCCTGGTTCCCTATTGCCAGCTTGCTGATCGTGTGTGGTTGCTCTTATTATTTGATGTATCTCTTTTTTGAAGGGGTACAGAAGGAAAATGACGCCCGCCATGAGGTGCAGCTGTCTGTCTTACAGGTGTCGGCCCTGCAAAGCCGCATGGAAGCGGTGCGGGCCGCTGAAAATGCCATCCGCACCGAACGCCATGATCTGCGCCACCGACTACAAACGGTGGCCGAGTTGATCAGCCGTGGGGACAAGGAGGCTGCGCTGAACTTTCTGGACGCCGCTCAAAGGCGGCTGGACGAAGGAAAAGCCATCCGCTGGTGCCGTCCGCCAGTGCTGGATGCGGTGTTCTCCTCCTACTTCGATCAGGCCCGAAGTCAGGATATCCGGGTAGACGCCAAAATCTCTCTGCCCGATGTGCTGCCGGTGAACGAAGGGGAGCTGGCCATTGTTGTGGCCAACGCTTTGGAAAATGCCATCCAGGCCAACCGGAATGTTCCTCTGGATCAGCGGGAGATCCATTGCAAGATGGTGGGTGCTCCCAGCATCTTGCTGGAAATTTCCAACCCCTGTGCCGATGAAGTTTTCTTTGACAACCGGGGTCTGCCGGTGGCTCAGAAGGTGGGGCACGGCCTTGGCGTGCAGTCCATCTCTGCTTTCTGCCGCAAAAACAAGGCCGTATGCCAGTTTGATCTGACAGACGGCTGGTTCCGCCTGCGCCTGGTGCTATAAGCCCGGGAGCAGACTCGCATATCCCATTTTTCATGATAAAAAAGCACCCCAGCGCCGACGGCGCTAGGGTGCTTTTGTCTTCTTTTATCCAATTTTCTACGAGGGCACATTCTGCCGGGCCTGGTCATACTGGGCCTGGGTGACGGCGCCGGCGGCGATGAGTTTGCTCACCAGGGTCACATCAGAGTTTTTCAAGGTGGCGGACAGGCTGCGCCACAGCACAAAGGCGGCTTGATCCCGGCGGAAAATTCCCCGCTGGATGGTCTCCATCTCGCCCTGGGTCAGAATACCGGTCCGCACCATCATCACCCGATCGGTGCTGTTCCACACAAAGTCCCCCATCTTATCGCTGTAACCCAGCGCCCGGAGCACATAGGTATACATGGTGGCCGCATTGCAGGGCTGATTGGGGGCAAACTCCGTGGCCGATACCCCGTTGGTATAGCCCATATGCACCGCATAGGCCACATACCGGTTGGCATCCTGCCAGCCGGTGATATCGGTAAAGGGATGGCTCCCCTCATAGGAAAGGGCGGCTTGCTCCTCGCCCAGCAGCCGGATGAGCATGATCAGACATTCCAAACGGGTGGGCTCCCGCTCCAGTTCAAAGCCCACATCGGTGCCTTTGAACAGGCCCATTACGCTGAGCCCCTGGGCATAAGCCAGATACTGGACCTGATAGCCATCCACTGCATCCTCAGAGGTTGTGGCTCCATCCAGCAGCTGCACCCGGGCGGTATCCGATGTGATGCGGATGCCGCTTTGGTCATTTTGCGGGATCATATAATAGATGTTCCGGGCAATCTCCCAGCCACCAGGCCGGGTGCCTCCCGCGGTGACATTCACCAATTCGGTGCCGGTAACCTCCGCCGTGCCTTCCCGCATGACAAACCCGGCCCCCAAAGGCCCGGTCACCGTGTCCCCTTTTTTCAGTGTTACAATCCGGCCTTTTTCGCCCACCTGAGCCAAAACCGCATCCAGCAGCGGTCCCGCTGCCTGGGAGAACAAGGCGTCTTCGGTCTCTTGAGTCTTTTCTTCCAAATAGGCATTGGCCGTCTGCTCCAGACTGGCGGCTTTCTGCTGGGCATTTTCCGAAACGGTATCCAGATATTCCTTCCGCAGCACCGACAGTGTCACAAGGCTCTCTCCGCCTCCGGCGGCCAGCACCGCCACCGAAAGCAAAAAAGCCAAAACCAGGGCTGTGCCCCGGCGCATCCATTTCATCAAAAAAAGGTCCCCCTTTTCCCATCAATACTTCGATTATACCGGAAAAGGGGGAACAAAGTCAAAAAAACTTTTTCTTTTTAAAAAATAGCACTTCCAGGATCACCAGGACCCCGGCCACCACGGTCAAGGCCAGATAGCCGTAACGCCACTGAAGCTCAGGCATTCGGGCAAAATTCATCCCATACCAACCGGTGAGCAGCGTCAGGGGCAGAAACAGGGTGGTGACCACAGTGAGCAGCCCCATCACCCGATTTTGCCGGGCATCCTGAAGGGCCTGGAAGAGTTCCCGCAGCTGCAACAGATCTTCCCGCAGCAATCCCACATGATCCTGAAGCCGCTGGGCGTGGGCGATGAATTTTTCCCACAACTCCTCCTCACCGCCCTCCTGGAATTGCTCTCCTGCGGCGGTGAGCTGGGTGTAATAGGCTCCCAACCGAGATAGCTTACGCCGGTACCGTGCCAAGGCCCGAAGAAAGGTATTGGGGTCGGCCTTTTCCATGGAGCCTTCCAGCTCCTCCAGCTTTTCCTCCAACCGGGACAGGCACAGCAGATCCTCTCCCATCAGCCCTTCCAGCAATTCCCGCAGCAAATGTTCCGGGCTTTGCAGCTGGCGCAGCGCAGGCAGACGGCCTTCCACCCAGCCTTTCACATCCCCTTCTTCTCCAATGAGCACCAGCCTGTCCGGCAGGAGACAGAACCCCATCGCCAGACGGTAAACGCCTGTTTTTTCCATCTCCGGCACCCGGAGCACTCCGGTCAGGCAGTCGCCCATCCACTGGGCCTTGCAGCAGCGGCTGGGACCCCGGCCACCCAAGGGTTCCTCCCCTTTCAGGTAGCCCCCTCGTTTTTGTTTCCACTCTTCCCGATCCATAAGCAGCAGAAAAGGGGAAGGCTCACCCTTCCCCTCAGACCGCCGGAGTCTCCGGCGGCCTTCTTCTTCCACTTTTACATAACAATTCATTTTCTTTAAGCTCCTAGTTCCCAGCCGGCTCCTGGTGTTTCACCCCTCGGCCCTTGCCCAGCAGGGCACCCAACAGTCCGCAAGCCGCAGCCGGCAGCACCCAGCCAAAGCCCAGAGAGGACAGCGGCAGCTTGGTGATAAAGTCCAGCGAGGGAATGTACCCGGACAGCACCTCCAGAAGGCTGATGACAAAGGCCCCGGCGGTGGCAAATTGGAAGACCCAGTCATTTCCGATCTTCTTATCGAAAAAGCTGAGAACCACCAGAGTAAGCACAGCGGGATAAACCACCGTCAGAATGGGGCTGGAGAAGCTGACAATGGTGTCGATGCCGAAATTGGACACCACAGCGCTGAACACACAGATGATGGTGACAAAGGCAGTATAGTTCACCTTGCCTCGGGTCAGACCGGAGAAATAGCTGGCCGCAGCCGAAGTAAGGCCAATGGCGGTGGTCAGGCAGGCCAGAGCCACCACGATGGCCAGCAAAATCAGGCCGCTGTGGCCCATGGTGGTTTCCATGATGCGGATGAGCAGCGCGGTCTGGCCGATGCTTTGCTCATAGACTCCCGAACCGGTGGCTCCTAAGTAGGCCAGGCCACCATAGACGATGGTCAGGCCCACAGCAGCCACAATGCCGGAAAACACTGTGACCCGCAGGGCATTTTTCCCTTCATAATGCCGCTCTTTCAAAGTGGCTGTGATGAGCACCGTAAAGATGATGGCGCCGAACATATCCATAGTCTGGTATCCGGCTTTGAGGCCCTCGGCAAAGACTGCCGAAGCGCCGGTGTCCACCACCGATCCCACCGGGTTTGTAATGCCCCGGACGATCATCACCAGAAGGGCTATGTACAAAGCAGGGGTGAGGAATTTGCCGATGATGTCGATGACCTTGGAAGGCCGGACGGTGAGCAGGAACACCAGAGCGAAAAACACCAGGGCAAAAGGCACCCGGGCATCGGTGTTCAGCAGCGGGGCCACACCCAGCTCAAAGGTGCTGGCAGCGGTACGGGGAATGGCCATCAAAGGCCCCAGGCAGAGAAAAACGCTGACCCCCAGCAAAGTGGAAGCCCAGGAGCCCACCCGGCGGGTGATGCCCTCCAAAGAGCCGGTGCCCCGGATCATAGCCAGAATGGTGAGAAGGGCCAATCCGGCATCGGCAAAGGTAAAGCTCAAAAAGCCTACGGCCCATTGGGAGCCGGTCTGGAGACCCAGTTTTGGGGGGAAGATCATGTTCCCCGCCCCGAAAAACATGGCGAAGAGAGCAAAACCAATGACCAAAATGTCCTTTTGCTGCTTTTTCACGGTAAAACTCCTCTCTGTGGGGGGCACTCCCCGCTTCATGAAAAATCCGGCCCTGGGAAAACCTCCTGGGCCGGATCGGGAAAGATCCTGGAAGTATTTTAACACTTTTTCCCGGCTCACCGCAACAGCAGAGACCGATGTTATATCATATTTCCGTATAACTTCCTGAAAGCTTTGTGCACATTGCCTGTTTTCCACCATCAAACTGCACAGAAATCTCCCCGCTTTCAGGCCGGAGACAGTTGGATCTGTCCCTTGCCCTTCTGCTTTACCTGATAGAGCACCTGGTCTGCCCTTTTGTAAAGCTGGGAAAAGGTCATGGGCTGATCCCCATAGACCCCACCGGCCGAGATGGTGGAATGGACCATCGGCCAGCATTCTTCTATTTTTCGGGCATAGCGGCAGAGCAGCTCCTGCAGCTTTTCCCTGGTCTCTTCCACCTGAGAAGAGGAACCCACGAAAATGATGAATTCATCCCCGCCCAAGCGGCAGATCACATCGGGCTGAGGAAAGAGCTTCTTCATCTCCTGCGCCGCATATTGAAGAGCCAGATCCCCCTGGTCGTGGCCATAGCTGTCGTTGACCTGCTTGAAATTGTCCAGATCGATCATCACAAACAGATAATCCGGCTTTTCCTGCAGCATCCGGCTGATCTGCTCTTCTCCTCCTTTCCGGTTCTGCACTCCGGTGAGGAAATCCAAAGCCAATTCTTTTTCCAGATGGTCTCTGGTATTGACCTGTTGGGAGATATCGATGACAACGCTGACGATCGCCCCCCGGCCTTCTCCATCCACCGTCTTTCGGCCAATGTCATGAATCCAGATAAAACTGCCATCTTTCCGGCACAAACGGTACTGGATCTCATATTGCTCCCCGGTGCGGAAGCTGTTATTGATGGCATTGACCACAAATTCCCGGTCCTCCGGGTGAACCACCGCCAGCATCAGACCGCCGGTTTCTTCCACCAGCTGAGAAAAGCTTTCATACCCGATCATCCGCAGCATCTTCTGGTTTGCCACATAAAAAGGGAACCCTTCTTCCGCATAGGAACCCATGATGCCGCCGGGCATCACCTGGGAGACGATCCGCTGTAATTCCTGATCTACCTGATGGCTGAAGTGCGCTCCTTCTTCCGCCAAACGGAAGGGAAAGCTCTCCCCTGCCTCCTTCTCCTTCTCCCTCTGGCTGCGGCTGGCTTCAGACAGATGCAGCCCATCAATTATATACCGGCCGGTGTCTCCCTCTCCTTCCCGATGGAGCGTCATACTCATCCGCACCCGGTAAGTGACTTCCTCTCCCTCAAGAGACAGGGTGCCCATGACCATATGGGCAAAACACACATGAACTCCAGGAGCGATGGCATTCTGTTCCCAACCTTCTACGCAAAAATAGACGGGCTCCGGCAAGATCTGCCGCTCCTTGCGGAACATCTGGCGAAACTCTTCCCGGCCTATGGCCACCTCCGATTCTCCGATACCAACACCATGGAACCCAGGTGAGAGGTAGGACAGGGTGGCCTCCTCATCCCGCATGGTCAGATAGCTTTGGAAAAAGCCATAGACGGTTTCAAACACATCTCCTTCTTCCTGCAACTGAGCCAGCAGCAATTCTTCCTCTTTTTCCTGCTCTGTCATAAAGAACCCCCTCCTTCCTCATCTCTGCGCGATCTTCGTTCCAAGATTCCTGCTTTTTCTGTGGTCTTGGGGGACAGATCCCCCCATTGGCAGCTGTAAACGGGCCGATCCCTTTTCACCCCCATCCATCCTATCGCTTGAGCACCGGTTGATGCTGGTATCGTTTCAAGAGATGAGCTTCTCTCAAAACAGAAATGAATCAGAAAAAACAATGCACTCTCTGCTGGGACCATCTCCGGCCCTAGCTCTGCATCAAACATGGATTGTTCTCTTCTCCTCCGGCCTGCATTCCCTCCAGCCCGGACGCCGTTTTCTCCTGATTTTTCTGCTCCTGGGACAAAAGACCGTAAAGAGAATCCACTTCCATGGGCCTATGATAGTAATAACCTTGGATCATATCGCATCCGGCCTCCTGAATCAGGCCGTTTTGCTCAACGGTCTCCACCCCTTCCATGCACACCTTTTTGCCAAAACGATGGCAGGCATAGACAATACTGGAGATGAAGTCGCTTTTTTTCTCCGATTCGGTCATTTCGCCCAGCAAGGACCGATCCAGTTTGATGATGGCCGAAGGATACTGAAGCAGCATCCGCAGCGAAGAATAGCCGCTTCCGAAATCGTCCAGCGCCATGCGGATGCCCATTTTCCCGCAAGCTTCCACAAAACGATACAGCTTTTCCGGCTGCTCATCCATGGAGCTTTCGGTCATTTCGGCCACCAGATGTTTGCCATCCACCTGATATTTTTCCAAAGTGTCCCGCATGAAGTCCAGGAAGGTGTCGTCCTCCATCTGATGCAGGCTCACATTAAAGGTGAGATAGAAATCCGGCCGATAGGCCACCAGGCGCATACAGGTGCATACCGTCTGTTCAAAGACCCAGCGCCCTACCAGTTGGATCATTTTTTCCTTTTCCAAGATGGGCACGAAAACAGACGGAGGCACATCTCGCCCTTCAAAAGTCCACCGCAGCAGCACTTCTCCGCCAATGGTTTCTCCGGTCTTGGCCGACACCACCGGCTGCACCACCACCCGGAAATTGACCATTCCCTGCAGCACATCCCTGCTGAGAGCCAACGCCATATTGGACATATGACGCATTTTCTCGATGCTGGCATCGGAATATTCCACCATCATATGGGAAGTATCCTGCTTGGCCACCCGGATAAGGGAGACCATCTGTTCCATAAAATCAGCGGGCATCAAGGAACCCTGGGGATAATCCATCATCGCAAAAGAGCAGGCATTGTGCACCGAAATGCCCATCAGGCGATACCCTTCGGTGATCACCTGGCGGATCTCCCCCACCAGCTGTCTGGGGCTATCCTGACACTGTGGGTCGATGACGGCGGCACAGCGCATCCCTTCCAGGCGGTAAAAAGCCACCCGGTCAGACAGGCGATGATTCAACTCCTCAGCGATGGCGCTGAGCAGATGATCGCTGTAACTGCGGCCCCGGGTACTGTTGATCTCGGCAATGTGATTGAAGGCAAAACCGATGGTGCGCAGCTTCTCCCCTTCTGCTTTGGCCCGGTCCAATCGGCTGAAAAAGGCCAATTCCCGGGGAAAGTTGGTCACCGGGTCCACCACAAAGGCGGTATCCTGGCGCGAGACCCGGCCGGAGAAAAACAAGGGCCTGGTTTTATCCTCATTCCATTTCAAGATGCCATAGCAGCGAATCCAGATATGCCGTCCATCCCGGCCCTGCACCTGATAGCGCAGGTCGTGGATCTCCCGTTTTTCCTGCAAAATGGACTCCAATTCTTTGAAATAGATCTCCCGGGCCTTTTGCTGCGGAATCCGGTCGCCCCAGGCCTGAAGCAGTCCGGGCACCACATTGCTCTCAAAACCGAACTCATCCCGCATATTGTCGGAGATATAAAACAGATCCTTTTGCATATCTCCAAAATAAAAGTAGCCGGTGGTGTTCTGCTGGGAGATCGAGCGGAACAAAAGCTCCATATCACAGTAAGTCGTGCGCAGGAACTGATAAAACAGGCTGTCGGGAGTGACCGTGGCGGGGCAGTTGATGGAAACACCAGGCTTTCTTCTCCCCTCCATCTGAAAATCGTGGCGGGAGGTAATCGTGTGGCGGCTGCTTGCCTCATAATATTCCCGTTTGTTCTTATACATCACTTCATCGGCCTGAAGAATCAGACCTTCCAGATCGCAAGGTCCTTCGGCACAATAGGCGCAGCCGATGGCCACCGGACGGCGTCCCACTTCTGCCGCTTGGCACAGGCGCTCCACCTGTCTTTGGAATTCTTCCTCCGACACATCTTCCACCACAGCCACAAATTCATCGCCGCCTGCGCGATAGATCCAAGGGGTTTCCAGCGCCCCGTCGATCAGTTGATAGCAATAGCGGATCAGCTCGTCTCCCGCGCTGTGGCCCATGGTGTCGTTGGTCTGCTTCAAGCCGGTGATATCACAATAGATCACACCGATGCGCCCCTTTTTGCCCAGGCTGGCGGTGTGCTCAAACATGGCATTGCGGTTATAAGCCCCTGTAAGCCCATCCCGGAAGCTGAGGGCATTGAGCCGGCGCAGCAGCTCCCTGCGCCGGAGGAAAGTTGTGATAAAATAACCCAAAACTTTAAATAGCGGGGCGATGAGAGAGACCGTTTTTTCACTGGGGTTGTCCACCCCCAAAAAGCCCACCACCTTCCCTTCGTCCCAAATGGGGCCCTGCACCAGACTGTGGATGTTCTGGGGCTTCAGAATGGCGTAAGCCGCCGGATAGGGGCCGCGGATGCTTTCCAGATTCGGAATGGTGACGATCTGATCTTCTTCCATCCGATCAAAGAGCCATTGCACACTTTGTACCGGTGTATTCTGCAAAATGTTTTTTTGCGGGCTGACGCCCTGGGCACACCATTCGTAGGTGTTCCTGACCACAGCACCGTCCAGCTCAAATACATAAACCCGATCGCACGAGAAGGTTTTTCCGATGTAGGCCAGCACCTCTTCCAAGGATTGTTCCGGATCAGTGGTGGTAAAAACCTGCTGAAGGCATTCGCTGAGAATGCTTTCGCTGCGGGCATAATAATATGGTGTTTTCCCCGTCTCTTCCCCATCCACATCAATGGCGATTTCGATACGGTATTTTCTGCCTTCGTGTTCAAATATGCTGTCTTTGATCAGGTAGCGCTTGTTCAAACCCGGGTTTTTGTGGGTCCAGGAAATCACCTGTCCAGGCTGCAAAGAGGCATTGGTGCAAAAAGAACAAGGGGATTCGATGCCCTGAAGCACTTGATGACATTTTTTATTCAGATATTCTTTTTCATCGGTATATCCCAAGGACTCCCGCAAAAGCCGGTTCATATAGATGATCTCATAGGTCTCCGGATCAGAGATATAGACCAATTCATCCA
Organism: uncultured Clostridia bacterium; assembly: GCA_938000015.1. GTDB lineage: Bacteria > Bacillota > Clostridia > Oscillospirales > Butyricicoccaceae > Pseudobutyricicoccus. The sequence continues at coordinate 13,037 of CALLCY010000145.1, forward strand.
GCTCTTCAAAAAATTCCAGCAAAAAGTTCATGATATCCCCTCTCTTCTCACCCCGGCGCTCACCAGCTCGCCATTTCTTTTCTTTCCAAAAATTATATCACTTAGTGCATATTCCCCGCAAGTACACCTGGAGAAAATCTCCTTTTCCCTTTCGATCAGATGGCATTTTTTTCTTTTCATATTTTTTGTACTTCCTCGCAAACTATGGCTGTAACCCCAAGCGAAAAAACATTTTGAAATAAAAAAGGAGAGTTTGATTATGTCTAACAATTCCAACATGAATTCCGCCGCCAAGGATGCTCTGTATAACTTCAAGATGGAAGCTGCCAAAGAAGTGGGCGTCAACCTGAAGCAGGGCTACAACGGCGATCTGACTTCCCGCCAGGCCGGCAGCGTGGGCGGCCAGATGGTCAAAAAGATGATCATGCACGCCGAAAACACCCTGGCCAGCAATCCCTCCTCTGTGATGAACACCCAGGTTCCCACCAGCCAGAACCCCCAGCAGTACTAATTCAGAACCTGCATCCTTAGGCTTTTCTCTGATCTGAGGGAACAAAGCAATCCCCGGCGCGGTTTTGCGCCGGGGATTCTTTGTTCCCAAAAAAGCTGTCAAATGGGGAATTGGGAGCATTTCGCTCCTCTCAAAAACCCCGGACTTTCAGATCTTTCACCAGCTCCACATAAAATTCCCGCACATCGAAACCGGGAATATTCTGCCGGTTCAAGTCAATCATATCCCCATGGGAAAGGCCCCGGCGGGAAGAGGATCGGGCCTGCTGGAACCGCTCTCCCCATTTCATGGACTCCAGAGCCACCAGCCCATCGTTGTTTTTTTCAAAAAAGCGCACCAACAGCCAGCACAGATTCAGCGGGAACGGTGCGCTGAAGCAGTTTTTCATCTGGGAGCCTACACTTTGGCAGAACACTTCCGGCGGCGGAGGGGTCTGCTCTCCCAGCTCCATGCACCGTTTATGGGTCAAATCGGTGACAGCCGCCATAAAGTCCGGGTCTTCGTCCCCCAACCGGCGCAACGCCCCATCATACCGCCGGGCCAGAAAGCGGCAAAATGCCTTCGGCATCTTTTCCAGCAGCCAATCCACAAAGGTACAGCCGTTGTGGGGGGTGTTGACGGTGGTCAGGGAAGCTACATAAGGGGCCATGCCTAGCTGGCTCACCGCCCACCGGCTCTCCAGCCCGCCCTTGGAATGGGCGATGATATTCACCTTTCCGCTGCCCGTCTCCCGGCAGACCTCCAGGATGCGCTCCTTCAGCTGCTGGGCCGACCGAGGCGTGGCCGCCGCCGACTGCTGGTTGCCATAAAAGATCTCCGCCCCGTTCCGCTTCAGCTCTCCGGGGATGCGCCCCCAGTAATTGAAATACTTCCGGTCCCGGAAAAAGACCCCATGCACCAGCAAAATGGGGTACTTGGTTTTGCACACCTCATTTTGGCGGCGAACCACATTCAGTTCCTGCTTGGCTGTTTCGAAATCATATTCCCGGCGCACCAGGCGGCATATTTTCCCCGCCAGCGCCAGGTTGACAAAGGGCACCCACCAAAACAGCAGAAAAAGCCCCCGCCATTTGATGCCCATCTGCACCGAAGTGAGATACATCCGCACAAAACCGTCCAGGGCGGCAAGACCGCACCACAAAAGCAGCACCAGCACATGAACGGTCACCGGCAGCCATCCTGCCTCCAATCCCCTCCGGGGGAAAAGAGAGAGCAGACACCAGCCTCCGGCCAGCAGCCCCAGAGTAAGACTGAGGGAGGAAAGCCGAACCAGTCTGGTGCCGCCCAGCATGATATGCAGCCGGGAAAACAGGGGCTTTTTCCAGCAAGGGACAATATTCAGCCCCGCAAATGCCAAAACGGCCAAGGCATATAAGGCGCAAAACAGCCCCCACCCAAAGCCCCACAGCGCTTTGCAGATATCCAGCCCCGTAAGCACCGCCATCACCAGCAGCCCCAGCAGCATTTCCATACACAGGTCCCTCCCTTGTTTCTCCCAGTATATCCCCCGCTTCCCCTCTCCGTCAATCCGGCAGGCGGCACTGTGCCACCTTGCGCAAGAAAGTGGGGAGTGCTATGATAAAGATACTATCTTATATAAAGGAGCGATGGGAATGGAAGAGATCAAATATGTGGATCGGGTCGGCACCGACTGCAACAAATGGGACAGCATGGACGCCCGTTTCGGAGACAATGACCTGATGGCCCTGTGGGTGGCCGATATGGACTTCATGGTGCCCGAATGCGTGCGGAAAGCCGCCCGGGAGTATGCCGATTTCGGCATTTACGGCTACTACAAAGTGCCCGACGCCTATTATCAGAACTTCATCGATTGGGAAGAAAAATACCATCACTGCCACATCGAAAAACAGTGGCTCCGGTTTTCCCCCGGTGTGGTCTCCCCCATCAACTGGTATGTGAATATGAAGACCAAGCCAGGCGATGGCGTCATCGTGCTCACGCCGGTGTACTATCCCTTCCTGGACGCCATCCGGGACAACGGCCGCCAGCTGATCTCCTGCGATCTTGTGCGGAAAGACAAGGTTTACCACATCGACTACGCCGATTTTGAAAAAAAGATCGTGGACAACAAGGTGAAGCTCTTCATCCTCTCCTCTCCCCACAATCCGGTGGGCCGGGTGTGGAAAAAGGAAGAGCTGGAGCAGCTGCTGGCCATCTGCCGCAAGCACCAGGTGTTCGTGGTGGCCGACGAGATCCATCACGACCTGATCATGCCCGGCTATGAACACACCGAGATTCTCAATATCCCCGGCTATACCGATATGATGGTGGTGCTCACCGCCGGCTCCAAAACCTTCAACCTGGCCGGATGCAAAAATTCCTTTGTCATCCTCCCCGATGAAAAGCTCCGTCAGGAATACGATGATTTCCTCGCCACCCTGCGCATCCGCGGCGGCAACGCCTTCGGCTATGTGGCCGTGGCGGCGGCCTTCGGCGGCGGACGCCCCTGGCTGGAAGGAGTCATTGATATCATCCACAAAAATGCCCAGTATGTAGAAGAAACCCTGGCAGAGAAACTGCCCGAGGCGGTAGTCTCTCCCCTGGAAGGCACCTATCTCCAGTGGGTGGATCTGGGCGCCTATGTCAAGCCCGATGAAACCCAGGAGCTGATCCAGAACAAATGCCGTCTGGCTGTGGATTACGGCGAATGGTTCGGCGGCGAGCGTTTCGGCTCCTTCATCCGCCTGAACCTGGCCACCTCTCCCGAAAACATCAAGGAGGCCGTCAGCCGCATTGTCAAAAACCTTGGCTGATTTCTCCCTCTCAAGCATCCAAAAGGCTGCGGACAATCCTGTCCGCGGCCTTTTGGTTTTTATTCCATTGGAGAAAGCGGTTTGACAACCAAGGCCCTATTTGTGCTCAATATTTTTCATTACTATACGAAGCACTGAAAGCCGCTATGTCGTTGCTTGTTGAATCGTCGCTATTTTGATTCGGCTGCTCTGTCGGGGCGCAAGTGATGGTGAATTTGGACACCAGACCCTTTAAAATGTGGGCCTGACCAGAAAGCTCCTCACTGGCTGCGGCGCTTTCCTGGGCTGTGGCCGAGTTATTCTGTATCACGGCAGAAATCTGCTCCACTCCCTGGGAGATCTGCTGCAATGAGCTGTCCTGGGCCCGGGAATTGGCCGCCACTTTTTCAGCCTGGCCTGCCAACTGCTCAATGGTGTTGTTCACCCTCACCAGAGAGGCTGCGGTCTCATCGGCCATGGTTTTTCCATGCTCTACCGCTTGCAGCGCCTTGGAAATCAGCTCTCCTGTGTTCTGGGAAGCTTCTGCTGTATTGGCAGCCAATCTGCGCACTTCATCCGCCACAACAGCAAAGCCCTTGCCGGCGTTTCCCGCCCGCGCTGCTTCCACCGCCGCATTCAATGCCAGGATATTGGTCTGGAATGCGATATCTTCGATATTTTTGATGATCTTGCCGATCTCAGATGAAGCGGTGCTGATATTCTGCATGGCCACCAGCATCTGATCCATCTTGCTTGTGCCCACAGCAACTTCCGCCACGGTATCCTGTACGGTTTTTTCGGTTTCCCCAACCAAGCGGGTGTTCTCGTTCACCTGTTGGGAAATATCCGACAATGTGGCCGCCAGTTCCTGCACGCTGGATGCCTGTTCGGTGGAGCCTTGGCTGAGAACCTGGGCTCCATTGGCAATCTGCTCTGCACCAACCGATACCTGACTGGATACGGTATGGATCTGGCTCATGATATCATTGAGCATGTGAATCAGATGGTAAATGGAATCCCGCAAGTAATGATATTCGCCTTCATATTGGCTGTCGTCCGAGCTTTTTGCATCAAACTGACCGGTGGCAATGGCCTGAAGGCCCATTTGCATATCTTTGGTGATGAAAACAATACGGTTCATTACCTTGGTGATCTCATCGGCAAGGACCCCGAACTCATCTTCCGAAGGATAGACCACAGAAGCATTCTGAAAATCGCCTTTGGCCAGCGCCTTGGCCCCTTCCATCAGCTTCCGTGCGGGAACCAGGATATAGCGGAGCATCAGGCCGGTACACACGACAACGGCCACTACGGCTACCAGGAAAATAAGAGAGACAATAAGGATTGCAATACCCTTTACCTGTTTGACCAGTTCCTCCTAAGAAAGCACATCCGCATCGATCTCTTCATTCAGCGCAACGATCTGATCGGCAGCCTCGGTAAACACAGGGGCATAGGTGTTCAGATAGATATCATAGGCCCGGTCCTTCGCCGTTGCATCTTCAAAATTCTCACTCAGCGTCATAATCTCACTGTTGTACTGGGCCACACTCTCCAGTTTTTCCCGGATCGTTTCCACCTGGGGTGTATATTCCTCATTGATGGTCTCAATGGCATCCAGAGAAGAATAAAGAGCCTCCCGATCGGTGGTCATGGCCTCTTTGATGCGTTGATAGTCTTCTTTATCGCCTGCAATGATGGCATTGAGCAAATAGCGTCTGACCGACAGCATATTTCTTCTCGCTATGCCGATCTCTTCCACAACAGGGACGATCTCTTCGGCATATTCTATATTTTTCTTAGACATCATATTGAGTACAGAAATCGAAGTGAGCTCCAACAAAAGCAACAGCAAAAAAATAATGCCATAGGAAACCAGCAACTTCCATTTCAATTTCAGATTTTTCAAACCATTCTCTCTTTTTTATAAGATTTTCAACTTCAAATACAGTTAGAACTCATTTCCTAGATAATCAATAAAGCACATCCTTTCCAGGATTGTCCGGCTTCCGCAATACATTGATATGTATATATTCATTGTGCAAATATATAGGTATACCGGATGGTATACCATTGCGCCATATTCACATCACAGCCGAATACAAGAAATAATAATTTTATTATCGGACAAGATTGGTGTCAAATTAAGGACTTTCAGCGAAAAATATGTCGAAAAAGAATTTTTCTTGTCGCTTGACTTCTGCGGTCTATTCACAAGCGCAAAGCTTATGGTTTTGCAGAGGCTGGCAGCTGGGAAAACAACAAAAGACCCAGATCTTCCGATCTGGGCCTTTGTGGAGCTGCCCGGCAGATTCGAACTGCCGGGTGCGCCTTCCCACAAGGCGTACCCTTTTCTTATCTAAAAGCGCAAAACCTATGGTTTTGCAGAGGTCGGCAGCTGGGAAAACAGCAAAAGACCCAGATCTTCCGATCTGGGCCTTTGTGGAGCTGCCCGGCAGATTCGAACTGCCGGGTGCGCCTTCCCACAAGGCGTACCCTTTTCTTATCTAAAAGCGCAAAACCTATGGTTTTGCAGAGGTCGGCAGCTGGGAAAACAGCAAAAGACCCAGATCTTTCGATCTGGGCCTTTGTGGAGCTGTTGAGCAGATTCGAACTGCCGACCTCGTCATTACCAATGACGTGCTCTGCCAACTGAGCTACAACAGCATATCTGGCGACCGTGAACGGGCTCGAACCGTCGACCTCTAGCGTGACAGGCTAGCGTTCTAACCAACTGAACTACACGGCCGTATGGCAGGGGCAGAAGGACTTGAACCCTCGGCACGTGGTTTTGGAGACCACTGCTCTACCAGCTGAGCTATACCCCTTTATCACTCAGCGCCTTCACCGTGGTTTCCTTCACCGTTACGACGCTCCCATAGTATAACGCCCTTTGCCCCATTTGTAAAGGGGTTTTTTGAAATTTTTTTATTTTTTTTGAAAAAACTTTTCCCGGCGGAGAAATCCCCTCCGCCGGGAGGTCTTTTTCCTACCGGAGTTTCTCCCATAAAATAGGAAGCATCTCCTCCAGCAGCACCCCGTTGAGAGGAGGTGTTCCCGCCTTGTGGGTATGCTCCACACACCGGTAGACAAAGTCCACCGCCATCTGCACTCCCTCTTCCAGCCGGTCCCTTCCCTGGCGCAGCAAGGTCACCAGCAGCACCGAAGCAAACAGATCCCCGGTGCCGGGGAAATAGGCGTCCACCCGTGGACAGTCGGCCAAACCCTGCTGGCCATCCCGAGTGAGGTACTGGGCGCCGATGCGGCCTTCCCCGGTTTCCACTCCGGTGATCACCGCCGCCTGACAGCCCATTTCCAAAAGCCCTTCCAGATACCGCTCCACCGGATGCTCTTCCCGCTTCCAGGCATCCGGTTCCTTCCCCAGCAGCATGGCGGCCTCGGTCAGATTGGGGGTGACGATGTGGGCATGGGCGCAATAATCCCGCATCTGCCGGGCGAACTCCGCCCCGAAGGAACCGGCATAGGCCTTGCCGTTGTCCCCCATCACCGGGTCCACCAAAAACAAACAGCCGGGCCGGGCGCTTTTTTCCAGCAGCCGCAGCATCTGCTCTCCCTGGCTCACATGGCTCATATAGCCGCTGTACAATGCGTCAAAATCGCAGCCGATCCGCTGCCAGCTGTCAATGTACCCCGGCAGATCCTCGGTGAGATCCCGCACCGTCACCTGAGGATAGGCGGTGTGGGCCGAAAGCACCGACCCCACCACCGGACAGCACTGTACCCCCGCCGCCGAGGAAACGGCAATGGCCGTGGTCATGGACCCCCGGCCAAAACCGGAAATATCGTGAAGCGCCGCCAGGCGCAAATGTTCTCCCATGCAAAAACCTCCCATATCTCTTTCAGCTTGTACTATTTTAGCACAAAGGCCCATAGGATGGATAGGAGCACACCGGAAAATTTTTTTGGTGCCACCGGAAGAACAAAAAGGAGGAATGTTTCATGCTTCTGCGCCGTTTTTGCTTTTGCACTCTTTGCCTGGTGCTTTTTTGCAGTTTGCCCTGCCGTGGCTCAGAGCTTTCGCTGCGTGGGGTGTTCGTCTCCACCGTTTCCAATCTGGACTTCCCCTCCTCCCCCGGTCTGTCCCCGGAAGAGATGAAGGGGGAACTGGACTCCATTTTGCAAAATGCCCAGAAAGCCGGGCTGAACAGCATCTTTTTTCAGGTGCGGCCCTGTGCCGACGCTCTGTACCCGTCCTCCATCTTCCCGTACAGCCGCTATCTGACAGGAAAACAAGGTCAGGCCCCATCAGAGAGCTTCGATCCCCTGGCCTATCTCACAACAAAGGCCCACGCCCAGGGCATGGAGGTCCACGCCTGGATCAACCCTTACCGGGTGACCCAGGGCGTGCAGGGAGCCACCAAGGAAGCCTGTCTCAGCACCCTTGCAGAAACCCACCCGGCCCGGAAAGACCCCTCTCTGGTGATTTTCCATCATGGAGAACTGTATTTTGACCCGGCCCTGCCCCAGGTGCGCCAGCTGGTGGCCGACGGGGTGCAGGAGATCCTGGAAAACTACCCGGTGGACGGTATCCATCTGGATGATTATTTTTACCCCGGCACGGATTTTGGAGACAGCGCCTCCTATGCCCAATATGGACAAGGGGCCTCTCTGGATGACTTCCGCCGCAGCAATGTGACCCAGCTGATCTCTCTGCTCCACGATACCATTGAAAAAACTAACCCCCAGGCTCAGTTTGGAGTTTCCCCCTTTGGCATCTGGGCCAACGCCTCCCAACTGGAAGGAGGCAGCGACACCGCCGGCACCCAAAGCTATTTTGCCCACTATGCCGACACCCGCCTTTGGGTGCAGGAAGGACTGCTGGACTACATCTCCCCCCAGCTTTATTGGTACCGGGGGCAGGAAGGCTCGGATTTCACCACTCTGCTCCAGTGGTGGGAAAACACGGTGTCGGGCACAGATTGCCAGCTGGTGCCCGCTCTGGCGGCCTACAAGGCCATGGGTGGGGACTCCGCCGCCCCCTGGCAGGGTTATGAAGAGATCCTGGGCCAGATCGACCTGCTGCAAAGTGGAGAAAGCCAGGGTCTGATTTTGTTCCGTATGGGCTCCCTTTCCCCCATGACCGCCGCTTTGGGAGAAGTACTGATAGAACCCGCCCCGGTGAGCGATGAAGAACCATCCGAGAAAGAACCGGAAGGAGAAAGCCCGCTGAAACTGTCCCAACCCAGGGATCTGACCCGCACCGACCTTTTTTCTTATTATTTCTGCGGCATCTCCGATCCCAGCCAGCCCCTGACCATCAACGGCCAGACGGTGCTTTCCCGAGGAAAAGACGGCAGTTTTGGAGTGCTGCTGTCCCTGGAGCCGGGTTTCAACACCTTCACCCTGGAAAATGGCCCCCATACCCTTACCTGCCGTCTGTTGCGGGGCCTGGCCGCTTCCTGCTGGGAGGAAGCGGCTCCCCTGGGAGATACCTATGTCTCGCCGGGACAGCAAGCCCTTCTGCGTCTGGCGGCTCGGCCGGGCGCCGCCGTCACCGCATTGTTTCTGGGAAAAAGCCATCCCCTTTCCTGGCAAGGGGAGGATTATCAGGCCAGCATTGCTTTGCCTCAGGGAAAGGAGGATCAGGTGACCCGGTACGGCTCCCCCCTCTATGTGATCCGCCGGGGCAATTTCGTCACCGCCACACTGGCTCCAGGAGGCTTTTACCAGACGGGAAAGCAACTGTCTCTGTCCTTCCAGGTACAGACCGACCTGTGCGACATCTACCAATCCCCTGATTCCTCCCAAGGCTCCACCGGTACCCTGCGTGAAGGGATGGCAGGGCCGGTGTCTGCCATCTCCCAGGGCTATGCCCAGGTGCCCGGCCTGGGGTATCTTTCGCTCAATGACATCTCCCTTTCTACCGAAGAAGAAAACCGGGAGATCACCGCTGCCTCGGTTTCTTCGCAAAAGGAAGAGACCCTGGTCTCCTTCCAAAGCGATGGCCCTCTGGCGGCCTGCTGCACATGGGAGGATGGGATGCTGAAGGTGCGCTTTCCCGGGGTGAACCGTGGAGCCTCCCTTTCCGGGGAACAGGTGGCCCAATCCCTATGCCAGGTGGAGGACGGGTGCCTGGTCTATTCCTTCACCTTGAAGGATATCAGCCCCTTGGGGTTCTATTTTGAAAAAACAAACCAGGGTGCCACGCTCCATGTGCGAAAAAAGCCCACTCCAAAGGAGGGGCTTTCGGGAGTACATATTCTGCTGGATGCCGGCCATGGTGGAAGCCAGGAGGGTGCTGTGGGCTGTGACCCAAACTGTGCAGAAAAGGATGTGAACCTGGGTCTGTGCCAGGCGGTGGGGGAAAGGCTAGAGGAAATGGGGGCCACGGTGTCCTACACCCGGGAAAAAGACACCGCCCTCAGTCCCCGGCAGCGATTTGAGCAGTCTTTCCAGGAGATGCCCGACCTGTTTTTGTCCTTCCACTATGGCAGCGGTGCTCCAGATGAGGATCTGTCGGCCACAGGAGGTTTTTCGGCCTACTGCCAAGGGGAGCTTTCCCAGTCCCTGGCCCAGAGCATCTGCCAGAGCGTGGAAAGCGCTGGCCGGGCGGCAAACCCCGCCCAAAGTGACAGTTTGCTCTATGTGTGCCGTCAGACCCATTGCCCCGCCATTTTGCTGGAAAACGGATGCCTGACCAACCCCCAGGAGTTCGGCACCATCACCGACCCGCAAAATATGGACCAGACGGCCCATGCCATCGCCCAGGCCCTAGCGGCATCCTTCGCCTCTTCCAGCGATTGACGAAAAGCGAAAAAGGTGCTATCATAAAAATAGAAAAAGGGCGCTGCCGGTAAGACGGTCAGTCCCCTGGTTTAGTTACAAGAAGTAACCGCATCAGTTGGAGCCTGGGGCGGTTACTTCTTTTTTGTCTGCCTGCAAAAACCGGCGACCTGTGCGTCGGTTTTTGCACCTCTCAAGGGGCAAGTGTAGCCGACCCACCGCTGAAAGCGGTGGATTGGCTGCATGCAAACCCTTGCAAAAACTCGAAAAAGTGGCTTTCGCCACTTTTTCGATGCGCTCAAGCCCCCGGCGCAGTCGGCGCCGGGGGCCTGCTTCTGTCATTTTTCTTCCCAGGCGCGGCCTGAGAGAGATATGGCCGTCCGGACACCGGACCGCCGCTAGATGTTGCGGAGCTTGTTCAGGTATTTATCCCGGAGATAATCCAGGAAGTAAGTCTCGGTCAGCTCTTCGCCGGTGGCGTGGAGCAGCACCTCGGTGGGGGTCATGGCCCGGCCGAACTGGTGCACATTGTCATAGAGCCACTGGTTGATGGGTGCAAAATCCCCCTTCTCCACCAGCTCATCAAAGTTGGGCAGCACCTTCTTCATGGCATGGAGCATCTGTCCGCCATACAGGTTGCCCAGGGTATAGCTCTGGAAGTAGCCGATGTGGCCAGATGCCCAGTGGATATCCTGCAAGACACCTTCCCGGGCGTCCTTGGGCACAAGGCCAAAGGTCTCCTTGTATTTCTCCCGCCAGATCTCCTCAAAATCATCGGTGCTGGTCTTGCCGTCAAAATAGTCCTTCTCCATCTCAAAACGGATGATGGGATGGAGGCTGTATGTCAGCTCGTCGGCGGTGATCCGATGGAGGGAAGGCTGCACCTTCATCTGGGCCATGTAGAATTTCTCCATGGGTACATCCTTCAGATAGGGGAAGTGCTTCACCGCCACCGGATAGGCCAGACGCCAGAACTCGGGAGATTTGCCGATGATATTCTCATAGAAGCGGGCCTGGCCCTCGTGCATGGCGCCGCTGAGGCCGCCCCACAGGCCGCATTCTACCGCCCGATCATTGGAGCTGTAACCATAGCGGGCATGGCCGCCTTCGTGAAGCATGGTGAAAATGCCGCCCCACACTCCTTTGTAGCTGATGGCAATACGGCTGTCCCGAGGGCCTATGCCGGTGCACATACCGTGGAGCACCTGGCTGTCATGGGCACAGTCGGGATCAAAGCCAGTGAGCAGATTGATCTCAAAGGCCGCATCCCGGCGCTGCTGATGGGTGTAGGGGGTCTCCAGCACGCTGGTATCGATCTTCTCGTGCTGGGGCGCGATCTGCTCCATGATCTCCACAATGCCCTTTTTCAGCCCGGCAAAGAGCTGCTGCACCCGCTGGGTGTCGATGCCCTCATCCACGGTGCCGCACAGCACATCAAAGGCCGGACGGTTGGGGTCGATGGCTTCCGCCACCCGCTTTTTCAGCTCAAACAGGCCCTTGATGGTGGGTTTATAGAACTCAAAGCTGTTTTTATCCAAAGCATCCCGCCAGGCCATCTGAGCCTGACCGGTATAGTTGCGCACTTCCACCTGGAGATCTTCGGGCACCTGCACCGCCCGGTCATACCGCTGGCACAGCTCATGGGCGGCCCCTTTCAGATAGATGTCCTCAAAATCTTCCGGCTTCCGCTCCTTCAGGGCGTCCACCACTTTCCGGGTCTCGGGACTTTTCAGCTCGGCCAGGGCCTGGCGGGTGAAATAGCCGCTGACCTCGCCCCGGTAAGGCTGGCCCTTTTTGGAAAGGCCCTCCCACAGATCCCAGCCCATCAGGCCCTGGATGCTGTCATAATACCGCTGGTGGCGCAGGATCTCCAGCGCCTGTTCCATGATTTTGTCTGCCATAGGAAAAAACACCCTCCTCTTTTTTTCACTGTAAGTTCAGTATAAAATACAAACTCCCCCGCCACAAGGGGCAGGCTGAGGGATTCTGAAAGGGAATTTTTGGCTAATTTGCACAATGTTTGCCCCATCCTCTTTTTCTCTTTCCGGAACTGTGGTACAATTTCCCCACATTTTCAAAAACAAAGGAGGCTTTTTTTATGATCGTCACCACAACTCCTACCGTAGAGGGACGCACCATCGGAGAATATAAAGGAATCGTGTTTGGAGAAGTGATCTCCGGCGTGGACATTTTCCGGGACATCGGCGCAGGACTGCGGAACATTTTCGGCGGCCGCAGCGCCGGCTATGAGGATGAGCTGCAGAATGCCCGGAGCGAAGCCCTGGCGGAGATGCAGCGGCGGGCCAGCGCTCTGGGAGCCGACGCTGTGGTTGGCGTGGATGTGGACTACGAAGTGCTGGGCAGCGACAACGGCATGCTGATGGTCAGCGTCTCCGGCACGGCGGTAACGCTGCGATGAAGCCAGTGGTGCTCTATGCCTCCCGCTATGGCCACACCCAGCGCTATGCTCAGTGGCTGGGGGAAAGTCTGGGCTGTCCCGTGTGGAATATCAAAGGGCTCTCCCCCGCATCCCTGGCCTCCTATGACACCATTGTGTTGGGAGGCAGTCTCTATGCCGGAGGCATGGGCGGCTTGTCCTTCCTCACCCGGCACGCAAAGGTTACCGAAGGGAAAAAGTGGGTCCTGTTCACCTGCGGCGTAGCCGATCCGGCCCTGGAGGTCACACGCAAAAACATCCAAAGCAATGTGGAAAAGGCCCTGCCGGAAAACCGGCGGGATACGCCCTTGTTTTTCCTGCGGGGCGGGCTGGATTACAGCCGCCTTTCTCCCCTTCACCGGCTGATGATGTGGGCATTGCGCCAGGCCATTCTGAAAAAGAAGGACCTGACCGAAGAGGACCGGCAAATCCTGAACACCTACGGCAAAACCCTGGATTTTACCCGCCGGGAAGCTTTGCAACCCATCCTGGATTTCCTCCAAAAAGCATAAAAAAAGAGACCCTGAGGGTCTCTTTTTTTCATATATACAGATCCCGGCGGCAGAAGCCCCACAGGGCCAGGGCGGAAAACAAAACGGCCAGCAGAAGAAGCATCCCAGCGGCAAACAGCCCTTCTCCTGCCATCAGCTTTTCCGGCTGAAACAGAGAAAACAGGGTCACATACTGGAATTTTTCCAGTTTTCCTCCCAGATTGGCCAGCATCTGCATCACCAACATCAAGGTGGGAACTCCAGCCATCAGAGCGGTGCACCGGCTCCCCTCCCCCAGGCAGGAGACCAGAAAGCAGAAAGCCCCTAGGCACAGATGTAGGCACAAAAGCCCCCCATTGAGGAATAAAAGCCCTTTGACATCCAGCTCACCGGGAAAGAGCACCTGGCAGGATACAATTTCCAAAACAGTACAGTAAAGCAGCAGCCCGAACTGGGTGGAAACGAGCACCGCCAGCTGGGTGCCCGCCAGAGAAAGACGGCTCACCGGGGCGGCACACAGGGCGTACATACTGCCCTTTTCCACATACCGGGCCACAAGCCCTCTGGCCCGCAAAATGGCATAGACCATGGGAAAGGCCAGAAGCAGCATGCCGTACAAATAAGTGGAGAGAAAAGAAAGCAGGGTGTCCCCTTCTCCGTTCATGCCCACCGCCGCCATCAACTGGGGCATCATATCGTAAAATTGCTGGAGGGCCTGCTGGGTCTCCTTGTCATACAGCCCGGCGATCATGACGATATACAAGGTAAGCACGCCTCCAAAAATCACCAGCAGTCCCAAAGACCCCCGCATTTCCCGCCAAAACAGCGCCTTGTTCATTGGTTTTCCCCCTTCCGGTAGTAATTCAGGAAGATCTCTTCCAGGTCGGCTGCCTTTTTCACTTCCACCCGGCCATTTTCCAAAGCCGTTCCTCCGAAGTCCCGGGCAAAGGCTTGAGCGTCCCCTTCTTCCACCTGGAGCACATAGCGACGGCTGTGTTTTTCTTCCATCTCCCGGACGGTGTCCTGGGTCAGCAGTTTTCCTTGCCGCAGAATCCCCACCCGGCGGCAAGTGCGCTGCACTTCCTCAAAAATATGGCTGGACAGCAGAATCACCCGGCCCTTGGCTCCCTCTTCCCCGATGAAATCCACAAATTCCTTTTGCATCAGCGGGTCCAGGCCGGAAGTGGGCTCGTCCAGAATGAGCACCTCCGGCCTGTGGGAAAAGGCGGCGATGATGCCCAATTTCTGCTTGGTGCCCTTGCTCATTTTGTGGATGGGGGTGTTCAGATCCACCGGGAACCGATCCAGCAGCAGCCGGCGGTATCCTTCCCCTGTAAAGCCCCGGTACCGGTCGAGAAAATCCAGATAATCTTCTCCCCGCATCCCCTCCATCAGGGACATCTCCCCGGGGATATACCCCACCATGCGCTGCACTTGCTTCCGGTCTTTCCAGCAGTCCAGGCCGTAAATGGTGCACTGGCCCTTCTGGGGCCGGAGAAATCCCATCAGATGGCGGATCAGGGTGGTCTTGCCGGCCCCGTTGGGGCCCAGAAGGCCGAATGGCTCCCCCGGCTTTACCTGGAAACTCAGGCCGAACACGCCCCGATTTTCTCCGTAGTCCCGGGTCAGGCCTGTCACTTTAATCATGCTGTCCTCCTTGTGAAACACAGGGAAAAATGATATTCTGAAGAAAACGCTTCCGAAAAGCTGGTGAAAACAATGATCTGGTCCGATGGAAAAACGCGTTGCCCCTGGGCAAATCCCCAGAATCCCCTGTATATCCGCTACCACGATGAAGAGTGGGGCGTGCCGGTGCACGACGACCAGAAGCTCTTTGAAATGCTGATCCTGGAAGGCTTCCAGGCGGGCCTTTCCTGGGAATGTGTGCTGAATAAACGGGAACATTTCCGTTTGGTCTTTGATGGCTTTGATCCCCGGAAGGTGTCCCAGTACGGCCCCGAGAAAATAGAGCAGCTTTGCCAGGACAAAGGCATCATCCGCAACCGGCGGAAGATCCAGGCCGCTGTCCGCAATGCCCAGGCATTTCTGGACATTCAGAAGGAATTCGGCAGCTTTGACCGTTACCTGTGGGATTTTGCAGGGGGCGCTCCCATCCGGGAATGTGGCCTGACCTCCTCGCCCTTATCCGATGCCCTGTCCCGGGATCTGAAAAAGTGGGGAATGTCCTTTGTGGGCACCACCATTCTCTATTCCTATCTCCAGGCGGTGGGGGTCATTTTCTCCCACGAGGAGCCTTGCTTCCTCGCCCCTTGTTTTCCCCAAACTCCCAGGCCATAGCCAAAAAGGAAAACAGCTCCTCGTCCAGCTCTTCTTCCCGCTCCACCAGCACATGGTGGGTAAAGCGGCCGGGATAGGGCTCCACCACCATGGCCACTCGGTGAGAAGCCAAAGCCTCTCCCAGGCCGAAGGTCACCAGGAGAAAGTGCTCCGGCCACTCTTTTTTTCGCCGCACCGGCGGGGAAAAGGAGGCAAAGAGATGCTTTCCATAAAAACTCACCTGACTTTTCCCCACCTTCACCCGGGCCTGGGGAAAAGCCTGTTCCATTTTGGCAAACGCCTGGTGATAAAGCTCCAGCTCCCGCTCTTTTCCAGAGAACAGCTGGAATAGATCGGTGAAATATCCTTCCGGCTTTTCCACCCTTCCACTTCCTTTCTTTTCCGCCATTGTAGCACCGGGAAAAAGCCCCGTCAACATTTGCTCCTGGCCTGGTTTTATGGTACAATCATCCCGCTGCGATAAGGAGGGATTCCCATGCACAAATGCCGGATCACCGTGATGAAACAAACCTGCTACCCCGACCTGATGGCCCAGTACGAAAACCCGTTGGAGCACGCCTGCGATATGAAAGTAGGACAGGTGTACATTGCAAACGGCTGGGAAAAGCCGGAGGGTTTCTGCCAAAGCGCCTGGGACAGCCTGTCCCCCTTTGTGCTGGCCCTGAGCCATGGGGCAGAGAATTTTTACGACGGCTGGATGAAAAATCCCCGTTCGGCCATGCTCTCCTGCAACGATGGCTTCCGGCCGGTGACCTTCCTTGTGGAAGCCCTGGAGGAGCAGGTATGAAATATGCCGCCTTCGATGTGGAGACCCCCAACAGTCAAAACCGGCGCATGAGTGCCGTGGGCATCACCCTGCTGGATGAAACCGGCATCACGGAAAATTTCTCCTTTCTGGTCAATCCGGAAACCCATTTTGACCCTTTCAACATTTCCCTCACCGGCATCACCCCGGCCATGGTGAAAAACTCCCCCACCTTTCCCCAGCTGTGGGAAGAGCTGGAGCCGTTGCTTTCCGGCCGCACTTTGCTGGCCCACAATGCCCCCTTTGACCTGGGAGTTTTGTCCAAATGCCTTGCAGACTACGGCATCTCCTGGGGGCCGCTGGTTCCCTATCTGTGCACTTGCCGCATGAGCCGCAAGCTTCTGCCGCAGCTTCCCAACCACCGGCTGAATACCCTGGCCGATTATTTTGACATTCCTCTGCGCCACCATGAAGCCGCCTCCGACAGCCAGGCCTGCGGAGAGATCTTCCTGCGCCATGTGCGTTCCGGCGCAGATCCCGCACCCTTCCTGCGGCTTTATGACCTGGAAAGGCGCCGCACCCTTCCCCGTGGACGATGGGCTTGAATCCCTTATTTTCTGAAAGGATGGTTCTTGATGCATATCAAAAAAGAAATCAGCCCCAAAAAAGTACAGCAGGACGCCGAAGAAAACTTCCGCAAGGGCTTTTATTGCTGCGAAGCCCTGATCTGTGCCATCCGGGACAATTTTGAGCTGGATGTGCCCCGGCAGGTCATCGCCATGGCCTCCGGCATGGCGGTGGGCGCCGGACAAGCCGGGTGTATGTGCGGCGCTTTCAACGGCGGCACACTTTCAATGACGCTTGATTTCGGTGTTGCATCTGCCGAGGGCGGAGATTCAAAAACAGATGCTTCAAAGGCAGATTCAAAGTCTGATGCTTCAAACTCAAAGGCTGATACGTCAAAGAAAGACGTTTCTTCATCTAAGGCAGATGCAGGCAAGACTTCCGCAGCAGCGGCTACATCTTCAAAAGCATCTGACGATACATCTAAGGCAGCAGAAACAGGTGCGGCTGTTGGCGGAGCACTTGCTGTTATCGCTCTTGCAGGCACAGCAGTGATCGTTGCAAAGAGAAGAAAGTAATATTCGGAGGTATGGCTATGAATAATGCAAAAAGAGTTTTG
>CALLCY010000146.1:0-30220 GCA_938000015.1 uncultured Clostridia bacterium
ATGTATTGGAGGAATTATTACGAAAGATCCGTCCATATGAAACAGACGACCGAAAAAGTCGATGGCGCCCACGCCCTGGATCTCTTCGCACATACGGACACAGTCGCCGCAGAGGATGCACTTGGCATTGTCCCGGCTGATGCACACCGAGGACTCGTCCCGCTCATGCTCCACCTGGCCGTCGCCAAAGCGGATGTCCCGGATGCCAAACTGATGGGCCAGCTCCTGGAGCTTGCATTTGCCGCTTTTTTCGCAGGTGGTGCAGTCCCGGCAGTGGCTGGCCAGCAGCAGCTCCAGCACATTCTTCCGGTATTTCCGCAGCCGGGGGGTGTTGGTGTAGATCTCCATCCCCTCCCGGGGCGGGGTGGAGCAGGCCGCCTGGATGCTGCCCCGCTTGTCCTCCACCATGCACATCCGGCAGGCGCCATACACCGACAGCTCGGAATAATAGCAGAAGGTGGGCAGCTGGATACCGGCCTTGCGGATGACCGCCAAAATATTTTCTTCCCCGTCAATGGGCACAGGGATATTGTCTACCATCATAAATGCGCTCATGGTTTAGCCCTCCTTCACGGCGTGGAAACTGCACCCGTCAAAGCAGGCGCCGCACTTGATGCATTTGTCGGGATCGATGGTGAAGGGGCTGCGGATCTCCCCGGAGATGGCCCCCACAGGGCACATCCGGGCGCACTTGGAGCAGCCCTTGCACTCCTGGGGATCGATGTAATAGCGTTTCAGCTTCTGGCAGTTGTGGGTGGGGCAGCGCTTTTCCTTCACATGGGCTTCGTATTCATCCCGGAAATACCGGATGGTGCTCACCACCGGCTGGGCCGCCGTCTTCCCCAGGCCGCACAGAGCGGTGGCCGAAATGGTCTCGGCCAGCTCCAGCAGCAGGTCGATGTCCCCATCTTTTCCCTGTCCGGCCACGATCCGCTCCAGGATCTCCAGCATCCGCTTGGTGCCCTCCCGGCAGGGGACGCACTTGCCGCAGCTTTCGTTCTGGGTGAAGTTCATGAAGAACCGGGCCACTTCCACCATACAGGTCTTGTCGTCCATGACCACAAGGCCGCCGGAGCCGATCATGGCTCCCACCTTCTGGAGGGAATCGAAGTCCAGGGGCAGATCCAGATGCTCCTTTGTCAGACAGCCGCCGGAGGGGCCGCCGATCTGCACCGCTTTGAACTCGGCGCCATCCCGCATGCCACCGCCGATGTCGAAGATGATCTCCCGCAGGGTGGTGCCCATGGGCACTTCGATCAGGCCGGTGTTTTGGATGTTGCCCGTCAGGGCAAAGGCCTTGGTGCCCGGGCTGTTCTCCGGGCCGATGGAGCGGTACCAGTCCGCCCCACGGGTAATGATATGAGGCACATTGGCCAGCGTCTCCACATTGTTGAGCACAGTGGGCTTGTCAAACAGGCCCCGCTCCACGGTGCGGGGCGGCTTGACCCGGGGCATACCCCGGCGGCCCTCGATGGAGGCGGTGAGGGCGCTGCCTTCGCCGCAGACAAAAGCACCGGCGCCCCGGCTGATGTGGATATCAAAATCAAAACCGCTTCCCAGGATGTTTTCGCCCAGCAGCCCCAGCTCCCGGGCCTGACGGATGGCGCCGTCCAGACGGCTGACCGCCATAGGATATTCGGCCCGGACATAAATATAGCCCTGGCTGGCCCCGCAGGCCACGCCGGCGATCATCATACCCTCCAGCAGCCGGTGGGGGTCGCCCTCCATCACCGACCGGTCCATAAAGGCACCTGGGTCGCCTTCGTCGCCGTTGCAGACGATGTACTTGGGAGTGGCTTTCTGCGCACGCACCTGGGCCCATTTCCGCCCGGCGGGGAATCCTCCGCCGCCCCGGCCCCGCAGGTTGGATTTCTGGATCTCCTCCACGATCTCCTGGCCATCCATATCGAACAACGCCTTTTCAAAAGCCTTGTAGCCGCCGATGGCGATGTACTCCTGGATGGAGGTGGCGTCGATGTGGCCGCAGTGCTCCAACACGGTACGGGTCTGCTTTTTATAGAAGGGGATCTCCTCCTGGGTCTTGTAGATCTCCCCGTTCATCTTATAGCACAGCCGCTCGATGGGCTCGCCGCCCAGAACGGTCTTTTCGATGATCTCCTGGCAGTCGTCCTTCTTTACCTTAATATACAGCCAGCCCTGGGGCTCGATGCGCACCAGGGGGCCCATTTCGCAAAAGCCATGGCAGCCGCTGCGCTTGACGCCCACATCGTCCCCATGGGGCTCGTGGGCCAGGTCCACCTGACAGTGGATGCCTTTTTCCTGGAGTAGCTCCACCAGACGGGCATAGATGTCCAGAGAGCCGCCGGCCACGCAGCCGGTACCGGCACACACCAGGATCTTTTTCACCTGGGATGCAAAGCGGCCCTCCAGGGTCTGGCGCAGAGCGGAAAGCTCTTCTCTTGTTTTCAGCATGCCGTCCCCTCCTTCTTCAGTTCATCCAACAATTCCACCGCTTTTTCCGGCGTCATGGAGGGATAGACTTTATCGTTGACGGTGCAGGCCGGGGCCAGACCGCAGGCTCCCAGGCAGGAGACGGTCTCCACGGTAAAGAGCATATCGTCAGTGGTGATCTTCTGAGAGGAAAGGCCTAAAGTTTCCCGCATCTTCTCCAGAATGGGGATGCTTTTGCGCACATGGCAGGCGGTGCCGTCACAGATCTTGATCACATATTTCCCCTTGGGTTCCAGGGAAAAATTCTCATAAAAAGTGGCCACGCTGTAAATCTTCGCGGCGCTCATTTGTAATTTTCTCGCCAGGTAGGGAAAAATTTCCCGGGGCAGATACCGGTATTCCCCCTGAATATCCTGCAAAATGGCAATGACATTGCTGGCCTGGGCTCCGTGATGATCCAGTATGCGGTCGATCACGGCAAAATCCACTCCATTGTTCATGGGCGCATCCCCTCCAAAAAAATTTCTGTTCTGATTTTAGTGTAGCCGACCTTCAAACAGATTGCAATGATATTTTTTTAACGATACTTTCCAAATGCAAAAATATTTTTTATTTAATACGGTTTTTGTTTTTTCTCTTTTATACCGTATTAAATATATTCACCCCCCAGCGTATTTTTCCCCAGGAGCAAATTTTTTCTTGCCCCCGCTCTGTCGATTTGCTACACTGAAATGGCAGAACGGGTTTTCCCGGTCAGCTGCATCCTATTTCCAATTCATGCGCAGATGCTTTTTCTCTGCGCCGGGAGTTCCCATAACCTCCCGTTTCGTTTCCGCAGCGCTGTTTTTTGCTCCCTGTTTCTCTCCTGCTTCCTCATAAATTTTTGAAATGGCGCTGCATCTTGTCTCCTCTTTGCGGAAAGCCCGCCCATTTTGGGCGGCTTTTTGCTTCTTTTTTAACAATCCTTGTCCTTTTCCCCGTTTTATGTTATACTTCTCCCTAGTACGCCGCTTATTTTTCCTGTGACAAAGCGGCGCCCGGCATACGCATCCCCCTTTTCTTGCGGCGGCCTTGGGCCGTCTCTTTTTTTGTGTCCGCCTTTTTTCCGGACTTACCGGATGGAATTATAATTTTATCGCAAAGGAAGTGCATTTGATGGAAGAAATTCGCGAAAACAAAATGGGCAACACGCCCATGCTCCGGCTGATCGTCTCCATGTCTCTGCCGGCTATTTTCTCTATGCTGGTCCAGTCCCTCTATAATATTGTGGACAGCTATTTTGTGGCCAAAATCAGCATGGACGCCCTCACCGCCGTTTCCCTGGCCTTCCCCATCCAGCAGCTGATGATTGCCATGGCTGTTGGCACCGGGGTGGGCATCAACTCCCTGGTGTCCCGGCGTCTGGGGGAAAAGCGCCAGCGGGAAGCCGACCTGGCCGCCTGTCACGGGGCGATCCTGGCTTTCTTCACCTCCCTGCTCTTTGCCCTCTTCGGCCTGTTTGGTTCCCGGTGGTTTCTGGGTCTTTTCACCCAGAACGCCAATGTGATCGATCTGGGCACCCAGTATCTGTCGGTGGTGTGTATCTGCTCCTTCGGCAGCTTTGTGGAGATCGCCTTTGAAAAGACCCTCCAGGCCACTGGCAACATGATCTACCCCATGCTCTTTATGTTGGTGGGCTGCGTCACCAACATCATTCTGGACCCCATTCTGATCTTCGGCCTGTTCGGCCTGCCCAAGATGGGCATCCTGGGTGCGGCGGTGGCCACCGTCACCGGTCAGATCCTGGCCATGTGTTACAGCCTCTATGTGATGTTCCGCAAAAGCCATGCCGTCCATGTGACCTTCAAAGGCTTCCGCTTCCACGGCACCACCATCCGGGATATCTATGCCGTTGGCATCCCGTCCATGATCATGCAGTCCATCAGCTCCTTCCTGGTGATGGGCCTCAACCAGATCCTTTCGGCTTTCTCCGAGACGGCCATCTCGGTGTTGGGCGTTTATTACAAGCTCCAGTCCTTTGTGTTCATGCCGGTTTTTGGCCTGACCCATGGACTGATGCCCATCATGGGCTACAACTACGGCGCTCGGAAAAAAGCCCGTCTGCTCAGTTGTCTGCGCATCGGCATCTGCATCGCCTGCGGCATTATGGCGGTGGGTACCCTGCTCTTCTGGATCTTCCCCGCCCAGCTGCTGACCATCTTTGACGGCTCCGGCGAAATGCTGGCCATCGGTGTGCCGGCCTTCCGCTCCATCAGCCTGTGCTTTATCCCCGCAGCCTTCGGCATCATCTTCTCCACCATCTTCCAGGCGGTGGGACGGGGCAAAAACAGCCTGTTCATTTCGGTGCTGCGTCAGCTGATAATCATTCTGCCGGCCGCCTATCTGTTCTCCAAGATCGGCCTGAGCTTTGTATGGTATGCCTTCCCTCTGGCGGAGATCATCTCCCTGGTGGCCAGCCTGCTGCTCTTCAGCCGCTTCTATAAGCTGCACATCCACAACCTGGAAAACAAACCGGCTGCTCCGGCGGTGTGATTTCATTTTTCTCACCATTTTGTCCCCAAGGGCCTGCGTCCTTGGGGAGGCCTGTCAAAAAAGCGGCTTGCCGCTTTTTTGAGTTTCTGCAAGGGGCTGCATGCACGCCTGTGGCTCACACTGGCCCCTTGAGAAGTGCAACAACTGACGCACAGGTCGCCAGTTGTTGCGGATTGATGAAAAGCAGGGCAAAAGTGTTTTCCTGCCATATCCTTTTCTCATCCATTGTCCCCAAGGGCCTGCGTCCTTGGGGATTTTTTTAGTTGTTACAAAGTAATTAAGTAATTTGCACAAAACCGGCGGCTTTTTTTCTCCATCTGTTCAGCCCCGAAACTCTCTTCCCGGCCCTCTGCCGCCTTGAAAAGGGCGGGGGATTGTGTTATGGTTTAATAGTGCCAAATCAGCGGCCTTTTTTCTTTGCTCTTTTGGCCTATTCCAATAAAGGATTGAGGGTTCGCCCATGTGGAAATATGTGCTCAAGCGTCTGATCATCTTGCTGCCGGTGCTGTTCGGCGCCACCTTCATCGTCTATCTGCTCTTTTATTTTGCCCCGGGCAATGCCGACCGTTCGGCGGTGCGCAAAGCGGCCACCCCGGAGGAGGCCGAGATCATCCGGGAAGAGCGAGGGCTCAACGATCCCATTTTGGTGCAATATGCCCGCACCATGAAGGAAATCTTCGCGGAAGACAGTTTTGTGCGAATCCAGCTGGGCGTGCGTCTGCCCAAAACCATCAAGCTCACTCTGGCCGCCGGTGTGGTCACTTTGGTTCTGGCCCTTCCCATCGGCGTATGGGCCGCCATCAAACAAAATACCCTCTTTGACAACATAAGTATGCTGATCTCCTTTTTCGGAGTGAGCATGCCCAACTTCTGGCTGGGGATGCTGATGCTGCTGCTTTTTGCTCTCTACTTAGGCTGGTTCCCCACATCGGGCAGTCAAACGCTGAGCAGTCTGGTGCTTCCCGCCTTTACCCTGGCCTTTGGCAATATGGCCTTTATCTCCCGCATCACCCGCTCATCCATGCTGGAGACCATTCGCCAGGACTACATCACCACCGCCCGAGCCAAAGGCCAGGCATTCAAAGTGGTGGTACGGAAACACGCTTTGCGCAATGCCTTGATCCCCATCGTCACCGTCATGGGCCTGCGGCTGTGCGAGGTGTTCAGCGGTTCCATTCTGGTGGAGCTGATCTTCTCCTGGCCAGGCATCGGCCGACTGCTGGTGGACTCCATCAACGAACGGGATTTCCCCATGATTCTGGGATGCGTCATCACCTTTGCCTTCTGCTTCTCCATCATCAATCTGGTGGTGGACCTGCTGTATGTGGTCATTGACCCCCGCATCCGCTCCCAGTTCAGCCGCTCGTAAATCAAAAGGAACATCCAAAGCCCTCCTGCTTGCCAGGAGGGCTTTTTTATCCATTCCCACAAAATTCACTCTATATTTTTTCTGCCAAATCCCTTATAATAAAGCGATTCCATCTATCATTTTAAAATCAAATGGAGGACTTTATTTATGGAGCTGATCCTCAGCGATCGACCCCTTTCCCTGCCCGCAGCTCCGGAACGGGAATATATCGACCTGTCCCAAAAGAAAGTGACCCCCTGTGTGGGCTGCTTCGGCTGCTGGGTCAAAACCCCTGGCCGGTGCGTCATCCGGGACGACGCACCCCAGATCTATCCCCTCATCGCCCGCAGCCGCCGGGTGCTCTATGTGAGCCGGGTGGTGTTCGGCAGCTGGGCGCCCCCGATGAAGGCCATGCTGGAACGCTCCCTTCCCATCCAGCAGGCCTTCCTCCGCCCCCACATGGGCGAAACCCATCATGTGCAGCGGCTGGTAGAGGAAAAAGACGCCGTCATTCTGGCCTATGGCCCGGAGAGCCAGGAAGAAAAAGATCTGTTTCGCCGCCTGGTGGAACGGAACCGGCGGAATATGAGTTTCAAGTCTTACCAAGTGATCTTCTGCCGGGAAGAAGAAGTGCAGGATGCAGCGGAAAAGGAGGTGCTCTCGTGGAACAAGTGATGATCCTCAACGCCAGTCCCCGGGCGCCCCGTTCCAACTCCAAGGAATATGCCGCCCTGTTTTCCGCCCGGTGCTCCCTTCCCTGCCAGTATTTTGCCCTCAAAGGCCAACCGGCCGCCCATCTTATCCAGGAGATGGAACGCTTTTCCCATCTGCTTTTGGTTTTTCCCCTGTATGTGGACAGCCTGCCGGTGGAGCTTCTGGCCTTTCTGGAAGAGGTGCAGCGCAATCCGCCCAAAAACAAGCCCCGCCTGTCGGCGCTCATCAACTGCGGCTTTCTGGAGCCGGGACAAAACGATGTGGCGGTGGATATCCTGCGGCTGTTTGCCAAAACGGTGGGCTTTCCCATGGGAGCTGTCATGAAACTGGGCAGCGGGGAAGCCATTTTGCGCACCCCGTTCCGCTCCCGGGCCGAAAAGGCCATCGGCCGACTGGCCGCCGCCGTGCAGCAGGGAAGGGAAGAGGAGATCGCCACGGCCATGCCCTTGCCCCGCTTCCTGTTCATCCAAGCGGGCAACCGGTACTGGAAAACCTATGGCAAAGAAAACGGCGTGTCTTATGAAGAAATGTGCCGCATGGACATCGAAGGCCCCTGATAGCCTGATGCGCAGAAAAGGGCCCGTTCTCCACAGCTGTGGAGAACGGGCCCTTTTCCATTTGCTTTTTATGAGTAGAGGTGAGGGGGGTTAAGCGCTCCAGCGCACATCTTCAAAGGCCACATTGCCGTCTTTGCCCACAACGACCCCTTCCAGGTCTTTGTCATAGGCCTTGATCACAACGGTCTGATACAAGGGAACAAAGGGTGTCCAGTCGTTGAGATACTCAGAGAGCTCTGTGAAAGTGGCTTCCCGCTGGGTGCTGTCCAACTGGGTTTTGGCCTGTTCGATCAAGCTGTCCACCTTCTGGTCGTCGATACGGGCCAGGTTGGCAGCGTCGATGGCGGAGGAATGATAGAGGCCGATGTTATAGGCATACATATTGCTGGCGGTGTAGCCCTGGATGGCCGCTTCATAATCGCCGCTCATGATGGCGTTGAGGTGGGTGGCATAGTCCAGAGTTTCGATCTCCATGGTGATGCCGATCTCTGCCAGGTTGGCCTGGATCACTTCGGCGGCACGGCGGTTGGCATCGGTGCAGGCCAGGCAGGTGAAGGTGGCGTCTTCCGGATCAATGCCCGATTTCTTCAAATACTCCTTGGCCTTTTTCACATCATAGTCCCGGGAGTTCTCTTCGCTGTATCCGGGGAAGGCGGGGGAAGTCTGGCCCAAAGCCACAATGCCCTGACCGTCGCAGGATACGGTGACCACGGCCTCCCGGTCCACTGCGGCGCTGACCGCCTTGCGGAACCAGGGATTCTCAAAGGGCCCGGCTTCGCTGTTCATGGCCATGAAGTTCATACGGGTGCCTTCGTTTTCCTGCACAGTGATGGCCTCGTCTTCCTTCAGGCGGGTGATATCGGTGGCTTCTACTTCCATGATAAAGTCCACTTCGCCGGCCTGGAGGGCAATGGTGCGGGAAGAGCCTTCGGGAATGATCCGCCAGGTGATGGTCTCCATGGAGGGCTGATGCTCGGTGTCAAAGAAGTTGGGGTTTTTCTCAAAGGTCAGATTATCGCCCCGGTTCCACTCCACAAAGCAATAGGGGCCGGTGCCCACCGGGTTTTCGTTAAAATCGTTGCCCTCGTCGATGAGTTCGCTGGGCAAAATATCAATGCTGGCCATGTCGTTGAGCACCATGGCATAGGGGCCGTCGGTGGTGATCTTCACATGGGTGTCGTCTACCACCTGGATGTCGGTCCAGAAGGAAGTGTAATCCTTGGTGGTGGGGTAGGTCTTGGCGTATTCCATGGAGGCCTTTACATCCTGGGCATCCAGAGTGCTGCCATCATGGAAGGTAACGCCCTGCTTCAAAGTAAAGACCCATTCGGTATCGCTCACGGTCTCATAGCTTTCGGCCAGGTCGGTCACCGGCTCCAATGTCTCAGGGTCAATGGACATCAGGGCATTGAAAGTGAGCAGGTTCATATATGTGGCAGTGACCGCCTTGTGATCAAAAGGGTGCAGGGTGGGCGGCTCGCTTTCGGTGGCAATCACCAGGGTGCTCCGCTTTTCCGCCGATGCGGTATCCCCATCGTTTTCCATGCTGCGGCTGACGGCCGAGCCTTCTGTGGCGCCATTGTCCTTGGCACAGGCGGCGAATATGCCGCTCATCAGCGCTCCCGCCAGAACCAGCGCCACCATTTTTCTCGTTTTCTTCTGCATCGCACATTCGCCTCTTTCTGTTTGAATTTCCCGGTGTGTCGGGTTTTAACATCGTGAATGTGCGTTCATAATAGTATACAATCTCTCATTTGTCAAGCCTTGACTGGATTTTTTTGTGCCTTTGTGATTTTTTTCAGCTCTGAGCACAAATATCCCGAATTTTTCCCGGGTTTTTCATGGATTTTGACCGATATTTCTTTTGTTTTCCCCAAATGGATTTTTGAAAAAAAGAGAAAAACAGCGGGGCGAAAATTCAACATCGTGAATTTCCGTCCCGCTGTGCTTGGTTGATTTATTCAATTTAGTGAAGATTCGTCCTCGTCGTCATCGGCCAGAGATTCGTCGGCCAGAAGCTCTTCGTCGGTCCAATCCTCCTCGTCGGGCATGATCAGCCCTTCCAGCTGGTCTGCCTTGTCCTTGGCCTTCTGATAGATGGAGGAAAAGTCTCCTTCCTCCAGTTCCTCGATGGAAAACTCCTCTTTTTTCTCCGGGGAGATCACCTCTGTCCACCGCTGCATCATGACCTTGTTTTCCCGGGTCATACCGCTGCGGAAAGCCATGAGTTTTTCCCCTTCCCACAAAACGCAGGGGTAACACAGCGGTTTGCCCAGGGCATTCATCTCGATCCAAAGGGCCCGCACCGTCTCATCCTGACGGTGTACCCCTTCATAATACCGGGTCTCGTATTTCCGGCTGAAGGAAAAGATGCTCTTTTTCTTGATTTCGCCCACGATGG
Source organism: uncultured Clostridia bacterium (assembly GCA_938000015.1). GTDB lineage: Bacteria > Bacillota > Clostridia > Oscillospirales > Butyricicoccaceae > Pseudobutyricicoccus. The sequence goes on from CALLCY010000146.1 coordinate 9,965, forward strand.
CCGGGGTGTATTGTTTCATTGTATCCATCCTTTCTCCGGGACGCCCCGGCTTTTACAAAATGCTCAGATCCATCTCATCGGACAGGCGGGAGAGCAGCTCGATCCCGCCGGCGCTATTGCCCGTTTCATTGAGGGCCGGGCCCACCACGCCCAGGCCGCCCTTGCCAGGAATAGCCGACATGATGCCCCCGCCCACGCCGCTTTTGGCAGGCATACCGGTGCGCACCAGGAATTCTCCCGACTGGCCGTACATCCCGCAGGACACCATCACGGCCATGGCGGTTTTGCAATGGCTCTTCTGGGCACAGCACAGACCGGTGACCGGGTTTTTTCCGCCGTTTGCCAGCGTGGCGGCCATCACCGCCAGATCCCGGCAGTTGACCTTCACCGAACACAGACGGAAATATTCGTCCAGAAGCTGCTCCACATCTCCATCGATGATCTGGGTGCTCTTCATAAAATAGGCGATGGCCCGGTTGCGGTGGCCGGTCTGCTTTTCCGACACATACACCTGCTCGTCAATGGAAAGGGCGTCGTTGGCCGTCAGCTTCCGCAGCAGCTCCATCACCCGCTGGAACCGGCCCTCCGGCCCGCCGGAGACCATATACAGCGATGCAATGGCGCCGCTGTTGATATAAGGGTTGAGAGGACGGTGATGATTTTTCACTTCCAGGTCCACAATGGAGTTGAAGGTTTCGGCGGTGGCGTTGAGGCTGATCCTGCGGGTCAGCTCATCCAAGGGACAATCGGCCAGGGCCTGAAGGAAAACCGCCACTTTCACGATGCTCTGCACCGTCACCCGTTTTTCCCATTCTCCGGCACCCATGCCATGGCCCGCCAGATCCATCCAGTAAACCCCCAGCTGCTGGGGATCGGCCTCCGCCAATTTGGGGATATAAGAAGCCACCCTTCCCTGTTTTGTGGCAAAGGCACATTGGTTTACCAGCTCCTCCAGACGCTGCTGTGTGATCATCCCGTATCGCCCTCCCATTTTATTCATTACGACCATTATAGCCACCCCCCTTCCATCTTGCAAGAGCAACATTTTGTTTTGCAATTTATCGTAATCTGGTCTACAATATCCTTTGTGAGACCGGCCGGGACGCAGGTTCCGGCAGACAAGGAGGATCTTTTTTTATGCAAATGCTCTTGCTGGGCCTGGCTTCTATGAGCAGTTCCCTGCTCCAGGCCGTCACCGGCTTCGGCTTTGGCATCGTGATGATGGCCATCATGCCCCTGTTTCTCCCCTACGAAGCCGCTTTGAACATTTCCACCATTCTGTCCCTCTCTTTGAACCTGACCATCCTGGCCCGGTGCTGGAAGCATATCAACTGGAAGCTGCTGGCCTTCCCCGCCCTGTTCTGCATCATGGGCTCTTCTGCCGGGATGTGGCTGATGCACGAGTCCCCCTCTCCGGTTTATAAACGGCTGCTGGGCGTATTCCTGGTGTGCCTTGCCATCTGGTTCTATTTTTTCAGCGACAAAGTGCACATCCGTCCCCTTCTGCGCAACGCCGCCATTGTAGGCGTGATCTCCGGCCTGTGCGGCGGCCTGTTCAGCGTCAGCGGCCCGCCCATGATCCTCTATTTCGTGTCGGTCATTCCGGACAAGGAAGAATACATGGGCACCACCCAGTGTTATTTTCTCCTCAACAACATCTATCTGCTTCTGATGCGCAGCATCCTTCACCTGATCCCCGGTGGCATTCTGGTGCCCACTCTGTGGGGGGCCGGCGGCCTGCTCATCGGCAGCTTTTTGGGCGGCAAAATCTTCCGCTCCATCAACGCCAAGAAACTGAAATCCGCCGTCTATGTGGTCATGGCCGCCTCGGGACTGTGGATCGCCTTCAATGGCTGAATGACAAAACCGGGAAAGAAAGTTTTGAAAACTTCTTTTCCCGGTTTCTTTTGTTTGATATTCCCATGGCAAAAACCGTTGCGATGGATGGGAGGCGGTGGTACAATATGTTTTGTTCTCAACAAAATGATTTTATCAGGCGGTGAATCGGCAATGGACAACAGCACACTGCGCCAAAAAGCTCTGGAAGGACTGGATGGGCTTGAGGCGCCCCAGCTCCCTTCCTGGGAAAGTCTGCCCCAGCTGGATCTGTATATGGATCAGGTGATCGTGCTGATGGAGCGGTATCTGGCCCTGTTCGGCGACGGCAAGGACAAGCTGATCACCCCTTCCATGATCAATAATTATGTGAAGCTGGGGCTCATTCCCCCGCCGGTGAAGAAAAAATACAGCCGGGAGCATCTGGCCCGGCTGATGACCATCTGCATGCTCAAGCAGATCATGCCCATCCCCACCCTGTCCTATCTCACAGGAAAGGGCGCCCAGCAAACCGGTCTGCCGGAAAGCTTTGACCAGCTGACCCGGGAGCAGAGCCAGGCGCTGGAGCACACCGCCCAGGGAGCACGGGAGGACATTGCCGCCCTGGAGGAGGAAAATCTGCGCCAGGGGCTGGCCCAGCTGGCGCTGAAGTTTTCCGCCCAGGCCAATGCCAACCGCATCCTGGCCCAGAAGATCACTTCCCTTTTGCAGCAGGAGACCCAGGCTCCTCCCAAAGGCAAGGACCGGTAAAAACCGGACAAAACAGCATTAAAAAAGGGGCCGTCCCAGAATGAAAATTCTGTGACGGGCCCTTTTATGTTGCAGCAAAAACCGGTTCTTACTTTTCAGCCAGTTCCTTGCGGCAGTTTTCGCACACATTCTTACCCTTGAATTCCGACACTTTTTTGGAGCTGCCGCAGAAGACGCAGTTGGGCTCATACTTGCGCAGCACAATGGAAGTGCCGTCCATGTAGATCTCAATGGGATCACCCTTGCTGGCGTCAATGTTCAGGGTACGGCGCAGCTCGATGGGCAGCACGATCCGCCCCAGGCTGTCGATGTTTCTGACGATTCCGGTGGATTTCATACAGAACCTCCTCTATTCTTTTGGTATTTCTACAATATCATAACAACCTTTACAAAAAGTGTCAATAAACGACATGTGACAAAATTGTTAATTATTCAAGACAATACCGTGACAAAATTGCCTAAAGAAGCTTGGTATATCAAGGTTTTTATTTGTCCAATAGTTGGACTATTCAAGGACTTTCCCCGGTGTCTTTCCAGGGTCTTTTGCATGGAACTGGGAAAAAGGGCATAGAAATGGAGCAAAAAGGCGGTGAAATCCATGATGGCAAAGGTATTTTCCCTGCTTTTTCTCCTGGCCTTATGCTTTGGAGCGGCCGGCGGCAAGTTGGAGCAGGTATCGGCAGCGCTGCCCCAGGGGGCGGCGGGAGGGGTGGAGCTGGCTCTCTCCATCGGCGGAACGATGTGCGTATGGTCAGGAATCCTGGAAGTGATGGATCAAAGCGGGCTGACCGAAAAGGTCTCCCGGCTTTTGTCCCCGGTGATCCGGGGTATTTTCGGCAAGGCGGCCCAGGACAAACAGGCCCGTCAGGCTCTGAGCCAGAACATGGCGGCCAACCGCCACTCCGGCAGGGTTGCGGGCCGCCCGGCGCTTGGCCCAAACCGGCGACAGGCCGGATCATTCCGCTGTTTTGCGGCTGATGGTGCTCAATTCCGCTTCCCTTCAGCTGATTCCCGCTAATGTGGCGGCGGTGCGGGCGGCGGCAGGCAGCGCCCAGCCCTTCGCCATTCTGCCTGCCGTGTGGCTGGCCTCCCTGGGTTCGGTATGTGCCGCCCTGGCGGTTTCTGCCCTGCTGGAAAGGGTGTGGCGCCCATGACCGCTCTTCTCATTCCCCTTCTGGCCGCCGGTGTGATGGTCTACGGTCTTTTCCATGGCTGCGATGTATACGCCGCCTTTCTCAAAGGGGTGCGGCAGGGTCTGGACACCCTGCTTTCCATCTTTCCCGCCTTACTAGCCATGCTCACTGCTTTGGCCATGCTGCGGGCCAGCGGCGCTGTGGAAGCGCTGTCCCAGGCCCTGGCTCCTTTGACAGAGGCCCTGGGCATTCCCGCTCCCTGCCTGCCCCTGGCCCTGCTGCGACCCTTTTCCGGCTCGGGAGCGCTGTCCATCGGTAGCGACATCATCCGCAGCCAAGGCCCTGACAGCCTGGCCGGATTGACGGCGGCGGTGATGCTGGGTTCCAGCGAGACCAGCATTTACTGCATCGCCCTGTACAGCGCCGCCCTGGGAATCAAAAACACCCGCTGGGCCCTTCCGGCAGCCCTGGCGGGTGATCTTGCGGCCTTTTTTCTCTCGGCCCTCAGTGTTCGGTTATTCCTTTTGTGAAAAACGCTCCAGCGCCTCGTTGTAAATGCTGTTTTTGGGCACTCCCAGCTCCTTGGCCGTCTGCTTGACGGCCAGGCTGATGGAAAGGCCCTCTTCCAAAAGCTCTCCCACCCGATCCATGGGGTCGATAGCAGGCGCTTGTTCCTCTTCCTCCTGCTTGCCCCCCAGAATGAGGACGAATTCTCCCCGGGGCGGCTCTTCTGTATAGTGGGCGATGGCTTCCGAAAGGGTGGTGCGCCACACCTGCTCATGAACTTTGGTGATCTCCCTCACCAGGGCAATGGGCCGCTCTCCCAGGGTTTTATAGAAATCCTCCAAAGTGCGCAGCAGCTTGTGGGGGGCCTCATAAAAGACCATGGTGCGCTTTTCCTCCCGGATGTCCTCCAGATGCTCCCGGCGGCTTTTTTTGTTCACCGACAAAAAGCCCTCAAAGCAAAAGCGGCCGCAATCCATCCCGGCGATGGACAGCGCGGCGATGAGGGCGCAAGGCCCGGGCACCGCCACCACCTGGATGCCCTCACCCTGGCAAATGTCCACCAGGTCGCAGCCGGGATCGCTGATGGCCGGGGTACCGGCATCGGTGATGAGGGCACAATCCTCCCCCGCCAGGATGCGCTGGGCGATCAGCTGGCCTTTGGCTTTCCGGTTGTGCTCGAAATAGCTGATCTGGGGCTTTTTGATGCCGAATTTATTGAGCAGCTTGGCCCCCACCCGGGTGTCTTCGGCGGCGATGAAGTCCACTTGGGACAACACCTCCTGGGCCCGGGGAGAAAAGTCCCCCAGGTTGCCGATGGGCGTGGAGACCACATACAATGTTCCTGCCATACTCTATTCTTCCTCCATGACGCCGTGAATCCGGCGGTATTCTTGGGTATATTCCCCCATTTCGTCCCGCAAAACAAGGGGCGGGAGAATCTGGCTTTCTCCCAGGCCCCGGCGGGCCATCACCAGGGCCAGCTGGGCTTCTTCTCCCGGTTTTCCGTGGACAAAACGCACCTGCCGGGGAGAAAATCCATTTTCCTGCAAAAGCTCCACTGCCCGGAAAAAGTGCCGGGCAGGCCAGCAGAAATAAAACCGGCCCTTTTGCCCCAGCATCCCTTTGACCCCCTGGAAAAAAGGCTCCGGGGCGCCGCTGCGGGCCAAGCGGCGGCGCTCGTCGGGGGAGGGCGGTCCGGGAACGGCATAGGGAGGGTTAGAAAGGCACACATCATAATGGAATCCGGCGGGGCGAAAGTCTGCCGCATCCCCTTGGAAAAATTGCCCTCTTTCCGAAAGGCCGCAACGGGCGGCGTTCTCCCTGGCCTGCTCTAAGCTCACAGGGTCCAGCTCCAAGGCGTCCAATGTGGCCCCCGGATGCTTTAATAAAGTCAGCACCCAGAGTCCACCCTGGCCGCAGCCCAGCTCGATGGCCCGCTCTCCCGGGCGAAGGGAACAGAAATCGGCCAAAAGCACGCTGTCCTGGGTCAGGCCCAGCCCGCCTTTTTGCTGAAAAATACGATATCCACCCCGCAGCCGCACCTGCTTCATATCCTTCCCCCTTTATTCTGATTGAAGTATTGTACCATGATTTTTGAAAAAGGAGAATAGCCTTTCTCTCCCTGGGCACAATAGGGAAAACACACAAAGGATGGATCAGGATGCCACGAAACAAAAAGCTTGCGGCGGCCTTGGCCGTCATTTTTCTTTTGAACATCGCCCTCATCGCCGGTTTTCAGTGGCTGGGCATTTCCTCCCAGGCCGCCGTCTACCAACAGGGCTCCCAGGGGGAGACGGTGCGGCAGATCCAGGAGAAGCTGAAACGGTGGGGCTATTATGACGGCGCGGTGGACGGCGTCTACGGCAGCGGTACGCGGAAAGCGGTGGAATATTTCCAGCGGAAAAACGGCCTGACCGTGGACGGCATCGTAGGCCCGGCCACCCTCCAGGCCCTGGGAATGTCCTCCGGCTCCTCTTCGGGCAGCGAATCGGGCCGGGACAATGACCTGTATCTTCTCTCCCGCATGATCTCCGCCGAGGCCCGGGGAGAGCCCTACACCGGCCAGGTGGCGGTGGGAGCGGTCATCCTCAACCGGGTGCGCCACCCCTCCTTTCCCAACACCATCGCCGGAGTGATCTATCAGCCGGGGGCCTTTTCCGCGCTGAACGACGGCCAGTTCAATGAGCCCATCGCCGAAAGTGCCAGAAGAGCCGCCCAGGATGCCATGAGCGGCTGGGACCCCACCGGCGGCGCTATCTATTATTATAACCCTGCCAAAACCACCAATCAGTGGATCTATTCCCGCCCGGTGATCGCCCAGATCGGCGACCATGTTTTTGCCAAATGATCCTCTTTGCCGCCTGGTGTCCGGGCGGCATTTTTTTGCTCTTTCCGCCGCCTTGGGCGAAAAATCTTCGGAGGGCGCTTTTGCATCGGTTTCCCTTCTTGACACCGTCCCTGGCAGGATATAAAATATACATGGTATTTTGCCTTTTCTTCCGCCTTTTTGGTGGATGCCCATAAAACAACGGAACCATGGCCCTGTCCAGCGCAATCTCTTTGCGCTGTTTTTGTGGTTGCCCCCTTTGGGTTTTCGGGAGAGGTTATGCCGAAATACAAGGAAAAGGAGGGAGCGTCTTTGCCTACCAACCCAGGTTTTTATATCGTTTTTGCTCTGATCGCCATCGCCCTTTGCGCCGCAGGCTTTTTCGTCGGCGCCATTTACCGTAAGAAGATCGCCGAAAAGGAGATCGGCAGCGCCGAAGAGGAAGCCACCCGCATTTTGAACGACGCCATCAAGGCCGCCGAGACCAAAAAGCGGGAAGCTGTGGTGGAAGCCCGTGAGGAAGCTTTCAAGATCCGCACCGAGACCGATAAGGAACTGAAAGAGCGCCGCAGCGATGTGCAGAAGCAGGAACGCCGGGTTCAGCAGAAGGAAGAACAGCTGGACCGCAAATATGAAAGCATCGAGAAAAAAGAAGAAAAGCTCACTCAAAAACTGAAAAAAGCCGACGAATCTCTGGAAGAGATCGACGAGCTGAAGAAAACGCAGATGGCTGAACTGGAAAAGATCTCCGGCTTCACCGCCGAAGAAGCGAAAAATTTCCTGCTGGCCAAAGTGGAAGAAGAAGCCCGTCACGACACCGCCCTCAAACTGAAAGAGCTGGATCAGCAGCTGAAGGAAGAGGGAGAGCGGAGAGCCCGGGAGGTCATCGCCCTGGCCATCCAGCGCTGCGCCGCCGACCATGCCAGCGAAGTCACCGTTTCGGTGGTGCCCCTGCCCAATGACGAGATGAAGGGCCGGATCATCGGCCGGGAAGGCCGGAACATCCGTGCTCTGGAAAACCTCACCGGTGTGGATCTGATCATCGACGACACCCCGGAGGCCATCACCTTGTCCTCCTTTGACCCGGTGCGCCGGGAGATCGCCCGCATTTCTCTGGAAAAACTCATTGCCGACGGCCGCATCCATCCCACCCGCATCGAGGAAATGGTGGAAAAGGCCAAGGCCGAAGTGGCTGCCACCATCAAGCAGGAAGGCGAGCGAGCCATGTTCGAAACCGGCGTCCACGGTCTGAACCCGGAGCTGGTGAAGATCCTGGGCCGGATGCGCTACCGCACCAGTTACGGCCAGAATGTGCTGAACCACTCCATCGAAGTGGCCCATATCGCCGGGCTGCTGGCTGCCGAGCTGGGGGCTGATGTGACCCTGGCCAAGCGTGCCGGTCTGCTCCACGATATCGGCAAGGCCATCGACCACGAGGTGGAAGGTTCCCATGTGGCCATCGGTGTGGACCTGGCCAAGAAATACCGGGAAAATCCCGAAGTCATCCACGCCATCGAAGCCCACCATGGGGATGTGGAAGCCCACACCGTGGTGGCCTGTCTGGTGCAGGCAGCCGACGCCATCTCCGCCGCCCGTCCCGGCGCCCGGAGAGAAAATCTGGAAGCCTACATCAAGCGTCTGGAGAAACTGGAAGAGCTGGCCGAGAGCTTTGACGGGGTAGAGACCTCCTACGCCATCCAGGCCGGCCGCGAAATCCGCATCATCGTCAAGCCGGAGATCGTCAAGGATGACGATATGCTCCTGCTGGCTCACGATCTTTCCAAGAAGATCGAAGCCGAGATGAGCTATCCCGGCCAGATCAAAGTCCATGTGGTGCGGGAAACCCGGGCCATCGACTACGCAAAATAAAATTTTCAACCCCAAGACCGGCTCCTTCGGGAGCCGGTTTTATCGTGTCGAAAAAGGGACTCAGGTCCCTTTTTCGAGTTTTTGCAAGGGTCTGCGTGCACGCCTTTAGCGCACACTTGCCCCTCTCGATCCGCAAAAACCGCCGCACAGGTCGCCGTTTTTTGCGGATTGATGAGGGGGGAGGGCATATATTTCTCTCCAACTGGATCAGTTTTCGACAGTCTGGACCGGCTCCTTCGGGAGCCGGTTTTTTTCATACTCAAAAAAACAATCAGACAGTTGACTTTTCTTTAATGAAATAGTATATTAAAATTATAGTAACATTTGGAGGTGACTGGCTATGAAAAGCAACAGCAAACGCACACCTCCGCTTCTTCGAGGGGCTCTGGCTCTGATGGTTTTGATCCTGGTGATTTTAGGCGGCTTTTTCCTGTGGCAATGGGTCAAGCTCCGGCCTCTGAGAGCCGCCCTGGATTCTTTCACCACCGAAACACCCCTGTCTTTCCGTATGTCCTATCCGCCTTTCAAAGTGGATATCCAGGATTTTTCACCGCAAGCGCGGCAGCAGCTGGAAAAGCTAACAAAAAGCTACCGGTTTCCTCTCATCGTCAAAGCCCAGCCAGCCGGCGGATGGAGCCTGTCTTTTTCCGCTCCCCAAGGCAATGTGTCCATTACCCCCTCCCAAGTGGTGTTTCATGGGGAGGATGGCACCCTTTTGCGGGTGGAGTATTTTCGCCATGATAAAAAAGCCTTTTCCCAAGTATATGACGAGGTGGAGCGCCTGATCGACCAAGCCGCAGCAGAAATGGAACCAGAGTAACGGCATCCCAAACAGGAAAGCAAGTGACATCCTTCCACGGAGGTGACAGACGATGAAAAATCGCAGCAACCGCACTCCTCCCCTTTTCCGGGGTTTGGTGATTGTTGCAGGGTTCCTCCTGCTGGTCTGGGGTGGTTTTCATTTGTGGCAGTGGTATAGGCTCCGGCCTCTGAGAGCCGCCCTGGATTCTTTCACCACCGAATCCACCATGGAACCGATCTCTATTTATCCCGTCACCATCCAGCCCCAACAGATCACCCCCAAAGCACGGGAACTGATGGTGCAGTTTGTCAAAAGTCTTGGCTCGCCTATTATCAACAATCAGCCTTATGCTGGCGGATGGACTTTCAGCTATACCGCCCCACAAGGCCAGGTGAGCATCGATGGCAACATAGTGGTTTTCATAATGGACGACGGTTCCCGATTGCAGGCCCGCTTCGACCGTTCCGACAAGGAAGTTTATAAGCAGCTGGATGAGGAAGTCGGCCGCCTGTTTGACGAAGAGGCAAAAAGCCAAGGACTGGATATCTCCTGATTTTCTGCAAAAATGCACAGTTTTCCCTGGGGAATTTCTCTATTCCCCAGGGATTTTTTCTGCCGCTGCCCCTTTCTTCTCTCCCGGCCCATGGTATAATAATTTCGGAGCGACTGTGATAGCCTCTCCCACAAACAGAAAAGGAGAAGATGCCTTATGATGAATCCCGATCGGGTGAAAGCCCTGAAAGAAATGGTGGCCTCCCAGCGTGAGCTGATGTTCGCCGCCGAGCGCCATATTTGGAAGCATCCCGAAACCGGTTACCGTGAGTGGAAGACCCACGAATATCTGGCCGCTGAATACCGGAAATTGGGTTATGAGCTGGTGGAAGCGGGGAACATCCCCGGTTTCTATACCGATATCGACACCGGCAAGCCCGGCCCCAAACTGCTGATCATGGGCGAGCTGGACAGCCTGATCGTCTCCACCCATCCCGAGTGTGATCCGGAGACCGGCTATGTCCACGCCTGCGGCCACCACGCCCAGTCTGCCGCCCTGCTGGGCATCGCTGCTGCGCTGAAGCAGCCCGGCGCTCTGGATGGCATGAGCGGCTCCATCCGCCTGATGGCCGTACCCGCCGAAGAGCTGATCGAGATCGGCTACCGGGCCAGCCTGCGGGAACAGGGCATCATCAAATATTTCGGCGGCAAAGTGGAGTTCATGTACCGTGGCTTCATGGACGACTGCGACATCGCCCTTCTGGTGCACACCTCCAACAGCGAGCACAAAGGCATCGGTGTGGGCGTGGGCAACAACGGCTGCCTGACCAAGAACATCAACTACGAAGGCGTTTCCGCCCATGCAGGCGGCGCACCTCATCTGGGCGTCAACGCTCTGTATGCGGCCAACCTGGGCCTCAACGCCGTCAACGCTCTGCGTGAGACCTTCCAGGAGAAGGATTACATCCGCTTCCATCCGGTGATCACCAAGGGCGGCGGCGCTGTCAACGCCATCCCCAACGATGTGCGGGTGGAAAGCTATGTGCGCGGCGCCAGCATCGAGGCCATCGTATCGGCCAACAACCGGATCAACCGGGCTCTGGCTTCTTCTGCTGCGGCCATGGGCGCCAATGTGCATCTCCAGGACTTCCCCGGCTACTGCCCCCTGTACAACGACAAGAATCTGTATCAGCTGACAGTGGATGTGGTGAAGGAAGCTTTCGGCGAAGAATGGATCGAAGAAGAGACCAAGTGGGGCACCGGCTGCACCGACATGGGTGATATTTCCTGTGTGATGCCCACCGTCCAGCCCTATTGCTCCGGCGCTTGCGGCGTGGGCCACGGCTCCGACTACGGCATCAACGATCCGGAAACCGCTCTGGTGGTTTCTGCCCAGTACCAGGTGCTGATGGCCGAAGCTCTGCTCTCTAACAACGCCGAGATGGCCCAGAAGGTCATCAAGGAAGCCGACCTGGTCTATCCCGACAAGAAGGATTACTTCGCCGCCGTGGACAAGATCTTCCTGGACAAAAAGGCCGTCACCCAGAACGAGGACGGCACCATCACTCTGGACTTCCAGAATATCTAACAATCTTACATCGTCAAAGCGGGAGCGTTATGCTCCCGCTTTTTGCAGATTGATGATATGAGCTTTGTTTTCTCAAATGTCCCCACTGCCGCTGGGGATCGTTTTTGATTTTGGGCGGTTTCACCAGATTTTTCGGGGGAATTTCTCCATCCCAACCCCTGCATTTTTCTCCGGAGGGCAGTATAATAAAAAGCGGAACAAGTACAAAGGGGTACGCCCCGGGAAAAGGAGAAGATCAAAATGATAAGCACCGAACGGGCAAATCAACTGAAAGAAATCGTAGCTTCCCAGCGGGAAGTGATGTTTTCTGCCGCCGATTACATCTGGAAGCATCCGGAGACCGGCTATCGGGAGTGGAAAACCCACGCCTACCTGGCCGAGGAATTCAAAAAGCTGGGCTATGAGCTGGTGGAAGCGGGGAACATCCCCGGTTTCTATACCGACATCGACACCGGTAAGCCCGGCCCCAAGCTGCTGATCATGGGCGAGCTGGACAGCCTGATCGTCTCCACTCACCCCGACTGTGACCCGGAGACCGGCTATGTCCATGCCTGCGGCCACCACTGCCAGGTTTCCGCCCTTCTGGGCATCGCCGCCGCGCTGAAGCAGCCCGGCGCCATGGACAACATGAGCGGCTCCATCCGCCTGATGGCCGTACCCGCCGAAGAGCTGATCGAAATCGGCTTCCGGGAAGAGCTGCGCAAGCAGGGCGTCATCAAGTATTTCGGCGGCAAAGTGGAGTTCATGCACCGTGGCTATATGGACGGCTGCGACATTGCCCTTCTGGTCCACACCGGCGGCGGAGATCATCCCTCCATCGCCCTGACTCCGGGCAGCAACGGCTGCGTCACCAAGAATATCAATTTCGTGGGCGTTTCGGCCCATGCCGGCGGCTCTCCCCATCTGGGCGTCAACGCCCTGTATGCGGCCAGCCAGGCCATGAACGCCGCCAACGCTCTCCGGGAAACCTTCCAGGAGAAGGACACCATCCGCTTCCATCCCATCATCACCAAGGGCGGTGGCGCTGTCAACGCCATCCCCAACGATGTGCGCATGGAAAGTTATGTGCGTGGCGCTTCTCTGGAAGCCATCAAGGAGGCCAACACCAAGATCAACCGTGCTTTGGCCGCTTCGGCTGCCGCTATGGGCGCCAATGTGGTGCTGAAAGACCGTCCGGGCTACACTCCTCTGGAAAACGAAGAGCAGCTTTATGACCTGACCTGCGAAATCGTCAAGCAGTGCTTCGGCGAGGACGCTCTGGTCAAGCGGGGCCGCAGCACCGGCTGCACCGATATGGGCGATGTGTCCGCTGTCATGCCCACCGTCCAGCCCTATGCCTCCGGCGCCTGCGGCGTGGGCCATGGCTCCGATTACCGCATTGCCGATCCGGAATCTGCTCTGGTCATGTCCGCTCAGTATCAGGTACTCATGGCCGAGGCTCTGCTGAGCAATAACGCCGAGCTGGGCAAAAAGATCATCCAGAACGCTAAACTGCGTTTCTCCTCCATGGAAGAGTTCTTCCAGGCCATCGACGGGCTGTTTTTGGACAAAGAGGCCGTCAAGCAAAACGAGGACGGCACCATCACTCTGGATTATCAGAACTAACAAACAAACGAAAAGGACTGGGAGTTTTCCCAGTCCTTTTCAGTGTGTCGAAAAAGTGGCCAAAGCCACTTTTTCGAGTTTTTGCAAGGGTCTGCATGCAGCCGATTGACCGCTTTTCGTGGCCAATCGGCCACACTTGCCCCTTGAGAAGTGCAAAAAACGCCGCACAGGTCACCGTTTTTTGCGAATTGGTGAAGGGAAGGGCAACCAGCCCCTTTCCACCATGAAAACTTTTCGACAGTTTTTTATCCGTTCTGCCTGCGGGTCTGCTCTTTCTCACAGGCCTGCCGGAAACACTGGCACATTTCGGTGCCGATATATCCCTGGTCCTTGCAGTGGGGACATTCGTAAGGAGGTTCCAGATAATCCTCCCCATGGCCCAGGCGAAGGAGGATCTGTCTGCGCCGGGCCAAAAGCCGGTTATTTTCCTCCCGCAGCCGCTGCACTTCTCCCGGGTCTTCTCCCAGAGCCGCCCGGGCCGCCCGGCTGGCGCACAGCCGCAATTCCCGCTCGTTCTGGGCAAATTCCCCGTCTTTTCGCAGCCCTTCCAGCCGGGCTTGCTGCAACTGCTGCCGCTGAAGGCGCTTGCGTTCAAACGCCTTGGTGACGGCGGCCACCACACCGCTTTCAAACTCACCCCGGCTGTGGACAGGCTGAGGCGAGGGGGCGCTTTGCCGGACCGGAGCGCTTTTCCCTTCGCCCTGCTCCACTTCGCTCCGGGTCTTGTAGCCCGCCGTTTTCCAGCTTTCCAGAATGCTGTCCAGATAAGCCCATTTCAGCCCACCGGTGCGCAGCACCGTCCGGTCATAGGCCAGGGCGATCAGGTCGTTGTCATAGCCGTGGGAGATCCACTTGTCCACCATATTCTGTTCGCTTTCCGACAGCTTCCGATCCCGGATACCGAACAGACTCATGATCTCTCCCTGGCGGCTGTGGCGGCGCTCCAGGGCGGCCAGGTATTCCTCCGCCTGGGCATAAGTCTCCACCCCGTCCTTCTGCCACCGGTAGGCTTCCTGCTCAAAAAAACGGGAGGAAAGCCGGTTCCGTCCGGCGCAGTAGTTGATGAGCAGCATGAGCACCTCGGCGGGCATCCCCAGGCCGCTGTACACCGAATAGAGGATCTCCAGCTCGCTTTTACGCAGCATCCGGCCCAGGGCTCCTTCGTAATATTGGCACAGGCCGGAAAAGGCCTCATCGTGCTGCCGGGCTTCCTTGATCTCTCCCGGGTCCCATTCGATCTCCTTCCGGGGTTTCTGAGGACCCTCGCTGTCGCTGCACACCCCATAGAGCACCAACAGACTGCGCGCCTTTTGCAGCCGGTTTTCGTCCAGGCCCAGCTGCTGGGGCTCCGGCAGAGCGCAGCCCTCTCCCCGGGCGGCGATATAGCAAAACAGCAGCGCCATATCCGGGTCCTTCACCGCCGCCACCTGGGCGCAGGCCTTGCGCACATCCTGGCGGATACGCAAAATCGGTTCCATGGCATCCTCCTTTCCCCACGGAAAAATGCCCTGCCTCTTTTGGGAAAAGAGGGGGCACTTTTGGGGGGTATTTTGTCTGAAAATATTATAGCAATTCTCTCCCGCCGGGTAAAGATTTATATTTTTCCCGAAAGGGTGGTGATTTTTAGACATTCCTCTGGTATAATTAGTGTGTTATGGCCCTGCGGCCATGATACCTCCATTTTTTACGGCCCTTTCCTCCTCCCTTCGGGGGAGAAGGGAAGCACGGCCGATGGGACTTTGTCCCTATCCCTGTGAAAAATTCCATACAGGAGGCGATCCCCATGGATATATGCGCCCTGATCTATAACGATCCCGCCGATCTTTCCTCTCAGGCTGAGATCCTGTCCCGGCCGGCCTGTTCCTATCTGGTGACTCTGGCCAAAGCCTTCGGCTGCCAGAAGGTCTATCTGGCGGGCCAGGCTTGCAATGGTCTGGATGTCCCCGCCCTGGAAACCGATTTTTCCGGCGAACCTTCTCTGTTTTCCCAAGTGGAAGGAGCTGAGCAGGGGCTGGTGTTTTTTGAATCTCTCCCCGCTTTGACCCGGGGTACCCTGGGCAAACTGATGGAACAGTCCTGCGGCCTTCTCACCGATGAAAACCACCATCCCATGGCCCTGTATGCCCCCTGGGATGTGCTGCAGCGCCTGTCCGGCCGCCGCATCACCCTGGTGGACGAGCTGCGGGCTCTGGGCCCCATGCTCACCGAGGTCTCCCTCTCTCCAGAGGACGGCTGCGCCATACAGAACGGCCTGGATGTGTACCGCTGCCAGGAGCTTCTCCGCCAGCGGATCAACCGGGCTCATATGGAGGCGGGAGTGATCATCGTGGACCCCACCACCACCCATATCTCCCCCGATGCCCTTCTGGAAAGCGGCAGTCTCATCATGCCCGGCTGCTTCATCTATGGCCGCAGCCACATCGAGGCCACCGCCAAAGTGGGCCCCAACGCCATGATCGTGGACAGCGTCATCGGCTGCGGCGCTTCGGTGAACTCCTCCCAGGTGATCGAGAGCACCATCGGCGCCCAGACCACCGTGGGTCCCTATGCCTACATCCGCCCCGGCTGCGATGTGGGAGAAAAAGTACGCATCGGCGACTTTGTGGAGCTGAAAAAGGCCAAGATCGGCACCGGCACCAAAATCGCTCACCTGTCCTATCTGGGTGACATCGAGCTGGGTGAGCGGTGCAATGTGGGCGGCGGCGTCATCGTGGTCAACTACGATGGCAAGAAGAAATACAAAACCATTGTGGGCGACGACAGCTTCATCGGCTGCAATGTAAACCTGATCTCTCCGGTGCATCTGGGGGATGATACTTATATTTCCGCCGGTTCCACCATCACCGACGATGTGCCCTCCCAGGCTCTGGCCATCGCCCGGGCCCGCCAGGTGAACAAAGAGGAATGGGTCCGCCGCCGCCGGGAAAAGGGCCTGCTTTAAAAGCGTGATTTATTATTTTGAAATTCTATAAAAAGGGGAATGTGCTATGATTCCGCACGGCAACAGCATCAAGATCTTCACCGGAAACTCCAATCCCAAATTGGCTTCCGACATCTGCACCATGGTGGGCGTGCCTCTGGGCGACGCCAGCCTGAAACGCTTTTCCGATGGAGAGATTTCGGTCTCCATCAATGAGTCGGTGCGCGGCACCGATGTGTTCCTGATCCAGTCCACCTGCGAGCCGGTGAACGACCATCTGATGGAAATGCTCATCATGATCGACGCTCTGCGCCGGGCTTCCGCCGGGCGGATCACCGCCGTTATGCCCTATTTCGGCTATGCCCGTCAGGACCGGAAGGCCAAGGCCCGCGATCCCATCTCCGCCAAGCTGGTGGCCGACCTGATCACCGCCGCCGGCGCCGACCGGGTGCTGACCATGGACCTGCACGCCGCTCAAATCCAGGGCTTCTTCAACATCCCTGTGGATCATATGCTGGGCTCTTCGGTGCTGATCCCCTATTTCGCCAAGAAATTCGGCATCGGCAACCCGGATGTGGTGATGGTGGCTCCCGACCTGGGCAGCGTGGGCCGCGCCCGCAAGTTCACCGAAAAGCTGGATCTGCCTGTGGCCATCATCGACAAGCGCCGTCCTCAGGCCAATGTGTCTGAAGTGATGAACATCATCGGCAATGTGGAAGGCAAGACCGTCATCCTGGCCGACGACATGATCGACACCGCCGGTACCCTGTGCAATGCCGCCAAGGCTCTGGTGGAAATCGGCGGCGCCAAGGAAGTTTATGCCTGCGCCACTCACGGCGTGCTCTCCGGCCCTGCCATCCAGCGGCTCAATGACAGCGTCATCAAAGAAGTGATCCTGCTGGATACCATCCCCCTGCCTGAGCACAAGAAGAGCGACAAATTCAAGGTACTTTCCGTGGCCGAGATCTTCACCGAGGCCATCAAGCGCATCTATGACGAGTCCTCTGTGTCCGATCTGTTCAACTAAGCCCCTGCGAGGTGTATCCCCATTTTCAGACGAAAAAAAGAGACCCCGCCCCAACAGGCCGACTATCTCATCGTCGGCCTGGGGAATCCGGGGCGGCAATATGAGACCACCCGCCACAACGCCGGTTTTATGGCCCTGGACCTTTTAGCCCGGGAGCTGGGGGTGGATCGGATCAACCAGGCCAAGCACCGGGCTCTCTACACCTTTTGTCAGAAGGATGGTAAGACCCTGCTTCTGGCAAAGCCCCAGACCTTTATGAATCTGTCGGGGGAGGCGGTGCGTGATCTGGCCCAGACCTTCCAGGTGCCCCCGGAGCGCATTGTGGTGCTTTATGACGACATCAGCCTGCCTTCCGGCCGGCTGCGTGTGCGCCGCAGCGGCTCGGCCGGCGGTCACAACGGCATCAAAAACATCATCTACCAGCTGTCCTCCGATCAGTTCCCCCGGGTGAAGATCGGCATGGGCGCTCCCCAGAAAGGGGAGGAGGATCTGAAGGATTTTGTGCTGGACACGGTGGATTCCGATGCCTATGAAGGGATCAAGCGGGCCCCGGAAGCCGCCCTTACCCTGATCTTTCAGGGAGTGGACGCCGCCATGCAGGCGTTCAACGGCGCGCCTCCCGCCCCCAAAGAATGAGCAGAACGCAAAATTTGACATTTTTCACACCCCCGTTCCTTTGGGAACGGGGGATAGCCTTATGGAGAAAAACATGAAAGAACTGCTGCAAAGTCTCAATGCCCTGCCGGAATATCAGGGGCTGAAACAGGCCCTGGAGGAAGAGAAGAAAGCCGTTTCTCTCTACGGTGTCTCCCCGGTGCACAAGGCCCATTTTGCCGCCGCCCTGCAAAAAGACACCGGCCGGCCGGTGGTGATGGTCAGCCGGGATGAAGAAAGCGCCCGGCGGCTGGCCGGGGATTTTTCCCATCTGTCCGGCTTGCCCGTCTCCCTGCTGCCCGGGCGGGAATATGTGTTCCACAATGTGGAAGGCGCCTCCCGGGACTACGAACACCAGCGCCTGGAGGCCCTCTATACCTTTTCCCATGGAAAGCACCCGGTGATGGCGGCATCCATCGAAGGGCTGATGATGGCCTGTATTCCGCCGAAAGCCCTGGAGCAGGCGGCCATCTGCCTGGAGCTGGATGGGGAAGTGCCTCTGGAACAGCTGGAGCAGGCCCTGGTGGCCGCAGGCTATACCCGCTGCCTTTCGGTGGAGGGTAGTGGCCAGTTTTCGGTGCGTGGCGGCATTGTGGACATTTTCCCCGCCGGGGCCACTTTGCCGGTGCGTGCGGAATTTTTCGGAGACACCGTGGATTCCCTGGGCGAGTTTGATCCCCAGAGCCAGCGGCGGCTGCAAAATGTGGAAAAAGCCCTGATCCTTCCCGCCCGGGAGACCCTGCCCCAGCTGTACGAAGGAGGAAAGGAAGCGCTGGCCCAGCAACTTTTGAAGCTGGCCGGGCACAAAAACACCGCCCCCGCCTTGCGGAAAAACCTGGAACAGGACGCCCAGCGGCTCCAGCAGGAGGGATTGTTCCCGGCCTGTGACCGGTATCTGCCCCTGATCTATCCCGGTCTGCCCACCGCTCTGGACTATCTGCCAGAAAACACCCTGGTGATTCTAGACGATACTCCTGCTTTGCGGGAAGGGGGGAGCGGTTTTGCGTTCCGGGTCAGCGAGGATGTGGCAAGCCTTCTGGAACAGGGATGCCTGATTCCCTCCCGCTGCACCTTCTCCCTCAGCTTTGAGCAGGCTCTGGCCCGGCTGGAAAGCCTGGGACTGGTGGCAATGGACTCTTTCCTCACTTCCTCCGGCGGACTGTCTCCCGACGCCATCTTTTCCCTGACGGCCAAGCAGCTGCCCCCCTACGGCGGCAGTCTGGAAACCGCTCTAGGTGATATCCGCACCTACCTTTCCCTGGGCTATCAGGTGTGCGTTCTCACCGGCGGCCCCCAGCGGCTACAAAACATGGCCCGGCTTCTGGCGGAAAATAATATTCCCTATACCACCGATTTTTCGGAGCGGGATCATGTGTGTCTGCTGGAAGGGGCTTTGTCCGCCGGGGTGGAGTATCCCTCCATCTCCCTGGCCATTTTGTGCGACGGAGCCATTCTCCAGCGGCGGCGGGACGGCGCTCCCCGGAAAAAGGCCAGCAACCGGGACCGGGTCAAATCCTTCAGCGATCTGACCCCGGGGGATTATGTGGTTCACGAGCACCACGGCATCGGCCGCTTCGTGGGCGTGGAGCGCATCCAGAGCGACGGGGTCACCCGGGATTATCTGAAGATCGCTTTTGCAGGCACTGACTTTCTCTATGTGCCCGCCACGGCCCTGGACCTGGTGAGCAAATACATCGGCGCTCCAGAAGATGCCAACATCCGGCTATCCAAGCTGGGCGGTACCTCCTGGGCCAAGACCAAGGTGCGGGCCAAGAAGGCCGCCCGGGATCTGGCCGACCAGCTGATCAAGCTCTATGCCGCCCGCCGCAGCACCCCGGGCTTTGCCTTTCTGCCCGACGACGACTGGCAGCGCAGCTTTGAAGAGGCTTTCCCCTACGATGAGACCGAGGACCAGCTCACCTGCACCCGGGACATCAAAAAAGATATGGAACAGCCCCATCCCATGGACCGGCTGCTGTGCGGAGATGTGGGCTTCGGCAAAACCGAAGTGGCCTTCCGGGCCATTATGAAATGCGTCATGTCGGGAAAACAGGCCGCCGTGCTGGTGCCCACCACCGTGCTGGCCCGACAGCATTTTCTCACCGCTCTGTCCCGTTTTTCCGGCTATCCCATCAAGATCGACACCCTCAGCCGCTTCCGCACACCCAAAATGCAGAAGGAGACTCTACGGATGCTCCATTCCGGGGAGATCGACATCGTCATCGGCACCCACCGGATGCTCCAGAAGGATGTGCACTTCAAGGACCTGGGCCTTTTGGTGGTGGACGAGGAGCAGCGTTTCGGCGTGTCCCACAAAGAACAGATCAAGGAAATGGCCCATCAAGTGGATGTGCTCACCCTCACCGCCACCCCCATTCCCCGTACTCTGAACATGGCCCTGTCGGGTATCCGGGATATGTCGGTGCTGGAGGAGGCCCCCCACGACCGGCAGCCGGTGCAGACCTATGTGCTGGAATATGACCAGGGGGTGATCTGCGACGCTATCCGCAAGGAGCTGGCCCGGGGCGGGCAGGTGTATTATCTGCACAACCGGATCGATTCCATGGACAAAGTGGTCTCCTTCCTCCAGCAGCAGTTCCCCGAGGCCACCATCGGCATTGCCCACGGCAAAATGAGCGAGCACGAACTGTCCTCGGTGATGACCCGCACCTACAACGGGGAAGTGCAGATTCTGGTGTGCACCACCATCATCGAAACGGGCATCGACATCGCCAACGCCAACACCC
>CALLCY010000147.1:0-14529 GCA_938000015.1 uncultured Clostridia bacterium
TTTTTTGTGCTGTCCGCATAATCTGGGGCGGTTCAAAAAAGCGTTCCGGCTATGGAGTCATTTTACTTCTGTTCCACGAGTTTCAGCTCATCGATCAGCTGGAGGGCGTGTTCAGGGCCATCCACCAGATGGGGGGTATCGTCCACAAACAGTGTGGGCAGACCCACACGGCTCTCCTTGCGAACCTCCTCAAAGGCGGGATAATTGTCCCGCACCTTCAGGAACTGGCGAAGATAGCCAATGCTGGAGGTGACATCAATATAGACAAAGCGCACATTGTTCTGGGAAAGAACCTCTTTCACCGGGGGGCAGGTCTTTCAAAGGGGGCTGCCATACAAAATAATTTTACGCACAAAAGATAACCGCCTTTCCAATTATCAGTGTAACCAATAACTTCTGATTCTATTATAATGTATGCCGAACAAAGCCACAAGCCTTGAAAGCCAAGGTCTTCAAGGCAAATTGGCTTTGTTCGAGTGCAAGGTTTTGGAGAAGACCACTCCAAAGCCTTGCACATTCCGTTGGTGCGGCAAAACCCACCAACGGAAATACACATTGTAACAATGGTTGAAATCCATAAAATAGCGTCCCTGTGCTATTTTATGGATTGATGCGGCATCTGCCGCAAGAATAAACCGCATAGCGGTGTATTCTTTAACCATTATTATAGAAGGGGGTAATAGCAATGTCAAGAAAAAATGTATTTTTTTTAGTTGCAGATGAAAAAAAGCAGGAGCCGCCCCGCAGGGCGGCTCCCATACCCAGGTGGGCCGTTTGATTGAAAGTGGCTCGGCAGAACTACTCGGCAACATTGATGTTCAGGGCAGCAGTATAACCATTACCCAAATCCACAGTCATTTCACCAGTGGCCACCGTGCTCAGATCGATCCAGGCCAGGGTGGCGCCATCCCAGTTTGCATCCTGCGCTCCGGTATACTCCTGAGACAGAGTCAGCTTCACAGGAACGCTGGTGCCGCCCCACTGAGTGGTAATCCACTGCAACAGATCTTCCGTGATGTTGGCCTTTGTCACAGTCAGGGTGCCATCCTCATAACGGAACACAGGGTTCACCGTGATGCCCTGCACATCCCCTTCCTGCTGCTCCCACAAAGCTGTCATCATTTCGTTGATGTTGCTGGTGTTATCAAAGTTTCCGGAAGAGGTCGCTTTCTCCACGCTTGTGATCTCCAGCTCCTTGCTGATGGTATAGCCGCTCATATCCACGGTAAAGTTCAGCGCAGCAACCACCGATCCATCGTTCCAGAAATTCACATAATGATCAAACTGGCCATTGTCTTTCATTTCCCAAACGCCCTGGTTCTTCGAAGCAAAGGCATGGCCCAATTTGAAGTATACATTGCCGTCATCTTCAGCACACCAGCCAGTGTCAGAAGTAGAAACCTCCCACCGCTGCTCTGCGCCGTCGTTGACGCCGTAGGTAATGGTGTCAAACTTCTCTACCACCGTTTTGGGAATGGTATAGTATGTGACATACTGGCCGCCCTGGCCCATGGAAGCCACCTTCTCCTGGGTCAGCTCTCCCTCTTCCGGCAGCTCGGCGCTTTCATCCCGGTCCAGTGTTCCGCTGGTGGGAGAGATTTCGGGATATTCTGTCTGAGAATGCTTGACCCCCTCCAGGCCGCTGATCTCTGTGACAGAAGCGATGGTATAGCCACTCATATCCACAGTGAACTGCAAAGTGGCCACCAGGTTGCTGTCATTGTAGAACTTGATGCTGTGATGGAAGGTCTCGGCCTTCATCTGCCAGATCCCATTGATCTTTTCCGCAAAAGAATTGCCCAGCTTGAAATAGACATTGGTACCATCGTCGGTGTACCAGCCAGCCTTCTCGCTGTCATTTTCAATATCCCATGTCAGCTCGTTTCCGCCGTTGACGCTGTAAGCGATCTGGTCAAATTCCTCCAGCTGTACCTTGGGAACGGTGAAATAGGTGACATACTGGCCGCCCTGACCCATGGAAGATACCTTTTCCTGGGTCAGCTCGCCCTCTTCCGGCAGCTCGGCGTTTTCATCCCGGGATAACCCCTCGGGAGTGGACTCCAAACCTTCCGGGAAAGTCTGAGACGCAATGCTGGCAGGCAATGTGGGCACAGTCACTCCCCCACTACCGCCATTGGAACCGCCACCGCCAGGAGTGCTGTTGCCGCTCTGGCTGGTACCGGTGGAACCGGAGGGAATGACCTTATCGCCGCCGGTGGTCACATCGCCGGTGCCGTTGTTTGTCACCTTGGTGCCATCGGTGGTGATGCTGGCGCCGCTGGAACCCTGAGCCACCTCAAAATTCGCAACAGAACCCTTGCCGGACACCGTGGTGTTGGCAGCAGAAGTGGTGATCTTGTCGATCTTGGCGCCTTCTTCGGCCTGGACAATGGCATCGGAGCCGGTCACAGACATAGTGGTAACGGTGGAGCCGTTCTCCACAACCACCTTGACGCCATTACCCGCCACATTCATGGCAGCCACCTCAGCACCGTTCAGGGTAATGGTTCCCTGAGAAGCGTTGGCGTTGACCTGATCAAATGCACCGGTGAGCACCACATTGTCACTGACCACAGATACATCCACCGCTTTATCTGTGGTGTTCTCCACACGCACAGCACCGGTGGGCTTGTTGACCACGATGCTGCCCACTGTGGTATTGCCTTCCAGCGTGACAGTGCTTGTGCCGCCGCCGCGAACCAGCAGACGGCCGGAAACGGTCACATCCTTCAGCACCACATCGCCTTCGGCCACACCGTCACCGATGATCAGATCACCGGAAATGATGGCGCCTTCCAGAGTGCCAGCTTTGTTCAGCACTGCATTGCCATCCGCGTTCACATTCAGCTGGCTGTCGGCAAAATAAGTCTTGACCAGGTTGTCCATCACCTGAGCAAACTCCGCACGGGTGATGCTGCTCTGGGGGCTCAACTTATTGTCAAAGCCCTGTACATAACCGGCGGCCACCATGGAAGCCATGGAGTCCTTGGCCCAATCGGCCACCTGGTCCCCGTCGGTATAGCTGCCAAGTACGCTCTGATCACCGCCGCTGAGAGTGAACAGCCGGGCAAGAATGGTGAAAGCTTCCTGCCGGGTGATGTCCGCATTGGGATTGAGGTTTACACCATCACCCTGGATCGCCCCCATCAGCACGGAGGAAGCCATGGCGTCATAGAACCAATCGCCAGCATTCACATCGCCGAAAGAAGAAATGTCGGCTTTGCCATTGGTACCAAAAGCACGGGTCACAATGGCTGCCATCTGCGCCCGGGTCAGATTCTCACCTGCGGCGATTTTCCCATCGATGCCGTTGAGCAGCCCATTGTTGATGGCGTTCTGCAACGCCTGCGTGGACCAGTCGTTGGGCATATCGGGAAATGTAATGGCCTTATCTGTAGCAAAAACCGGTTTGGGCATCATCGATGCCATCATGGCAGCACTGACGACCAAAGACAATACTTGTTTTTTCATAGGTACTCCCCTTGTTATGATGTATTTGGCATCCCGGAACACACTGCCGAAACACCTTGGTGCCATTATATCTTTTCTTTTTTCAAAAACCGGTTTTATGCACCAATCTGTTCTAAAACTTTTTTATTTTTTGCCATTTTTATCTTTTTTGCTGCAAGTTTTCTTCTTTCTCCGCTTCTTGCCACAGACCGCCCCTTCTGCTACAATATGATCGGATCATTTTACAAAAAGGGAGGGTTTTTCATGGCGGCAAAAAATCGGGACAAGCTGCGGCAAATGGCTGAAAAAAATGACATCCTTTTTCGGGACAGAGCCTGTCCTCAATGTGGCAGCCGTTTGGCAGTTTGTTTAAAACCCCAGGGAACCGATGCGTTCCCCTATCTCAACCTGGGCGATCCTCAGGCTGAAACTGCCTATTATTGCCCCATCTGCCGGACTTACCACAGCACCGATGGTCCCTTTTCCCCTTATGTCCAGCCCCCTTCCACTCCCTTTCCCGGCGATGGGAAACGGTATCATTTCACCCGGGCCTTTGTGCGGGATCGGGTCAGCCGTGTGCTCTTCATCCAGGGAATCGGTGCTCTTTGCGTCCTTCCCCTGCTGATCCATATGCTGCGGTCTACTTTGCAGGACTTCTCCCTGTTCAACTGGGCGGGAACTCTTTTTTGCGCCATGGCCCTTTTTGTGCTGCTCTATTTCTTCTCTTACTATTTCCGCCTGCTGGGTGTCTGCCGCCGTTCTTTTTTTGAGTTGGGCGAAAAAGGCGTCATCTTCTGCGATGGCATCGCTTCCCACTACATGCCTTGGGAGGATTTCCGCCTGGCCGAAGCCATCCCTGGCCAGGACGGCACCGAAGAAAGCTATATCTTTGATACAGCCACCCGCAGCTTTGTGTTAAACCAGAACCTGGAAAATCACAAAGAGGCAGCGCTGCGCATCGCCCGCCGCCTGCGGGACACCGATGTGCCCATGAATCCCCGTTTGCTCCATTTGGTTTATTGACCGGGCTATTTGGTACACATGAAGCAGGGCCAAACAGCCGTCACAAAGGGAGGTGCCTACCATGTCACAACTGGTTTTTCTCATTTGCCGCACCTATCTCATCACCCTTATGACCATCGGAATGATGGCCAGTCTGACAGATTTCCGCTTGAAAGGCCGAAAACTGCTTGGCATTCTGGCGCTTTACAGCATTTGGTGCGTTGTTTCCAGCGCCCTTCTTCTGTGGCTGGGCGGAGAACTGCTTCTCCTTCGCTTGTTCTTTTTTACCATATCCATTCCAGCCATCCTGCTCACCTACTGGGCCGCCAATGACACCCCGGCCCAGGCCGTTTTCAATTACGCCACCCAAATTCTTCTGTCCCTGCTGTCTGTTTCCATGATCCGCTGGGCTGCCGACACGCTTCACCTCTCCAATGTGGCCAATCTTCTGCTGACGGCCCTGTTTTATTCGTCGGCCATCTATCTGGAATGGCGTTTTCTACGGCGGCCTTTCCGTATGCTGCTCACCGTCATTCCTTCCCGTTGGGGCATTCTCACCCTGATTCCTTGCTCCTTTTGCCTTTATCTCATCTTTCTGGCCTCCTGGCCGGTCAATTACATTGAAAGTACTTCCCAGAGGGCTTATCTCTATGTGGCCATCATCCCTTTGGTTGTGGTATATGTGGCGGTGTTCAAACTGCTCATCGGCCAGCACCAGGTCCTTTTGGAACGCCAGAATGCTGCGCTGCTTACCGTACAGATTTCTGCTTTAAAAGAAAAATTGCAAACGGTACAGGAAGTGGAGGAAGATATCAAGATCCAGCGCCATGACCTGCGCCATCAACTCCAGACCGTAACGGAGCTGGTGGCCCGTGGCGACACGGAATCCGCTCTGAAATTCCTGGATGCCGCACAAAAGCATCTGGATGAGCAAAAAAAGACCTGTTGGTGCCACCTTCCGGTGCTGGACGCTGTGTTTTCCGCCTACTTTAACCAGGCCCAGCAGCAGGGCATCCGCCTGGAGACCAAAATCGCTTCTCTCACCACTTTGCCGGTGGAAGAAAACGAGCTGGCCATAGTTCTGGCCAACGCCCTGGAAAATGCCATTCATGCCAATAAAGATCTGCCCCCGGGGCAGAAAGAGATCCGCTGCAAGATGGTGGGGGCTCCCTCCATCATGCTTGAAATTTCCAATCCCTGTGCTGCGCCGGTACTATTCAATGACCAGGGTTTGCCGGTATCCTCAAAGGAGGGACACGGCTTCGGTGTGCAATCCATTGCGGCCTTCTGCAAAAAACACGGTGCCGTCTTTCAGTTTGAAATCTCCGAAGGCCGCTTTTCTCTGAAGCTGGTGCTGTAAACCAGCCTATTTATTTTGCTTTTCCACACTATATAATACAAAGGAGCGATCCAACATGAACAAAAAAGAGTTCGTCTGCCAGGCCATCGAGGAAAAACAGCAGTTTTTCAACGCTGTCAGCGATGAAGTCTGGGGCTATGCCGAAGCGGGCATGAAAGAATACCAATCGGCGGAATGTCTGGAAAAGGCCGCCCGTGAACTGGGCTTTTCGGTGGAAACCGGCCTTTCCGGCATTCCCACTGCCTTTGTGGCATCCTGGGGCAGCGGCAAACCGGTGATCGCCTATCTGGGCGAATACGATGCTCTCCCCGGCCTGAGCCAGAAGGCCGCCTGCCCGGTGAAGGACGAGCTCTCTCCCGGTGCTTATGGCCACGGCTGCGGCCACAACTGCCTGGGCACCGCCGCTCTGGCTGCCGCCTGGGCCGCCAAAGAGTTCATGGAGAAAAATCACCTTTCGGGCACGGTCCGCTATTACGGCTGCCCCGGTGAGGAATATGGCAGCGCCAAGGCCTTCATGGCCCGGGACGGCCTGTTTGACGATGTGGACGCCTGCTTCACCTGGCATCCCGGCACCACCAACAATGTGTGGCTGTGCAGCAGCCTGGCCAACCTCAGCGTCTTTTTCCGCTTCAAGGGCCGCACTTCCCACGCCGCCTCTACCCCCTTCCTGGGCCGCTCCGCTCTGGACGCCTGCGAGCTGATGAGCATGGGCGTCAACTATCTGCGGGAACACATCATCCCCGAAGCCCGGGTCCACTACGCCTATGTGGATGTGGGCGGCATCGCCCCCAATGTGGTGCAGGATCACGCCGCCGTCCATTACTTCATCCGCGCTCCCCGGGTGCACCAGATGATGGAGATCTACGAGCGGGTGTGTGATGTGGCTCGGGGCGCCGCTCTGATGACCGGCACCCAGCTGGAGATCCAGATCCACGAAGGTCTAAGCGACTACATCCCCAACCCCTCTCTCACCAAACTGATGTACCAGGCCCTCACCGAAGTGGGCGCTCCTCAGTTCGACGAAGAGGACCGGAAGCTGGCTTCCGCCATCCGGGAAACCTTCTCCCCCGATCAGTTGAAGAGCTACGCCGAGAAATACGCCGGTGTGCCTGAAATGCAGCAGCTGATCCAGCAGAACGCCGCTTTGTGCGATGTGGTGCTGCCCTTCATCCCGGAAAGCTCCCCCATGGGCGGCTCCACCGATGTGGGTGACGCCAGCTACTGCGCTCCCACCGCCCAGATCAATATGTGCACCGAGGCCATGGGCACCCCCGGCCACACCTGGCAGGTGACGGCCCAGTCCTGCTCCTCCATCGCCCACAAGGGCACCATCAAGGCTGCCCAGGTGATGGCCCTTTCCGGCCTCTATGCTCTGGAAGATCCGGAGCTTTTGAAGAAAGCCAAGGAAGAGCTTCTCCAGCAAAATGGCGGTGGCTATCGCTGCCCCATGCCCCCGGAGATCATGCCCACTCTGTAAATCCAACAATTTTTATAACAAAACACCCCTACTGCCATGGCAGTAGGGGTGTTTTGTTATAAAGTGCGTATCCTCACAACACCCGCAGGATCACTTTTCCCTGAGTAACCCCCTGGGCCATCAGCTTCAGAGCTTCTCCAGCCCGATCCAAAGAAAAAACATGAGGGTCTATCGTAGGTGCAATATGAAATTTTTCTACAATATCTGTAATCGTTTTCAGTTGTTCCCCATCGGAGCGAACGAAAAGAAAGCGGTATTCCTTCCCCTGCTTTCGGGCCGCTTTGTCATATTTGGCTCCGGCCATGGCAAACAATGCTCTTTTGGCCGGCGGAAAATGGTTTTTCATTGCAAAAGCCTGATTGGGGCCGGTGCGCAGGCTGAGAAGCCGTCCTCCCTCTTTCAGTACGGACAACTCATGCTCAAACTCCTCTGCCCCCAAAGTGTCAATCACATGATCCACCCCGGACACCGTCTCCCAGTAATTTTCTGTTTTGTAATCGATATACCGGTCAGCTCCCATGGCCAGAAATTCCTCACGCACCCGGCCGCTTCCTGTAACGATAACCTCCAATCCCATTGCCTTTGCCACTGGCACAGCCACCTGTCCAAAACTGCCGGAACCTCCGGTGATCAGCACTGACTATCCCGGCTTCGCCTCCAGCTCCTCCTTGATTCCCTGATAAGCCGTCAGGCCAGCGAGAGGAATGGCCGCTGCCGGTGAAAAATCCAATCCTTCTGGCATCAGAGCAACGGCGCTTTGATCCACCGCCACATATTCCGCAAATGCTCCGATTTTTTCAGAGGCAATCTGGTATAAACGCGATCCCCCTCCTTGATTCCCCACACATTCCGTCCCACTTTCTCCACGATACCGGAACATTCATTGCCCAAGGTGAGCGGCATGGGATAATCCTGAATCAATTTGACGCTCCCGGTGAGAATCAACAGTTCCAATGGGTTGACTGCTGCTGCCTTTACCTGAATCAATACTTCATAATCAGCAATCTCCGGCAAAGGTACTTCCCTGATCTGGACATCAATATTTTTGGAATAATTCTGAATCTGTGCTGCTTTCATCATGCACTGCTCCTTCTGATTTTCGCATTATTGTAATTTTTAAAATTACATCAAGCGAAGTATATCATCGACTAGTTGTAATGTCAAGTTTTACATCGTAGAATTGTCAAAAAGAAAAGGACCGCACAAAGCGATCCCCTGGAAGTCCTTTTCTGAAACAGCACAACTACCTATTCAATTCTGAATTTTTTCAATTTTAAACACATTGATTACATCGGCATCGGGACAACAGAACACCGCCGTCCCTTCCGGCTGGCCTGGGATAGACCCGCCATAGCGCAGAATATCCACATAGGGAAAGGCCACATGCATGGCCATAGGACACAATTCTCCCCGCTGGGTATCAAAGTCAAAACTATCTCCCACTCTATGCCCCCGATGACATCCATGCGTCCCCTTCCGATCAATGAGAGTCAGCCGAATCCTGGGTTTCTCCATACAGTTTTCCTCCTTTTCCTCACTTGCTCACAATCTGTTTTGCTCGCCCCAATCGCACATCTGATCCAGAATAGGGATGAGGGATTTTCCTCTTTCGGTCAGGCTATATTCCACCTTGGGCGGGATCTGAGGGTATTCCTCCCGATGAACCAGTCCATCGGCTTCCAACTCCTTCAAAGTGGCACTGAGGGTCTTATAGGAAATACCGCCAATATATTTTTTCATTTCATTGAAATGCACCACATCAAAACACATCAAGGTGTACAGAATGGTCATCTTGTATTTGCCATTGATGAGCGACAGAGTATAGCTGAAGCCCGTATCGGCCAGATTGGCATTGGCAATACAGGTTTTATATTCTTCCTTTTCCTTCATATTCCATCACACTTTCCTCAAGGTAAGTATCACACTTCAATGTGCGTACTTGTTCTTTGCTTCATTCTTGCTATGATTGTATTATCCCACCCGGGAAAAGTCAATCCCACACAAACGAGGAGGAAGATATATGAGCAAGAAAGTGGTTGTCATCACCGGCAGTCCCCGGAAAAATGGAAACAGTTTTGCCATGACCGAAAGCTTCATCAAAGCGGCCCAGGCAAAAGGGCATTCGGTCACCCGCTTCGATGCGGCCATGATGGAGATCGGCGGCTGCCGTGCCTGTGAAACCTGTTTTTCCACCGGGAAAGCCTGCACCTTTGACGACGATTTCAACAAAATCGCCCCGGCCATCCTGGAGGCCGACACTCTTGTTTTCACCATGCCGGTTTACTGGTATTCCATCCCCGCCCAGATCAAAGGAGTGATCGACCGGATCTATTCCCTGGTGGTGGGAGGAAAGGACATTTCCGGCAAAGAATGTGCCCTCATCGCCTGCTGTGAAGAAGAGGATCTGTCCGTGCTGGACGGGGTGCGCATCCCCATGGAACGCACGGCCGCTTTGAACAAATGGATCATGGTAGGAGAAGTGCTGGTGCCTGGCGTGCTGAAGCCTGGCGATATTCAAAAAACAGACGGCTGTGAACAGGCAGCGGCCCTGGCCGAAAAAATCTGAGAAAGGGGGAAGAAAACATGGGAAAGAACATCGTCATTTTAAACGGCAGCCCTCGAAAAAACGGAAACACCTCTGCCCTGGTGCAAAAATTCACCCAAGGCACCCAAAAGGCCGGGCATACCGTTTCTGAATTTTTCCTGGGCGACATGAACATCCATGGATGCAAAGGCTGTTTCGGCGGCCATAGCAGCCGTCCCTGCCCCTGTGTCCAGAAAGATGATATGGATCAGATCTATCCAGCCATGCGCACCTGTGATGTGGTGGTGCTGGCCTCACCGCTGTATTATTGGAATTTCAGCGGCCAGCTGCGCACCGCGATGGACCGGCTGTTTGCTCTGGAAGAAAACGATGGCAACCTGCTGCGTGGCCACGATCGAGCCTGTGTGCTGCTGATGGCGGCCGAGGGACATGGGTTTGAAGATGCGCTGACCTATTATCAGCATCTGATGGAGCATCTGCATTGGACTGATCTGGGTCATATCCTGGCTGGCGGCAATATGGATGTGGGAGACATTGCCGGAAAGCCGGAACTGGAGCAAGCCTATACCTTGGGAAATTCCATTGCATAACGAATAACACAAGGCCGGAGCAGATCGCTCCGGCCTTGTGATTTATTTCCCTAAAAATGCCATCAACTCTTCTTTTCTTTCCTGAAAATCCTTCAGTCCCAGATCGTACAGGGCCTGCTCGGCCTTTTCATCCATGGAATAGGTGCCCACTGAGCTGGGCTGGCTGGGAGCAAACACAAAGGCTGTTCCCTCCTTTTCCAGGGCAAAAACCTCTTTGAAGTTTTCATTGTACACTCGGTGACGCCGGCGGATGGCATTGACGATATTGGGGTATTTGCGGCAGGCCGTCCGATACAGAAGGCGCATATTCTGAGGCTTTTTCACATAATCCCGGCTTTTGGATAAAATGACCACCAACCGGCTGCACCCCTCTTCCAAGGCGTGCCGAACGGGAATGGCATCAGTGAGACCGCCGTCAAAATAGGGCACGCCCCCCAATTTCACCGGATGGCAAGCCACTGGAATGGCGCTGGAAGCCATAATGAGGCGGTAATCATCCTGCTTCACCATCTCCTTGCCGAAATATTCCGGCTGTCCTGTTTTTGCATTGGTGACCACCACCTGATATTCTGCGGGATTTTTCAGCAGAGCCGGGTAGTCCAGGGGGTCTTCTCCTGCGGCGCAGCTCAACTTTCCATAGATGTACTGCATACCAAACAACTCGCCGGTCTTTACCACGCTTTTGATGCCAAAATACTCAGGAGAATGGATATGGCGGGTGAAAAAACGAAGGTTTCTCCCCTTCTGCCCCGCTAGATAGGAGGCCAGATTGCCTGAACCGGCCGAAACGCCGATGCAATAAGGGAAGGCGATCCCTTCATCCAGGAAAGCATCCAGAATTCCTGCGCTGTATGCGCATTTCATGCCTCCCCCTTCCACCACAAGCCCGATTTTTTCTTCTTTCATATGCGCTCCTTTTTCTTTTTCAGATCAATTTGTTCCTCCTTCTATTGTATTCCCATAACGCAAAATAAACAAGGCCGGGCCTTCTTCCGCAGCCATACAGTCCAGCCCCTCCTGCTCCAGCAGATCGGCATCCAGCCAAAGCACCGGTGTGATCCACTCAAATCCGGTATCGATTCCCGGCAGAGACACGGTGCTGTATATCGCCACCGGCAGCTCTCGCCGCCCCAGATTCTCCTGGCACCAATCTCCCAGGCCCTGGGCTTTGCTGGTATCCACTCTCAATGTCTGCCCTTCAAAAGAAAGGAGCCCGGCAAAGGGTGTTTCTCCTCCTTCATTCCACATTTCCTCCAGCACTTGGGTCTGCTCTGGGGTCAAATTGTCACTTTGGGCTGCAAAGGCCAGCATTCCTTCTTCTGCGGGCAACTGCTCTCCCAATTCTTCTCCGGTAAAAGACAGTTCTTTTTCCCATCTCTTCGTGTCTTGTCCGCAGGTTTCCTCCAGCACCAAAAGCAATGTTTCACCAAAGGGCGGGCAGTTCTCCCCGGTCAATGTCCACTGGAAGCACACTTCTCCTTTTTCCAGATGGCTGCTTTCCCAGCGGCCATATTCCTGCTCAGGGTCCTGGGCAGAGACCAAACGAAGCAGGCTGGTATCCACCGCCCCACTCCGCTGATAGGACAGGCTGATTTCCGGTCCTCTGGCTGTGCCTTCCACCGTCCATTCCGGCGATGTCATCCATTGAAACTTCGGTGTGCCCACACAAAGCTGATACACCACTTCTTCCTCATCGTTCCAGCGGATGGTGATGGGGATCTGCTCTTCCAGCGCACTGATGGGCACAAACACCGTAAGCCCTTGCTCCAGTTCACTGTTTTTCACCGTCCACTGACGGGCCAGCCCTTGATTTTCCTTTTCATATAACACATCATCCCCCGAGTCATCCGGAGAATAGCCCATGGCCAGCAATGTTTTACTGCTCCATCTCACCGTGGTGACACCGTCTTCTTTCAGCTCTCCACCTGGCTCAAAACGCAATCCCACCACGCCAAAGAGCGTCTGGGGATCTCTTCCTTCAAAAGCTTCCTGGGTCTCCTGGGAGGGATATCCCCATGCCACCTCTTGGTCGCTTCCCATTTCCAGTCTCAGTGTCCGTATTCCCTCTTCTTCTTCCGCAGTCACACCAGAAATGGGCTGGCTGGTATGATCGCTCTCCAGAGAAACCTGATCCATGGGCCACTTGTCTGTCTCATCCGGCGGTATTACTTCGCCATCATCTCCATCTTCATCTCCATCTTCCGACCCGCCTGATGATCCGCCTGACGACCCGGAAGAACTTCCGCCGCTTCCTGATCCTTGTGTATTGTCCGGTTTCTCCTCTTCAGGGAAGAATCCCTCTCCTTTTCCCGGCGTCACCAAACTGCCTTCTTCCAACAGGATTCCTCCAGCCCACACATCTCTGCTTCCCCGCAAAGCAATCACTTGAGTGCCCGGCGTTTCCACATAGAGACCGTTTCCGTAGGCCCGCACCTGCTCCACTTGTCCCGTGCCCATAATTGTCCCCTGGGCGCCTCTGCTTTCCACACACTGGACAAAACTCCCGGAAGACGCCATCACCACATTGTGATCAGCCAGCATCCGCACATTCTCCACCCATGCACCGCTGAGAACCAGCCGAGCGCTGTCGCTCTTCAGATCCACTTGGGTGAAGAAACCGGACAGAGTCGCCATGGGTGTCAATACTTCGATCTTTGTTGCGCATCCTTTCTCCGCTTCCAAATGGACGCGGTCCGCAACCGCAGACAAAAGGATCTGATCGGCCCAAGAGACCCCTTTCATCGTTACCTGTCCGCTGCCTCGCACCACCAGCCGTCCATATACCACCACATCCTGGAGGCATACCTGGTCGCTGGCTCCCTCGGTGATAATCAGATCCCCCATCACCACAAGCTGAGAATAGTTGCCATTCTGGGTGATCAATGTGGTTCCTTCCATCTGCCAGCCCTGGCTCCCGGCGGTCAAGCGCTGTGGTACCAGGCGAGCTCCCATCTGAACAAATTCTCCTCTGGTGATCGGCTCATGACCTGTTCTCCCATCTGTGGGTTGCCGGTCAAGGCAAAACAGCCTTTGGAAAATCAAGCCGGCTTCTTCCCAGGTCAATACCTCTTCAGGCCGCAGGTAACCTCCATAGCCATGCATCACTCCCATGGCCACCACCCGCCTCATGTCCTGGCGATACCAGCTATCCTTTGGCACATCCACATAATTCTGCATTCCGGCTTCTTTTGTAGCTCCAAAGGCCCGCACCACCACGGCCGCAGCCTCTGCTCTGGTGATCGGGCGATCCTCTCCTCCGCTTTCCAGCAGGGTAAACACCGTTTCTTCCGGCTCTCCTGGCTCCGCCGCTTGCACCTTCAGTTCGCCATGGACCGGAAAAGGCCATGGCAGGATACAAAAAATCAATGCACAAGCCCATAATTTTTTGATCCATTGTTTCATCTCGATCCCTCTTTCTCTTTCTTTTTTTATCATTCCATTGGAATGATAATCCAATCATATCACATATTGCCTGCTATATATCATTCTTTCTATTCTCTTTTCAAAAAAAATACCCCAAACCGAAATTGGATCGGTTTGGGGCCAAAGCAAATGTTTATCAATAGAGATTTTTCTTTTTGAGCACCAGCCAGGTAAGACCGGTGATAGCAATGGAGAGAGTCACCGGGAACCAGGTGTGGGGCAAAGGCATATCCTGCACATTCATGCCATAGAAACTGAAAACGATATTGGGAATGGTCATCAGAATGGTGATGACAGTGAGCACTTTCATGATGATATTCAGATTGTTGGAGATCACCGAAGCAAAAGCGTCCATGGTACCGCTTAGAATGTTGGAATAGATATCGGCCATTTCGATGGCCTGTTTGAATTCGATGATTACATCTTCCAGAAGATCCTGGTCCTCTTCGTATAGTTTGAGGATTCGTCCACGAAGCAGCTTTTCCAGCGTGGTTTCTGTGGATTTCAGAGATGTGGTAAAATAAACCAAGGACTTTTCCAATGTGAGCAGCTGGATCAGTTCCTTGTTTTTCAGAGACTTATACAGATCGCCTTCGATTTTGCTGGAGATCTTTTCGATCTGGCGCAGATGGAACAGATATTTTCCCGCCGCCCGCAGCATCAGGTTCAAGGTGAAGCGGGT
>CALLCY010000148.1:0-15822 GCA_938000015.1 uncultured Clostridia bacterium
GCTGGGAGGTGCCCAGGTGCTGGTGGTGCCGGCGGCCTTCAACATGACCACAGGCCCGGCTCATTGGGAACTCCTTTTCCGCCAGCGTGCGGTGGACGGTCAGTGCTACACTGTGGGCGTGGCTCCGGCACGGGATGAAAAGGGCTGCTATGTGTCCTATGGCAATTCCATTGCCGTCTCCCCTTGGGGAGATGTGCTGTGGCGGGCCGGGGCAGAAGAAACTTTCCAGGTGGTGGAGCTGGATATGGAGCAGGTACAGCAGGTGCGTCAGCAGCTGCCGCTGCTTTCCGCCCGCCGGGAGGATGTATATCAGGTGCGTGAACTGAAATAGGAGGCGCCTATGGCCAGAAAGCTCTTTTGCCAGTGGGGACCTTGGGCCTATCGCATCTCCCAGGAAAAGGAGATTCTCCGCCGGAAGATGAAAGACCTTTCCCAGGGCCCCTTTGCCAAGACAGTTCAGAAAGAACCATTGCCTCAGCTGATCTA
The DNA here is from genome assembly GCA_938000015.1 of uncultured Clostridia bacterium. GTDB lineage: Bacteria > Bacillota > Clostridia > Oscillospirales > Butyricicoccaceae > Pseudobutyricicoccus. Next base: position 487 of record CALLCY010000148.1, read on the forward strand.
TGACCATAAATCCCTCATCCTCCGCCGGTTGGGGGATGTGGATATGGCTTTGCAGCAAAACAAAAAGGTAAATCTGACCCTGGCCGCTCCACGGGTGGATGGGATTCTGATCTATCCCGGGGAGACCTTTTCCTTTTGGCATCTGGTGGGCCGGTGTACCCGACGCAAAGGCTATCAGACGGGTATGACCATCGGCAAGGGACAGGTAGGCCAGGGCGTGGGCGGTGGAATGTGCCAATTTACGAACCTCATCCATTTTATGGTGCTCCACAGCCCATTGACCATTCTGGAGCATCACCATCATGACAGCATGGATCTGTTCCCCGATTTTGGCCGTCAGGTGCCCTTCGGGGTGGGAACCTCCATTGCCTATAATTACCTGGATTACCGGGTGAGAAACGACACCCAGCAGGTTTTTCAGTTGAAAGCCTTTATTGACGGGGAGTATCTCCACGGTCAGCTGCGGTGCCAGGAACCTCTGCCTTATTGCTGGCATATCCGGGTGGAGGACGAGTATTTTGAAAAAGAAGGGGCGGAGCTTTACCGCCATAACACCATCTATCGCCGGAAAGTGGACAAAAGAACGGGAAACTATGAAGACACCGTCCTGATGCGCAATCGGGCCCGGGTGCTCTATGACCACAGCTATGTGCCCCAAAGCGCCATCCGGCAGCAGGAAGAGGAAGGAAAGGAAGAAAGCAAATGTTCCAGTATACAATAGGATTCATCGGCACAGGAAACATGGGCGCGGCCCTGGTACGGGCGGCCTGCAAGGGCATTGGCCCTCAGCAGGTGGTGGTGACCAATCACACCCCGGCCAAGGCCCAGGCTCTGGCCAAAGAAGTGGGCTGCCAGGTGGTGCTCACCAATGAAGAAGTGGTACGCCAGAGCAAATTCATCATGCTGGGGGTCAAGCCCCATATCCTTCCGGAGGTACTGCGCCAGATCGCCCCGGTGGTGAAGGAATGCATGGATCAGGGAGAAGAGAAGGTTCTGGTTTCCATGGCCGCCGGGGTCACTATGGAGAGTATGTATCAGCATTTGAACCTGACCGATCGGGTGCCGGTGCTGCGCATCATGCCCAACACCCCCGCTGCCATCGGCAAGGGGATGACTTTGATCCATCCGGAATGCTGTAAGCCGGAGCTGGTGGATGAATTCGAAACCATCATGGCCCAGTCGGGCCGGTTTGACCGGATCGGGGAGAACCTAGCCGATGCCGCCGGTGCGGCTTCCGGCTGTGTTCCCGCCTTTGCCTATCTCTTTATGGAAGGCCTGGCCGACGGCGCTGTCATGGCTGGTGTACCCCGTCAGAAGGCCATGACCTATGTGGCCCAGGCCGTGCTGGGGGCCGCTTCCCTGGTGCTGGAAAGCGGCCAGCATCCCGGTGCGCTGAAGGACGCCGTTTGCTCCCCCGGGGGCTCCACCATTGTGGGCGTCTCCAAGCTGGAGGAAGGCGGCCTGCGCAGCGCCTGCATCCAGGCTGTGGCTGGGTCTGCGGAGAAAAACAAGAAGCTGGGCAAATAAGTGGAAAAAAAGGGCTTCCTGCAAACCGGGAAGCCCTTTTTGGTAAAGAGAAAGGAGCACAATATGACAGAGGTGGTGGCAGCGCTCATCTGGGAAGGGGACCGGTTTCTCATCGGCCAGAGGCCGGAACACAAAGCCCGGGGGCTTTTGTGGGAATTTGTAGGAGGAAAGACCGAGCCTGGGGAAAGCAAGGAGCAGGCCCTGATCCGGGAATGCCGGGAAGAGCTGGATGTGGAGATTCAGGTGGGGGATGTCTTTTTGGAGGTGACCCACGAATATACCGATCTCACGGTGCACCTTACCCTGTTTCACGCTTCCATTGTTCGGGGAATTCCCCAAAAGCTGGAGCATCAGGACCTTCGGTGGATTACCCCGGAGGAAATCGAAAATTACGCCTTCTGTCCGGCCGATCAGGTGATACTGGACAAACTGCGCCGGGAAGGCAAAGGCTAACATATAAAAACAGACTGCCGAAAACCCCATATAGTAGGAAAAGGCTATTTACCCCATACCTTATTGATTCGCAAAAAGCCGCGACCTGTGCGTGGCTTTTTGCACCTCTCAAGGGGCAAGTGTGCGCCAAAGCGTGCATGCAGCCCCTTGCAAAAATTCGGAAAAGTGGCAAAAGCCACTTTTCCGACACATAAAAGACCTGGCCATGTGGCCAGGTCTTTTTATATATAGAACAGGAGGAAGTTACTTCTTCTGATAGCCGCACTTGGGGCAGACGCCCTTTTCATTCAGGGCAATGCCGCACAGGGGGCAGCGGTCGATCTGGTTCTTGGTGACAAATTCCGCAGAAGCGGCATTGACACCGCTGGTGAAGGTGATCTTGGCAATGTTCAGCTTGTCCTTCAGCAGATCATAAACGATTTTGATCATGCCTTCCACCGTCAGGGTCTCCTTGGTGACCACCAGGCGGCATTCGGGGTAGGCCTTGGCCAACTCGGTCTGGAAAGCGGGGCCTTTCATCTGGTTCTGGGGAGCGCCGTTGCGGATGCCCTGGTCCTCATACACCTGGAGGACGGCGGGGAGCAGGGGATCGTCTTCCCGCAGGATGAGGGCGTGGTCAAAGTTCTTCAGCACTTCCCAGGCTGTCTTTTGAATTTCGTTACAGGGGAAAACCATGTTGACCCCGGGCTCGATAGTGTCTTCCACCTCGATGGTCAGGACACCGGTGTGGCCGTGGAGATATTGGGCCTCTCCCTTGAAGCCGTAAAAACGGTGGGCGTATTGCAGATCCAGTGTGGTGATGCTTCGCATAGCATTGTCCTCCTTGTAAATGAATTTCCAGAGATGCCCTGGAGAAATAAGAATTAGAATTATTCTAGTTCTAATATACACAAGAAAGTAACAGTTGTCAAGAATTTTTTTGACAAAAAAATCCCCCCACCGGCGGTGAGGGGATTTTTTGCAATCATTATGCAGAGGTCTTTTCTCCCTGAAGGCGAGCGGCCCGCCCATCGGAGATCACATCGATCACTCGTTTTTTCTGGAAAATAGCCATGTTGATCAAAATACGCACGATCTGATCGAGAGCAATGGCCACCCAGATAAAGGACAGATCCAGGTGAAGGAGTTTGCCGCAGATCACTGCCATGGGCACACGCACACACCAGATGCCCACAAAGGATACTGTCATGGGTACATTCCGGTAGCCCGCCGAGCGGATGGTGCCGTTATAGACCTTGGCCAGGTCCTGAGGAATCTGGGCAAAGCCCATGATGAACACATACACCCGGCCCAGAGCCTGGATCTCTGCTTTGTCGGTGAGCAATGTCATAAAGCCACCGGCAAAGGTGAAGAGGGCCACACTGGCAAAGACGCCGGTGAAAAAGGAAAACTTTCGCATTTGCCTGAAGTACAGCCGGTACAGAGAATCGTCGTTCATGCCGATGGCCCGGGCTGCCAAAGAGGTGGAGGCGGTGACAAAGCCAATGCCTGGCATTTCGCAGATGGTCTCGGCCTGGAGCCCCAGGTTGTAAGCGGCGAAAGCGGCGCTGCCATAGCCCAGGATCACATTGCTTAGCACGATGGCTGAAAGCTGCCAGAACACATTTTCACAAGCGGCCGGGATGCCGGTTTTGTATACTTCGGCCAGCACATTTTTGTCCAGAGAGAAAAAAGGCTGGTTGTGGATCTCGTGGCTGAAATAGCCTTTGGGGGCATAGAGAAGGAACAGGCCGGTAAGTCCGCCTGTCATCCAGGAGCAAACGGTGCTGATAGCGGCGCCGGTGAGTCCCAAGGCCGGAAGCGGGCCGGGGCCGAAGATCAGCAAAAAGCCCAGGACGATGTTGACCCCATTCATCAAAAAGGCGATGTACATAGGGGTTTTGGTGTTGCCGTGGCCGTTGAAAGCGGCGGCATTCAGGCTGGACAGGGCCATAAAGGGCACGGCGAAAATGGCGATACGGGCAAAGCCACGGGCGGTATCCAGCAAAGCCTGATCCTGGGTGAACAGATGAAGGATCGGGTCCAGGAAAATCAGCGTGCCCAGCACACAAAGAAGGGCAACAGGGATGACCGTCACATAGGCCTGCTCCACCGTACGGCGGCACTGATCCCGTTTTTGCTGGCCATAGCGCAAAGCCACGATGACCGTGGTGCCGATACCAATGCCTTTGAAAAGCGCCCAAAAGGTGTTGATGATCCGGTTGCCCACGCCTTGTGCGGCGATGTCATCGGCCATCAGCCGTCCGATCATGGCTGTGGTCACCAGTCCAGCGGACATCTGGAGCATATTCTCAATGATAATCGGCAGCACCATTCTGAAAATATCCCGATTGACTTGCTTTTTGTCCATCTTCCCCATCCTTCCCTTTTTAATGGGGGAGCGAACGGCTCCCTTGCTCCCATACTAACATACCCCCTTGCACCGCCGCAAGGGGGGCAAAAACGGGGAAAATCCAGTTGTTTGATTTTCGCAACTTTTTCAAGGGATATCCACTGTTTTTGCAGGAACTTTACAAAAAAACACCGGGGAAAAAATTTTTTCCCCGGTGTAGTTTGCCCGCCGGGCCCCACGGCCCGGCGGGAGAGAAATATGGTATCTTTGGTGTTTACTTCAGCATTTCGCTGTGGTTGACCACCTGCTCGTTATAGAGGAAGAGCACATCCTTCCCGGCGAAGTCCACATACTGAGGCAGCAGGCTGCTCATCATGTAGCGGAGATCCACCAGTGTGACGGTCTTGTACTGCTCCACCAGCAGGGGAGCCAGGCTGCAGGAATAGGAATCCCGGAAGATCACCAGCTCCTTGTCCGAGGTGGCATTGGGGTTTTCCAGAGTCACCAGGGGAGTGGGGCCGGAGAGGAACACATCATAGGGGGAGTCTCCATCCAGAGCAGCCACATCGTAAATGGTAGTGGGAGCATTCTTGTCCCAGTTGTCCACCTTGACCTGCTCCATGGCGGCAGAGGTGAGATAGATCAGGGTCTCAGTGGGGAAGTCCTCCTTGCCCTGGCCGTGCTGGCCGGTGATGCCTTCGATGGTGGTGTTGGCTGTGAAGGTGGACAGGTCAACGGAAAAGCCCATGGTCTTTCCCAGTGTATCGACTACATCCTGCAGGCATTCCTGGCGCCAGTGGGGATCGGTCTTGTAGTAGTCCTCCAGCTGGAGTGCGCCAAACAGGTCGATGTACTGAGCGCTCTTCACATTCTCGCCCAGAATGGACTTCATCTGGTCGTAGTCAAAGGAGGTCTCCAGTTTGTCATTGACAAAATAGGACTTGCTGGGGATGACGGAATAATACAGGTTGGCCGCTTCTTTCAGCTGATCGGCAGCCAGGTTTTCGATCTTCGCAGCAAAATTTTTCACCGAATCGGGCCGCAGGGTGCCGATGTCGTCCATGTAATAGTCCTCATACTGGATCAGGCCGTCGGCGTCCGGGGTGAGTTTGGGGGAAAGGTCCAGCTTCATGAAGCTGTCGGCGATTTGCTGGGGAATATCCGGATTGATGACCATCAGGATCAGATTGCCCTGGCTGGCCATGACGATGTCCTCACGCTCCACGCCTACGCAGATCCACTTTCGGGGATTCACCGAGGTGCGGATCTCCTCTTTCAGAGCTTCCACATCCACACCGTCCTTGGCCCGCACCAGGCAAACCGAGTGAGGCATAGAGCCGATGGCCGCTTCCGAAGCCACCGCTTCAGAAACCTGGGACAGATCTTTCAGGCCCAGATAGTATTCGGCGGTTTCATCGGTGATGCGGGTGGTGGTTACCATGGGGATCACATCGGGATCTTCCAGACCGGCATAGGTGCGGTCGATGATCCCTTCCAGAGAATTGGCATCGTGAACCAGGCCCAGGGAATCCAGCAGCTTGACGCTTTCGGCCCGGGTGATGTTGGCCAGAGGACGGAGAGTGCCATCGGGATAGCCGCCCAGATAGCCTTCCTCCACAAAGCCAGCCACAGAAGCCTGGGCGTAAGCGGCTACCTGATCGCCATCAGAGAACTTATTCAGCACATCGGTGTTTGCCGAAGTGATGCGGAAAGCGCGCCCGGCCATGGTCATGGCATCCTGACGGGTGATGTTCTGGGAGGGGCGGAAGGTCTCATCCTCCGAAACAACGCCATAGGCCAGCAGCTTGGTGACAGCAGAATAATACCAATCACCTTCCTTCACATCGGAGAAGGGGTTTTCGGGAGTTTCTGCCGGCTGGGAGAGCAGGTTTGCCAGAATGTTGGCAAATTCCGCCCGGGTGATGTTGTTGTTGGGGCGGAAGGTGCCGTCCTCATAGCCGCCCAGTTTGCCGGCTTCCACCCAGCGGGTGATGTTCTCCTCGGCCCAGTGGCCCTGGATGTCGCTGAGGGGAGCGGCAGCAACGGCGCTCCACAGCATGGTAAGGGAAAGAGCCGCAGCCGCAGGCCGGGCCAGGTAATGCTTTTTGTTCATGGGTTACAGTCTCCTTTCGGTCTCATAGAGATTTCGTGCCCTCTTTAGACGAAGGGAGGAGGGAAAAGTTCCCGGTTTTCAAAAAGAAAAACTGCATATTTTCAAAGAGCCGCTGGGAACGATCCAATAAAAAGCAAGTGCAGCCGGTTGCCCGCTTTTATCGGACAACCGGCTGTACACAGATCCTTGCAAAGAAACGAAAAAGTGGCCTCGGGCCACTTTTTCGCTGCGCTGAGAGCGCATGGGGGAAGATATCAATATTTATCGTCCGAGGCCAAGGAAGGAGAATAAGTGGGAGTTCTGGGTGGTTCCTGGACAGAAGCGGAATGTTGAGCTAGTTTGAATTCCGCCATAAGGTTCTCCAGAATCGTGGCCTGGCCGGAAAGTTCTTCGCTGGAAGCGGCACTTTCCTCCGCTGTTGCAGCGTTGTTTTGTACCACGCTGGAGATCTGTCCCAGACCCATTGTGATGCTGCTCAAGGCTTCTGCTTCTTCCAGAGAAGATTGAGCGATTTGGACGATGGAATCCATCACAAGACTGGCGTTCTCCGCCGTCTCATCCATCCCCTGGGCGGTTTCCGCCATCAGGTTGTTGCCCTGTTTGACCGCTTCAATAGAAGCCTGGATCAGCTCTTGCGTCGTTTGAGATGCTTCGGCAGATTTGCCAGCCAGGTTGCGCACTTCGTCGGCCACAACGGCAAAGCCTTTACCGGCTTCACCGGCGCGGGCTGCTTCGACGGCGGCATTCAGTGCCAGAATATTGGTCTGGAAAGCGATATCATCAATGGTCTTGATGATTCCTTGAATCTGATTGGAAGTGTCTTGAATCTGATCCATGGCGCTTACAAGATCGCGCATTTTCTGACTGCTCCGATCAAGGCTGTTTCTGGCGGCGAGAGTTTGCTTTTCTGCCGCTTCTGCTTGGCTGGCTGTGTGATTGATCTTGTCGGAGATCTCCTGAGCGGTAGCCGAGAGCTCTTCCACAGAGCTGGCCTGCTGCGTGCTTCCCTGGGCCAGCGCCTGGGCGCCGTTGGCTACCTGAACAGCGCTGGATTCCACCAGGGAGGCGGAGGTGCGCACCCGAGATATGGTATGGTTCATGGCCGATGTGATGCCGTATAGAGAATCGCGAATGGCCTGGAAATCGCCCGGATAAACAGCACCCGTGGTTACGGTCAGGTCTTTGTTGGAAACACCATGGAGCACGGAAGCGATGTCCGCAATAATACTTTTCAGATTGCTTTGGGTTGTGGCAAAAATCTCTTCCAAGTCCCCGATCTCATCGTTGCTGCTGCGGGTGATTTGGGAATCCAGTTTGCCTTTGGCGAAGTTTTGAGCAACGACTCCCAGAGAAATCAGCGGCCGAGTCAACGCCCGAGTGCGGATCAGGCAGATCACCGCAATCACGATGATGCAGAGGAGGAAGCCGATCACAAGGATGGTGAAAATCACAGTGGTTTCTTGTAGATATTCGCTGGCGGGCATACAGGCCAGCACTTTCCAGTGGTATAGATCAATAAAGCGGGTGCCGCCATAATAAGTGGTACCGTCCCGCTGATATTTTACAACCTGGCTGTTTTCGTTGTTCTCCAGCAGCTTTTTCATGTTGTCGGAATAGGGAACTTGATTTAAGCTGTTCATCAATACCGCCTTATCGGGGTGGTAGATAACATTTTCCGCAGAGTCATATACGGTTACATATCCGCTTTCACCGATGGTGATTCCGCTGAAAAACTCCATCAGATTATCCAAAGAAAGGTCAATGCCGATCACGCCGATCATTTCTCCGGCTTTATTGTGATAGGGCATTGCGGCGGTGACCACCAGATTGCCGGTGGAAGCATCGGTATAGGCAGGGGTGAGAATGCTGACCCCAGGGTTCTCAACCAGAAGTTGATACCAGACTCTCGTGGTCACATCAAAGGAAGCGTCGGTGATGTAGCCGTCGGATTGAATGACCTGGCTGTTTTTCACACCGGCCACCCAGACGCTTTGCACGGCATCTCCTCCGGTGGAGTCTGCATATTGCAGATCTTCCATCAGACGGGAGAATGTAGGCGAGGTTTCAAACCGATAGGAAGCAGGGGATTGTTCCAGTTCGGAAAAAATCTGTTGGACGGAATTTTGATAGCTCACAAATTCTTCATTGACAAAAAAAGGATCGAAATATTGGGTCACCTGGTTATAGACGGCCTGCATCTGGTTGGAGATATCTTTGTTTTTTAAGCCCCATACAGTGTTGACAACACTCACAGTGACGATGATTGCAAGGATCAACAAAATAGCCGTGGTGGGCAGGGCCACATTGAGAATCATTTTCCCGCTGATGCCCAGTCGGGAATTCTTCTTTTTTTGCTTGGTTGCTGCAGTCATAATAAATCTTCATTCCTTTCCATTCAGATGTCAAAAATATGGATAGGATCAAGAAGCGCTGTGTTTACAAAATGCATCTTTTTGCATTTTTGAAAAAAATAATCTGAAATATTTTATCTGTTTAAACAGAAAAATAGGGGATGTAATTCTTGAATTTTTTCAGCAAAAAGGAAAAAAACATCTTGATTTTCTTGAATTATCCACAGTTATAAAAAAGCCCGAACAATTCAATTGTACATCAAGATATTGAAAAATCAACAGCAATTTCCAGCAAATACAATAATTTTATTTTTAAAAAGATGCATCTTTATGCAAAATCTAGTGCGCTTTTATTTTGGAGGAAAATGGGCCAATTTTTTCACATTTATTGGGATGTTATAGAGTGTTTCTAAAAACATGAAATAAAGAAAGGCAAAAAATAGAAAAAATCAAACAGGGGAAAATTGCGAAATGTTGCGAAAATCATGCGAAATATTGCTCAAATGCAGGAATGGTTTTGGACGCAAAAAAGGCGAGACAAATGTCTCGCCTTTTTTGAAAAGATTCGATTTACAGAGCAGCCTTGGCCTTTTCCACCAGGGAAGTGAAAGCAGCCATGTCGGACACAGCCAGCTCGGCCAGCATCTTCCGGTTCAGGCCGATGCCCGCCTTCTTCAGGCCGTTCATGAAACGGGAATAGTTGATGTCGTTCTGGGCGCAAGCCGCAGAGATACGGGTGATCCACAGTCTTCTGAAGTCGCGCTTTTTCAGCTTTCTGCCCACATAGGCATACTTCAGGGACTTCATCACCTGCTGATTGGCAACCTTATAATGGTTCTTTTTATTGCCCCAGTAGCCTTTTGCCAGCTTGAGGGTCTTTTTTCTTCTTTTGCGCGTCATCATCGCGCCTTTTACTCTAGCCATTGTATTTCAGCCTCCTGTGTATGCTTTGTTTAGTTGTAGGGCAGCAGACGCTTGATCTGAGCGACCTTAGTGGAATCCACATAGTCGGCCTTGCGCAGCTGGCGTCTTCTCTTGGCGGTGTAGCCATGGCCATTGTTGAAATGGCGTCTGTTGATGGAACCGTGCTTGATTTTGCCGGACTTAGTCAGCTTAAATCTTTTTTTGGCGCCTGTATGAGTTTTGATCTTCGGCATAGCTTTTGAAACTCCTCTCTTAAAACAAACGGCACAGCCGTTATGGTTTTTTCTTGATGGGGGCCAGGAACATGATCATCTGGCGGCCCTCCAGCTTGGGCTCTTTTTCCACATTGCCCACTTCCTTGCAGGTTTCGGCGAACTTCTTCAGCAGATCCATGCCGATCTGGGTGTGAGCCATTTCCCGGCCGCGGAAGCGGACGGTGACCTTCACCTTGTCGCCGCCGGTGAGGAACTTGGTGGCGTTGCGGGCCTTTACCTCGAAATCATGCACATCGATCTTCGGAGAAAAGCGGATCTCTTTGACTTCCACAATGCGCTGATTTTTCTTGGCTTCCTTCTCTTTTTTAGCCTGCTCAAAGCGGAACTTGCCATAGTCCATGATCTTGCAGACGGGGGGATTGGCCTTGGGGGAGATGTTCACCAGGTCGAGTCCCTTTTCTTCGGCGGCTTCCAGCGCCTTCTGGAGGGACATGATCCCCAGCTGCTGGCCCTCGCTGTCGATCAGCCGGACTTCCTTTTCCCGGATTTCCTCGTTGATTTGATGTTCCATGATGCTAATGTAAAAGCACCTCCTTGAAAATGAAAAAAGCTCAGGCGCAAAGCGACCGCCTAAGCTACAAAAACCGCTCTTTCCCCAAAAGGAAAGAGAAACCCAGTCTTAACCCTTTCTGTCAGCCATGAGGGTGAGGGCGGTCAGCCCTGCTTTGTTTTACCAAAGATAGTATACCAGCGAAATCTTTTTGTGTCAACTCTTTTTCTTTGCCCTTATTGTGGTATAATAATAAAAAAGAAACCGAAAGGAAAAGCCGGATTTTCCGGCGGGATGGATGCTTTATGAGCACACTGAGCCAAAACCAAGACGGCTACGGCAATGATTTTCTCACCCTCACCGATGACGAGGGCAATCAGCTGGAGCTGGAGCACCTGGACACTCTGGAATATGAAGGAGAGACCTATATGGCCTTCATTCCTGCCGAGATGTCCCTCTCTGATGAATATGAACTGATGATCCTGCGGGTGGAGCCCGATGGGCAGACAGGAGAAGAGATCCTGGCCACCGTGGAAGACGAAGAATTGCTGGAAAAAGTGTTTGAGATCTTCTCCCAGCGCCTGGAGGATTATTACGAAGAACAAGAGGAAGAAGAGGCCCGGAAAGAGGGATATTGATCCTCTTCTCTCCACATCATAAAATTTGCCGCCCCTTTCGTGCTGGCGGCGCCGGATCCATTTTAACCCACAAAGTAACGAAACGGGACCGCGTATTTCGCTGCGGATTGCAGGCCTCCCGCCCTCTTCGGAGAGTCGGAAGTTGGAAGCGCTGAAACAGTGAAGAGCGGACCCACCTGCCGAAAGAGCAGGTTACTACGGGTCCGGTGTCGCCAGGACGAAAGGGGTTTTTTATTATTTTTGAGAAAGTCCGGTGCCCCGCTCCAGAGATACATAGCCCCATTCCCGCAGTTTGAATGCGGTGAGCACAGTCACCGGCAGAATGAACATTCCGGCAAATCCTGCGATCCGAAAGCCAAAATAGATGCACAGCAGCGTGACAAAGGGGTCAAGCCCCAGCTGGGCTCCCACAATGCGAGGCTCCAGCAGGCTGCGCACCAAAAGCATCACTGCATAAAGCAGCCCCAGGCCAATGGCCAGACCCTTTTGCCCCAGGAGAAAGGAAAACAAAGCCCAGGGCAGCAGTACGGTGCCTGCTCCCAAAATGGGAAGGGCGTCGATGAGGGCGATGAGCAGGGCCAAAAGCCCGGCATAGGGAAGATTTAAAAGGAAGAATCCTATCGAAAGCTCACAGAAGGTGATGCAGATGAGAATGCACTGGGCCCGCAGCCATTTGCCTACACTTTCATAGAGAAAGGACCGCAGCTGTCGGCCTAATCGAGTGCCCTTTTCCCCCAAACATTGGGCCAGAAAGCCGGAGATTTTGTGTTGCTCTCCGCTCATGAAGTAGGTGCCCAGCAGGATGAATGCCAGGGTGAGGAGCACCGAAGGCAGACCGGTGGCCGCCGATCCTACGGTACTCAGAATTTGGGTCACATCCACAGAAGGCGGCTTGATCTGGGCCAAAAGGGTTTCAAAGGACAAAAGGGCCGGGTCGATGAAAGGCAGATGCCACCGGGCGGCCCATTGTCCTAAAGCCCGGTTGGCACGGTCCAGCATTTGGGGCAGATTTTCCAGGTAGGCGGGCAGGGCCTGGAAAAGGGCCAAGGCCTCCGCAAAAAGGTGGGACAGCACAAAATAAACAACCCAGCTCAAAAGTCCCACGGTGAGAATGGTGCAAAGGAAGGCGGCTATATTCCGGGGCAGCCGGCATTTTTGCTGCAGGAAGGCCACCGGCTTCTGAATGAGCCGGGAGAGCAGGTAGGCGATGACCAGCGGCAGCACCCAGCCGAAGATATAGTGAAAAAACAGCCAGACCCCTCCGGCGATGAGCAAAAGGTAGATCAGCTTGAGCAGCAGGTCAATGGATGGGTTTTCATGCAGATGCACAGGGTTTCACTCCTTTTGTGGGACAATGGGCAAAAGTCTCTCAGGCAGCTTTAAAAATATTATGTAACATTGCCCTTTAAAAAAACAGGAAGCCCCTTTAAAATGTGGAGAGGAAGAGCGGCCCTTTGGCACGGAGGCTCATATACTGGTAATGAATCGGCAGGCCGGAGCATAGGCTTTGGCCCGCGCCTCAGATATTGGAGGACGATAGCGTGTCTTTGATGGTATTGAAATTCGGCGGCACCTCGGTGGGGAACAAAGAGCGCCTGTTCCATGTGGCCGCCATTGCGAAAAAGAATTGGCAGCAGGGGCATCAGGTGGTGGTAGTGGTATCCGCCCAGGGAGACACCACCGATGAACTGCTGGAAAAAGCGGCGGAGATCGGTCACGATCTGCCGCCCCGGGAGATGGATATGCTCCTTTCCACCGGGGAGCAGATTTCCATTGCCCTGCTCGCCATGGCTCTTCATCAGCTGGGATGCCCGGCGGTGTCTCTCACCGGCTGGCAGGCCGGGGTGCGCACCGACAGCCAGCACACCGTGGCCCGGGTGCGCTTTGTGGAAAACGCCCGGCTGAAAGAGGAGCTGGAAAAGGGAAAGGTCGTAGTGGTGGCCGGCTTTCAGGGTCTGGATGAACAAGGGGATATCACCACCATCGGCCGGGGCGGTTCGGACACCACAGCGGTGGCGCTGGCCGCTGCATTGGGCGGGGAAAAATGCATCATTTATACCGATGTGGATGGGGTCTATACCGCCGATCCCCGGATGGTGGAAGGAGCCCGGAAACTGGATGACATCACCTATGACGAAATGCTGGAACTGGCGTCCATGGGAGCCCAGGTGCTCCACAACCGGTCGGTGGAAATGGCCAAACGCCACGGTGTGCCTTTGGAGGTGCGCTCCAGCTTTACCGATGCGCCGGGAACGGTAGTGAAGGAGGAGACCATGGAACGGAGAACAGTCAGCGGCATTGCCCGGGATCTGGATGTGGCGGTCATCAGCTTGACCGGTACTGCCGATGTGCCCGGCATTGCCTATCAGATTTTTGACCGGCTGGCCAAGGAAAAGATCAGTGTGGATATGATCGTCCAGTCTGCCGGGGAAAATGGATGCAAACATATCTGCTTCACCGTGGAGAAGCGTCAGGGAGAGCGGGCGCTGGCCATCATTCGTGAGCAGAAGGATGTGGAATATGCCAGCCTGTCCATGGACCCGGAGGTGAGCAAGATCTCCATTGTGGGAGCCGGTATGGCAGGCAGCAGCGGCGTGGCTTCCGATATGTTCCAGGCTTTGTATGAAGCGGGAATCAACATTATGTTCATCGCCACCAGTGAGATCAAGGTGTCGGTGATCATCAAAAGCCAGGATACCCAGCGGGCCATGCAAGCATTACATGATAAATTTTTCGGTGAAAAGGACGGCATGGCCCGCTGAGTCCGGTGCCCGGACTGTCAAGTTGGCCCGTTCCGGGCCGGTTTGCAAGGGAACCGCATGATTTCTTTCGGTAAGCTTTTGCAGGAACTTGTCACAGCGATTTCAGCAGCTATCATAGTTTGTCCCCGGAAAGATTCGTCCTTTCCGGGGCTTTTTTTATCTTGGGACAAAAAGAAAATGTGAAATTTGTCGAAATTCCCGGGGCAAACGGTTATTTTTTTTCGGTCTTTCTGTTATAATGAAGGATACCGGGGAAAGAATCCCTGAGAAACGGAATAAATTAGAAGAAACAATGGAGGAAAGAGGCATGAACAAACAGCCGGAAGGACGCAAAGGGCAGGATGGACGGGGAGCCCCCGCCTGGCGCGGCAAGGGAGGAAACAAAGGCCGTCCCTTCCGTGGGGGACCGAAAGCCCCAGCCGGCGCCTCTGATGAGAATATGCTGGAGGGGCGCAATGCCGTCACTGAGGCCCTGCGCAGCGGCCGGGAAATCGACAAGATCTATTTTGCCCAAGGGGCCATCGGCACGCTGGGCCATCTGGTGGCTCAGGCCCGGAAGCAGGGCATTACCGCCCAGGAAATCGACCGCCGGAAGCTGGATGCCATGAGCATTACCGGCTCCCATCAGGGTATCATTGCCTTGTGTGCCGCTGTGCCCTATCGCAGCGTGGAGGATATGCTGGCTCTGGCCCGGGAGCGGGGGGAGGACCCGCTGCTGGTGCTGTGTGACGGCATCACCGACCCCCACAATCTGGGAGCGATCATCCGCACCGCCGAGGTGGCTGGCGCCCATGGGGTCATCATTCCCCGCCGGCGCAGCGCCACACTGAATAGCGCCTGTGCCAAAGCAGCTGCCGGGGCGTTGGAGTATTTGCCGGTGGCCAAGGTCAATAACCTGCCTTCGGTGATCTCCCGGCTGAAAGAAGAGGGGATTTTCCTCTTTGCCGCCGATATGGACGGGGATCGGACGCTGTATGAAGCCGATTGGAAAGGGCCTGCGGCCATTGTCATCGGCAGCGAGGGGGAAGGAATTTCCGCCCTGGTAAAAAAAGAATGTGATTATGTGGTGCGAATTCCCCAGAAAGGGCGAATCTCATCTCTCAATGCCTCCAACGCCGCCGCGATTTTGCTGTATGAAGCGGTGCGGCAGCGGATGGAGCAGACAAGGAGCGAAGTGTGAGCTGGAAACCGGAAGAGGAAGAATATTCGGTAGACGAGATCGTCGCCGAATTTAAAAATGCTCAGCTGCGGGAGCCGGAGGAGCGGGAAGTGGACGCTCCTGTGTTTGATGAGCTTACGCCGCCGGAAGAGCCGGTCCCGGCTCCCATCCCCATGCCTTCTCGGGAGAAGAAAACCCAGCCGGAGTCTGAGAAAGAAAAAAGCCGAGAAGATAACGAAGAGGCCGAAGAAACGGAAGAGCAGGAGGAAAAAACGCCTTCCATTCCACCTCTTCAGCCGGGGGAGAGCCGGG
>CALLCY010000149.1:0-12348 GCA_938000015.1 uncultured Clostridia bacterium
TCCTACATTAGGGGGCTTTTTGTCTATTGTCCGTTTTTACTGGTCCAGTTCATTTTCGCGTTCCGGCTTTTTTCTTTCTTCAGAATGTTGAAAAGTTACCCAGGAGTTGATACAATAAATTGAATATGGAAGAATTTCTGCGGGGGTGTGGCATTGTATCTGAAATCCCTTGAGATCCAGGGCTTTAAATCCTTTCCCGATAAGACGCGGCTGGATTTCAGCAGCGGGATCACCGCCATTGTGGGACCCAATGGCTCGGGCAAATCCAACCTGGTGGACGCCATCCGCTGGGTGCTGGGGGAACAGTCCACCCGCAACCTGCGGGGCAGCCGGATGGAGGATGTGGTTTTTGGCGGCACCCAGCGCCGCCGTCCCTTGGGCTATTGTGAAGTGACCCTCACCGTGGACAATAGAGACCACAGCCTGCCTCTGGATTATGATGAGGTGGCCGTGACCCGCCGCTATTACCGCTCTGGGGAAAGCGAGTTTTTTATCAATAAAAAACCGGTGCGGCTGAAGGATGTGCACGAACTCCTGATGGATACCGGTCTGGGCCGGGAGGGCTACTCCATCATCGGCCAGGGCCGCATCGACGAGATCCTGGCCGTCAAAAGCGGCGAACGCCGGGAGATTTTCGAAGAAGCTGCCGGGATCACCCGCTACCGTTATAAACGCAATGAAGCCCAGCGCCGCCTCAGCGCCACCGAGGACAATCTGGTGCGCATCCGGGACATTATCACCGAGCTTCACAGCCAGGTGGGGCCGCTGGAGAAGCAGGCCCAGGCTGCCCGTCAGTTTCTGCTGTTTCGGGATGAGCTGCGGGTGCTGGAGGTTTCCCTTTGGATGGACTCTCTTGCAAAATTGGGAGAGAGCCGGCAAAAAACCAAAGTGGATCTGGACAATGCCCAGCGGATGGTTTCCGCCCGGGGGCGGGAGTTGGAAGAGCTGTACGCAGAAGGGGAACGCCTTCTGGGGACTATGCGGAACAAGGAATTGGAGACCGAGCAAAGCCGGGTGGAGCTGCGGAATATTGAAAGCCAGATCCACTCCTTGGAAAGCGATATCGCCGTACTGGGAACCCAGCGGGAAAATGGCCGGCAAAACACCCGGCGCTTGGTGAGAGAGCTGGAGCTTCACGCCACCCGCCAGGATGGCCTTTTGGAACAGAAAACTGTCCAGGAACAGCAGCGGGAGGAAAGCCGCAAGATCCTTGCAGCCAAAGAGCAGGAACTGGCGAAAATCGCCCACGGGCAGCAGGAGCTGGTGGAGCATCAGCAGGAGCAGACCCAGCGGGAAGAGGCGGCCCGGGAGGCTCTCAGCCAAAGCAGCCAGCAGCTGCATCAGCTGGAAATCGTAAGAGCCGCTTTGGAAAGCGGCGGACAGGAGATGGAAAGCCGGGGCAAAAACCTGGAATCGGAGCTTTCCCGAGCCAAAGAACGGCTGGAACAAGAAGAAGCAGAAGCCAAAAACCTGGAAACCCTTCTGGAGCAAGGCCGGGAGCAGGTGGAAAGCGCCGGGAATATGCTGGAGGGCTTTTTGCTCCGGGGCAGAAAGCGGCAGGAAAAGGCCCAGAAACTGCTGGAAACATACCAGGAGGAAAAGCGTGCCCTGGGCACCCTTTCCGATCGATTGGAAATGCTCCAGGCCCTGGAGCGGGATTACGAAGGCTTTGGCCGGGCGGTGCGCCAGACTCTGGAAGCTGCCCGGAAGGGAGTGCTTTCCGGCATCCATGGCCCGGTATCCCAGCTGATCTCCGTGGGGGACGAACACGCCGTGGCCATTGAGATCGCCCTGGGTGCGGCCATGAGCAATATCGTCACAGAGGACGAGGAAAGCGCCAAACAGGCCATCGGCTTTCTGAAAAATAGGGACTTGGGACGGGCCACCTTTTTGCCGGTATCGGCCATGGCTCCAAGAAAGACAGATGGCCGTCCGTTGGAGGGCGAGCCCGGATTTGTGGGTATGGCCGATGGGCTGGTACAGCGGCAGCCTATTTATGATAATGTGGTGCGCAGTCTTCTGGGAGGTACTGCGGTGGTGGAAGATCTGGACAGCGCCATTCGCCTGTCCCGCCGTTATCCTCACCGGTACCGGATGGTCACTCTGGACGGCCAGTTGATGAGCAATTCCGGCGCCATGACCGGCGGCAGCCTGAACAAAAACACCGGCATTCTCTCACGGAAAAATGAAATCGCCCGGCTACGGCAGGCATTGGAGGAAAAAAGCGGCCATTTACAGGAGCTGGCCGGGCAGGTTCAGAAGGCTCAGGGCGAATGGAAGAAGGCGGAGAATGACGCCCAGGCCGCTCAGGAGGAGAAAAACCAGGCACAAGCGGCCCTGCAATCCCTGGAGGCCCGGCAAAGCCAGCACGCTTTGCTGCTGGGAAGCCTGCGCCAGGCTCTGGAAGGGTTGTTGGAGGAGCAAGGAAGCTCCCAGGAGCGCCGCAGGACATTGGAAACAAGGCTTGCGGAAAACCAGCAGGCCAGGAAGGAAGCGGCCGAAAAGCAGGAAGAAGCGGCCCGCCATTTGGAAAAGCTGCTGGTGGAAAGCCGGGAGCTGGAACAGAGCCGCCGGGCTTTGGAAGAGCAGCTGCTGGAAAAACGGGCGGAGAAAGCCCGGGAGGACAGCCGTCTAGGGGCGCTGGAGCAAAGCCTCTGCCAGCTGAAGGAGCTGCTCCATTCCCTTTCCGGGGACCGGGAGGAGCGGCAGCGGGAGCTGGAGGAGCTTTCCGCAGAGGAAGCGGTGCTTTCCCGGCAGATGGAAGAAAAGGAAGCGGTGAAAAAGGAATACGCCGCTTTGCGGGAGAAAAAGCAGAATCAGCTGGAAGCGCTGGGAGAGGAAAAATTGCGCATTGAAGGCCAGCGTACCCAGAACGGGCGGCAGGCCCAGGAGAAAAACGACGAGATCCTGCGTATGGAGCGGGAAAAGGCCCGGCTGGAAGGCAAGGCCAGCCAGCTTCAAATGGAGGAAAAGCAGGTTCTGGACAAAATGTGGGAAAGCTATGAGCTGACTCCCACTGCGGCCCAGCAGATCCAAAAGCCTATGGAAAGCCGCAACGAAGTCCAGCGCCGGCTGGGACAGCTGCGGGGAGAAATCAAAAAGCTGGGGCCGGTGAACATCGGCGCCATTGAGGAATACCAGAAGATACATGAGCGATATCAGTTCCTGGAGGAACAGAGACGGGATCTGGAAAAGGCCAAAGGCGATCTTTTGGACATCATCGGCGATCTCACCCAGAATATGCGGGAGATTTTTGGCCGGGAATTTGTGCGCATCGACAAACACTTTGGCGAAACCTTTCAGGAGCTGTTCGGCGGGGGAAAAGCCTGGCTTCAGCTGGAGGAAGGGGAAGATATCCTGGAGTGCGGCATAGATATCCATGTGGAACTGCCGGGGAAGAGCCAGAGGGCCATGTCCCTGCTTTCCGGCGGGGAAAAGGCGCTGGTGGCCATTGTGCTCTATTTCGCCATTCTGAAAGTGCGGCCCACTCCTTTCTGTGTGCTGGATGAGATCGAGGCCGCTTTGGACGATGTGAATGTGCTGCGGTATGTGAAGTATATGCGCCGCCTGTGCCAGGGCACCCAGTTCATCCTCATCACCCACCGCCGGGGCACCATGGAGGGTTCGGATATCCTCTATGGCGTCACCATGCAGGAGCAGGGGGTGACCAAGCTGCTGCGGCTGCAACTGAACCAGGTGGAAGAAAAACTGGGCGTTTCCCTTCAGGAGAAGATGGAAGAATAGATGGAGTAATCAATCAGGAGGAAAGAGAAACATGGGATTTTTTGATAAGATCCGCAGCGGTCTGCAAAAGACCAAAGAGAACATCAGCGAGACGCTGGATTCGGTGCTGTCGGTGTTCCGCAAAGTGGACGAGGAGACGCTGGAAGAGCTGGAAGATGCGCTGATCCTGTCGGACATCGGCGCTCAGACTGCCGCCGAGACCATTGACGAGCTGCGGGAGCGGGCCAAGCGCCAGAGCATTGAAACCAAGGAAGCGCTTGTGGAAGCGCTGTGCCAGATCCTCACCGAAAAGATGACCCCCAACGATGGGCTGCATCTCAATACCCATCCTTCGGTGATTCTGGTCATCGGAGTCAATGGCGTGGGCAAAACCACCACCATCGGCAAGCTGGGCCAGAAGCTGACGGCCCAGGGGAAAAAGGTGCTCTTCGCCGCAGCCGATACCTTCCGGGCCGCCGCAGCCGATCAGCTGACGGTGTGGGCCGACCGGTGCGGTGCCGACATCGTGCGCCACAGCGAAGGGGCAGACCCGGCGGCAGTGGTGTTTGATGCCATTTCGGCGGCCAAAGCCAGAGGGGTGGATGTGGTCATCTGCGACACCGCCGGACGGCTTCACAATAAGACCAATCTGATGAATGAGTTGGCCAAGATCAACCGGGTCATCGACCGGGAGCTGCCCCAGGCCGACAAGGAGACTTTGCTGGTGCTGGATGCGGTCACCGGCCAGAACGCCCTGAGCCAGGCCGAGCAATTCAACCAGGCGGCGACCCTCACCGGGCTGGTACTCACCAAGCTGGATGGCACCGCCAAGGGCGGCATCGCCATCAACATTTCCGCCCGGCTGGGTGTGCCGGTGAAGTTTATCGGCGTGGGCGAAACCGCCGACGATCTGCTGGAATTTGACGCAGGCCAATTTGTGCAGGCCTTTTTTGAATAAAGAAGGAGGAAGGACCCATGAAACGCTATGACGGACGGCAGCCGGAGGAAATGCGGCCGGTGACCATTACCAAAGATTTTATCAAATACCCGGAGGGATCGGTGCTTATTGAGTGCGGCGATACCAAGGTGATCTGCAACGCCACGGTGGAAGAGGGCGTGCCGCCTTTCAAAAAGGGAAGCGGCAGCGGCTGGGTGACGGCGGAATACTCCATGCTGCCCCGGGCCACCAACACCCGTGGACGGCGGGATGTGAGCAAGTTGAAGCTCTCTCCCCGCTCGGCGGAGATCCAGCGCCTGGTGGGCCGGGCTCTTCGCTCGGTCACCGATATGGACGCTCTGGGCGAGAGGACCATCACCATCGACTGCGATGTGATTCAGGCCGACGGCGGCACACGCTGCGCTTCCATCACCGGCGGTTTTGTGGCTTTGGTGCTGGCTCTGGACAAGCTGCGTCAGGAGGGCATTTTCAAAAAGCTGCCCCTGCGGGGTTATGTGGCGGCGGTAAGCTGCGGCATGGTAAATGACAACCCTCTGCTGGATCTTTGCTATGTGGAGGACAGCGGCGCTCAGGTGGATTTCAATTTCATCATGGACGACAAGGGCAATATCATCGAACTCCAGGGCACCGGAGAGGATCGGCCCTTCTCCAAAAAGGAGATGGACGCCATGTATGCCCTGGCGGAAAAGGGCATCGGTGAGCTGATCGACGCTCAGAAAGAAGCCATAGGTGATCTGCTGTGAGATTTGTACTGGCATCCAACAACCAAAAGAAAAAAGGGGAGATGAGCGCCATCCTCCAGGGACTGGGCGTTGAGGTTTTGTCCATGGAGGAAGCGGGCGTGCACACCCAGCCGGAAGAAGATGGGGATACTTTTGAGGAAAACGCCCTCATCAAAGCCCGGGCGGCCTGCAAGGCCTCCGGCCTTCCGGCCCTGGCCGACGATTCCGGCCTGGCGGTGGACGCTCTGGGAGGCGCGCCGGGAATCCACTCGGCCCGCTATTGCCCGGGCAGCGATTGGGACCGGCTCCAGTTTTTGCTTCACAATATGAAGGACATTCCCCGGGAGAAGCGGGGCGCCAAATTTGTTTCGGCGGTGGCCTGCGTCTTTCCCGACGGTATCGAACGGGTGTGGAGGGGTGAATGTCCCGGCCTGGTGCTGGAAGAGCCCCAGGGCGAAGGGGGATTCGGCTACGATCCGGTGTTTTACCTGCCGGAATATAAAATGACCTTTGCCCAGATGCCTGGGGAAGAAAAGAATAAAATTTCTCATCGGGCCCGGGCCATGGCAAAGTGCGCCGCCGGACTGGCAGAAGAAATGAAAGGCAAAGAAGAGGAGAACAAATAACATGATCACATCCAAGCAAAGAGCAACTCTGCGCTCCCTGGCTAACCGCCTGGACACCGTCATGCAGATCGGCAAGGGCGGCATCACTGAAAGCGTCATTACCCAGGCCCAACAGGCCATCTCCAATAAGGAACTGATCAAGGTGCGGGTGCTGGAAAGCGCCCTGCTCACCACCCGGGAGGCCTGCGAGACTCTGGCAGAGGCCATCGATGCCGAACCGGTGCAGTGCATCGGCTCCCGGTTCGTTCTTTATAAGAAGAACGAAAAGAACCCGGTGATCGATCTTGGGAAATAAGGGGGAAAAGATCCGGATCGGCTTGTTCGGCGGCACATTCAACCCGCCCCACTTGGGACACCAGCGAGCGGCGGCGGCTTGTGTCCGGCAGCTGGATTTGACCCGTTTGCTGCTCATTCCCGCCTTTGTGCCGCCGCACAAGTCCATGCCAACGGGAAGCGCCACGCCCCGGCAGCGGCTGGAGATGACAGAGATCATCGCCCGGAAGATCCCCCGTGCCCAAGTGTGCGACCTGGAATTGTCCCGCCTGGGGCCCAGCTATACCTGTGATACGGTGGAGCAGCTGGCTGGGGAATATCCGGGGGCAGGTTTCTGGCTGATCATGGGAACCGATATGTTTCTTTCCTTCCACAAATGGCGCCAGCCGGAGAAGATCGCCCGCTATTGCCGCCTGGCGGTGGTGGCCCGGGAGGAACAGGAAAAAGAAAAGATCCAGCGGCAGCAGGTCTTTCTCAAAGAGACTCTGGGAGTGGAAAGCGATATCGTATCCTGCCCAGTCACTGTCCTCAGCTCCACCCAGGTGCGCCAGGATCTGATGACCGGCAGCGGAGAGGGCGAGCTGGACGAAGATGTGGCCCGGTATATCCAGAGCCACGGCCTGTATCAGCCATCCTCCCGGCTGGAAGAGCTGGGAAAAGCGGTGCGGGAGCATCTGACTGAAAAACGCTGGCGTCACACCCTGGGCGTGGAAGAGGTGGCGGCCTCTCTGGCCCGGCAATATGGCGCATCCGAGGAAGAAGCCCGGGAGGCGGCGCTGCTCCACGATGCCACCAAGTGCCTGAGTATAGAGGAGCAGTTGAAATTGTGCCGCCAGTACGATATAATTTTTGACTATGGTGAACAGAATACCGCCCTGCTCCATGCGAAGACGGCCGCAGCGTTGGCGCAGGACAAATTCGGCTCCAGTCCCCAGGTGGTACAGGCCATCGACCGCCATACCACAGGGGACCGGAATATGACCACTTTGGACAAGATCGTTTATCTGGCCGATTGCATCGAGCCGGGCCGGGATTATCCTGGAGTGGACCGATTGCGGAGTCTGTGCCGGCAGGATCTGGATCAGGCCATGATCCAGGCGCTGAGCGACACCATAGATCATGTGCGTCAGAAGGGCGGAGAGCCTGACCGGCGCTCACAGGAAGCATTGGACGATCTGCGGTCAAAGAAAGAGAATGGGAAATGAAGATATTTGGTGGAAATCACGGCAGAAAACCTTCTGCCATCCATGACGAGACGGCCCCTCTTCCCCAGGTGGAAAAGCTGGGGAAACAGGCGGGGACCTCTTCTCAGGGAAAGCTGAAAAAAGCAGAGGGCGCGCCCAAGCCTCAGGCCAAAGGCAAAGAGGCGGGAGGAATGCCTTCTCAGCCGGGAAAGGTTTCTGGAAAGCCTGCCCTGGGCGGAGAAAGCAAGATCCAACCCGATCAGGGCGGCAAGCCGAAAAAGAAGCGCCGGCTGAAAGCCCGGTATGTCCTTCTCATCATTCTGGGCATTCTATTGGTGCTGGGAGTGGGGGTCTATGCCTTCCTCAAAGCATTTGCCAAGCCCCCAGATGTATCGGTGAAGGAGCCGGATGTCACTTTGGGCGATGGGAAGGACGATCCTTATGCCGATCTGGTGGAGCCTTTTATTGAGGATGGGGATCGGGAACGGAAGGATGATTACTACACCTTTATGTTCTGCGGCACCGACGATGGCGGCACCCGTACCGACACCATCATCGTGGCATCCTATAATGTAAAGACTCAGCAAGTGAACATGGTCAACATCCCTCGGGATACCATGTCCAATGTGAAGCGGAAGATCAAAAAGATCAATAGCGGCTTCAATGGCGGTCCGGAACAGCTGGAAAAAGAGCTGGAAATGCTGTTGGGCATTCCCATCGACCGGTATGTGGTGGTCAGCTTTGAAGGGTTCGAAGAGCTGATCGATCTCATTGGCGGTGTGGACTTCAATGTGCCCACCTATATGGTGTGGGACGATCCCACACAGGATCTCCACATTTATCTGGAACCGGGAATGCAGCATCTGGACGGAGAAAAGGCCATTCAGCTGGTGCGCTTCCGCCAGAACAACCCAGGTGTGCCTGGCGGCTATGCAGAAGGGGACATCGGCCGTATCAAGATGCAGCAGGAATTCCTGCGCACTGTGGCCAAGAAGATCCTCAGCCCTCAGAATTTGCTCAATCTGGGAGATATGACCAAAGCTGTGCTGGACAACACCGAGACCAACCTGACTCTCAGCGAGCTGACCTGGTTTGGTATGCAGGCGCTGAAAATGGACTTCAACAGCATTGATATGACCACTCTGCCTGGCCATGCGGCTTACCTTTATGAGGCAGACTACGGCCATATGCAGTCCTATTTTGTGCCGGAAGAGGAAAATATCCTGAAGATGGTCAATGAGCTGCTCAATCCCTATACGGACGATGTGACCAAGCTCAACCTGATCGATATCAGCAAATATTCCACATCGGCACCGGCCGGTTCCGGTTCTTCCTCCAGCTCTTCGGAAGGAAAAGACGACGATCCGCCGGCCCAGAATTCCGGTTCCAGCTCCAGCTCCTCTGCTTCTTCCAGCTCTTCCGGGAGTAAGCCCAGCGGCGGCGGTTCTACCACGCAGCCTGGCGGCGAGACCAGTAAGCCCACAGAGCCGGAAGGCGGCGGAAACGAAACAGTGACGCCGGAGCCTGAGCCAGAACCTACACCGGAACCAGAACCCGAGCCAGAGCCTACACCAGAGCCTGAGCCGGAACCCACACCGGACCCCATCACCCCGGAGACGGGGGATACCGATCCGGGCATTCAGCAGCCAACCACGCCATAAGCGTGAACCTATCACGAACAATCGGAGGAAAGTATATGACACCTGAACAGACACTGGAGGCCATTGTCCGGGCGGCGGACAGCAAAAAGGCCCGGGATATTACAGCCATCCGGGTTTTTGAGCAGACCACCCTCACCGACTATTTTGTGGTGATGACCGGTACCTCCACCACCCATATCCGGGCCCTCAGCGAAGAAATTGAATTGAAGCTGAAGCGGGAGCATGAAGTGATGCCCCACCACATCGAAGGGGTCACATCCAACTGGATTCTGATGGATTACACCAGCGTTGTGGTCCATATCTTCCTGGAGGAAGCCCGGGAACTGTATGCCATTGAGCGGCTCTGGTCCGATGCCCAGAAAGTGGATGTGGAGCCCTATCTTGTAAAGAAGGAAGAGGAAGCAAAATGAAGTATGATTACACGGCCATAGAACACAAATGGCAGGATAAGTGGGAGGAGGCCCAGGCCTTCCGGGCGGAAAACAAATACGACAAGCCCAAGTATTACGCTCTGGTGGAGTTCCCCTATCCTTCGGGCCAGGGTCTCCATGTAGGCCATCCCCGGCCCTATACCGCCATGGACATTGTGGCCCGGAAGCGGCGGATGGAAGGCTATAATGTGCTCTTCCCCATGGGCTGGGACGCTTTTGGCCTGCCCACGGAGAACTATGCCATCAAAAACCATGTGCATCCGGAAGAAGTGACCCGGCAGAATGTAGCCCGGTTCAAAGGTCAGCTGCGTTCTCTGGGCCTGTCCTTCGATTGGTCCCGGGAGGTCAACACCACCGATCCTTCCTATTATAAGTGGACCCAGTGGATCTTCCTCCAGCTGTTCAAAAAGGGCCTGGCCTATAAGACCACCATGCCTGTCAACTGGTGCACATCCTGCAAATGCGTGCTGGCCAACGAAGAAGTGGTCAACGGCGTGTGCGAGCGGTGCGGCAGCCCGGTCATCCGCAAGGAAAAGAGCCAGTGGATGCTGAAGATCACCGAATATGCCCAGCGGCTGCTGGACGATCTGGACCAGGTGGATTATATCGAGCGGGTCAAGACCCAGCAGCGCAACTGGATCGGCCGTTCCACCGGCGCCCAGGTGCGTTTTGACACCACCGAGGGCGATGTGCTGGAGATCTATACTACCCGGCCCGATACTCTGTTCGGCGCCACTTATATGGTTATTTCTCCCGAGCATCCCTATATCGAAAAATGGGCCGGAAAGATCCAGAACATGGACGCTGTCCGGGAATATCAGGAGCAGTCTGCCCGGAAATCCGACTTTGAGCGCACCGAGCTGGTGAAGGAAAAAACCGGCGTACGCATTGAGGGCGTCCGGGGCATCAACCCGGTGAACAACCAGGAGATTCCCATTTTTGTTTCCGACTATGTGCTCATGTCCTATGGCACCGGCGCCATCATGGCTGTACCGGCCCACGACACCCGTGACTGGGAGTTTGCCAAAAAGTTTGAGCTGCCCATCATCGAAGTGGTCAAGGGCGGCGATGTGGAGAAAGAAGCCTTCACCGACTGCGATACCGGCATTATGGTCAATTCCGGCTTCCTGGACGGCCTGAGCGTGGAAGAAGCCAAGGTCAAGATCGTGGAATGGCTGGAAAAAGAGAAGAAGGGCGAAACCAAGGTCAACTATAAGCTCCGTGACTGGGTATTCTCCCGTCAGCGGTATTGGGGCGAGCCCATTCCTCTGGTTTATTGCGAAAAATGCGGTTGGGTCCCGGTGCCGGAAGACCAGCTGCCTCTGCGCCTGCCCGAAGTGGATTCCTATGAGCCCACCGACGATGGCGAGTCCCCCCTGGCCAAGATGACCGACTGGGTCAATACTACCTGCCCTCATTGCGGCGCTCCCGCCAAGCGGGAAACCGACACCATGCCTCAGTGGGCCGGTTCCAGCTGGTATTTCCTCCGCTATTGCGATCCTCACAACGACAAGGAGCTGGCCTCCAAGGAAGCTTTGGAATACTGGATGCCGGTGGACTGGTACAACGGCGGCATGGAGCATACCACCCTCCATCTGCTCTATTCTCGTTTCTGGCATAAGTTCCTCTATGACATCGGTGTTGTGCCCCAGCCCGAACCCTATCAGAAGCGCACCAGCCATGGTATGATTCTGGGCGAAGGCGGCGAGAAGATGTCCAAGAGCCGCGGCAATGTCATCAACCCCGACGACATCGTGCGGGACTATGGCGCCGACACCATGCGTCTGTATGAGATGTTCCTGGGCGACTTTGAAAAGGCTGCTCCCTGGTCTCAGAACGCCGTCAAGGGCTGCCGTCGCTTCCTGGAGCGTGTATGGGCCCTGTTTGACCAGGTACAGCCTGGGGACAGCTATACCCAGAAGAACGAAGGGGAAATGCACAAGACTATCAAAAAGGTCACGGAGGACATTGAAAACCTGAAGTTCAATACCGCCATTGCAGCCCTGATGAGCCTGCTCAATACCTTTGGGGACAATGGAGTCAATCAGGCTGAGTATAAGACCTTTATTCTGCTGCTTTCTCCCTTTGCGCCTCATATCTGCGAGGAGCTCAACGAGCGTATGGGCGGCAAGGAGATGCTGGTGTATGCTCCTTGGCCCAAATATGACGAAAGCAAGACAGTGGACGACACCCTGGAGATCGGCGTGCAGATCAACGGCAAGGTGAAGGGCACTGTGTGGATCGGCGCCCAGGATACCAAGGAGCAGATCCAGGAAAAGGCCATGGCCGAGCCCAAGGTGGCGGCG
Organism: uncultured Clostridia bacterium; assembly: GCA_938000015.1. Lineage (GTDB taxonomy): Bacteria > Bacillota > Clostridia > Oscillospirales > Butyricicoccaceae > Pseudobutyricicoccus. The sequence goes on from CALLCY010000149.1 coordinate 11,885, forward strand.
GCTCTGGAAGGGATGCAAGTGGTGAAAGTCATTGTCATTCCCGGCAGAATCGTCAATATAGTTGTAAAACCCGCGTGATTTACAGTTGACAAACCACCCTTGCCTGCGTATAATATAGGAGTGTTTAAATCTGCCTATACTGATTGGTTATAACACGGGGGGAGGGAATGAAATGTCAGAGATCCGCGTAAAAGATAATGAATCTTTGGACAGCGCACTGAGACGCTTTAAGCGTTCTTGTGCAAAGTCGGGCGTGCTTTCCGAGCTCCGTAAGAGAGAACATTATGAAAGCCCCAGCGTCAAGCGCCGCAAGAAGTCCGAAGCGGCCCGCGCCAAGAAGAAGTCTTATCGGTAAAAAAGAAACCCCTCCAGCATCGGCTGGAGGGGTTTTTCTATCCCTGATATCGCCCTGGAAGGGCTGCGGTATGTGGCCTTTTTCGCCCCTGGAAAAAGAAAAGAAAAAA
>CALLCY010000150.1:0-26287 GCA_938000015.1 uncultured Clostridia bacterium
AAAAAAACGGGGCTTTCGCCGGGGGAAAACAGGAAGAAACCTTTCTTTCCCTTTTGGGGAGGGCACACGAACGGGCCTGACGCCAGTGGCGTCAGGTCTGTCTGCGCTTTTCCAGAAAGCCGGATTTTGGGAAAAGTCCAAAGGATCGACGGGACGCAGGTCCCGGAGGGAGACCAATATGCAGTCATTCAAAAGCAAGCTAAAGCGTTTTGGCAGAGAGCATCTAAAAAGCCTTCAGCGGCGCAATGCCGCTGTGCGCCGGGCCGCGCCGGTGCGGGTGATGGCCGTGGGGTTTGCCGCTGTGATCTTGATCGGCACCCTGCTGCTGATGCTGCCCTTTGCCACCCGCAGCGGGGAAAGCGCCGGTGCTGTCACCGCACTGTTCACCGCCACTTCGGCCACCTGTGTCACAGGACTTATTGTGGAAGATACTTATCTGTTCTGGAGCCCTTTTGGTCAGGCGGTCATTCTCTGCCTGATCCAGACCGGCGGACTGGGATTTATGACCATTGCCATTGCTCTGTCTTTGCTGCTGCGGCGGAAGATCTCTTTGCGGGAACGGCGGCTGGTGAGCACCTCGCTGAATATGGACGGGCTTTCCGGCATGGTGCGTCTGGTGAAGCGGGTGCTTTACGGCACATTGCTGTTTGAAGGCATGGGAGCGCTGATCTTGTCAGTGCGCTTTGCCCGGGACTATGGAATCCTGGGCGGAATCAGCCGAGGGATCTTTCACTCAGTCTCAGCCTTCTGCAATGCTGGGTTTGATATTCTGGGCGACCAGGGCGCCTATATTTCCCTGGGCGGCTATACCGGGGATTTCGTGGTGACGGTGACCATCAGCCTGTTGATCATTCTGGGCGGCCTGGGCTTTTTCGTCTGGAGCGACATCTATTCGGCCCGGGACAACAAGGGCCGGCTTCACACCCAGAGCAAGATCGTTTTAAGCTCCACTGCCATGCTTTTGCTGCTGGGTACAGTATTCTTCTTCATCGCAGAATACGAAAATCCCCAGACCATGGGCAATCAGGGCTTTTTTGGCCGGCTGCTGTCCGCCTTTTTCCAATCCACCACCACCCGTACGGCGGGCTTTGCCCAGCTGAACCAGGCCTATCTCACCGGGGCCTCCAAGGCCATGAGTGTGGCGCTGATGTTTGTGGGCGGTTCCCCCGGCAGTACGGCAGGCGGTGTCAAGACGGTGACGCTGGCCGTGCTTCTCATGGCGGCGCTGTCCTCTTTGCGGGGCACTTACCAGACCACAGTGGGCGGCCGGTCCATTTCCTATAAGCTGGTGATGGATGCTTTGTCGGTGTTCCTGCTGGGCATCTGCTCGGTGGCCGTCGGTACCTTTTTGCTGTCGGCCTTTGACGGAGTCACCCTCAGCTCGGCCCTCTTTGAATGTACTTCGGCTTTCGGCACGGTGGGCCTCACATTGGGCATCACCCCGGAGCTTTCCACCCCCTCGCTATTGGTGCTGGTGGCGCTGATGTATATGGGACGGGTGGGTATCATCACCATCGGCATGGCCGCCATGATGCGCGGCAAAAAGGACGCCAAGATCAAATACCCCGAAGCACGGGTGATGATCGGCTAAAGGAGGAAACAAGATGGAATCGTTTGTGGTCATCGGCCTGGGGCGTTTTGGCATGACCCTGGCCAGGGAACTGTACCGCCTGGGCCATGAAGTGCTGGCGGTGGATAAAGACGAAGAAGCGGTGCACCGGGTGTCCGACTCGGTGAGCCATGTCATCACCGCCGACGCTCGGGATGAGCAGGTGCTCAAATCCATCGGCGTGCGGAATTTCGATCATGCGGTGGTGGCCTTTGCTGACAATATCCAGGACAATATCCTCATCACCCTGATGCTCAAGGAGCTGGGGGTGAAGAATGTCATCGCCAAAGGCAACGACGATCTGCATGTTAAGGTGCTCAAACGCATTGGCGCCGACCGGATCGTCTTCCCCGAGGCCGATATGGGCGCCCGGTTCGCCCAGATGGTGGCCTCCAACAACATCATCGACTATATCGATATCTCCGAGGATTATTCCATTGTGGAAGTGGCGGCTCCCGACCGGTGGGGCGGCAAGAGCATCCGCCAGATCGATGTGCGGGCCCGTTACGGCATCAATATCCTGGCGGTCAAGACCCACAACGGCGAGACCATCCATGTTTCTCCCGAGCCGGATTATGTGATCCGCCGGGGAGATGCCCTGGTGGTCATCGGCGCCAACGACGATATCAAGAAATTGGGGTAACTATGGAAGAGATAACCAGCCGGGACAATCCCCGCATCCGCCGGGTCTGCCGTCTGATGGACAGCAAACGGACACGGGAAAAGGAAGGGCTGTTTTGCTGCGAAGGGGAAAAGCTGCTGGAGGAGGCCCTGGCGGCGGGCGTAGAAGTGGAACAGGTCTTTCTTAGCCGGGATCTGCCTTTGGAGCAGCAGCGGGACAGAGGTGTGCCCACCTTTTTGGTGCCGCCATCCCTCATGGCCCAGATGAGCGGCGTAGAAAGCCCCCAGGGCGTGCTGTTTGTCTGCCGCATTCCCGCCCCCCGGAAGGATCTGCCGGAAGGAGCCTGCCTGGTGCTGGAAGATGTGCGGGACCCGGGGAATGTGGGCACCATTCTCCGCACAGCCGAGGCTTTTTCCCTGCCGGTGGTGCTGACGGGAAACTGCGCCGAGCTGTATAACCCCAAGGTGGTTCGCTCCACCATGGGTTCGGTGTTCCGGTGCAAGGTGTTCCGCCTGTCCCGGCCGGAACTTTGGCAGGCGCTGGAGGAAAGAAACATCCCCCTTTATGCCGCCGCTTTGAGCGAAAGCGCCCAGGACATCCGGCAGGTGGATCTGAAAGGGGCGGCGGTGGCCATTGGCAACGAGGCCCACGGCGTCAGTGCGGAGCTTCTGGAACACAGCCGGGGCCAGGTGATTATTCCCATTCAGGGGGCTGAGTCCCTCAATGCCGGTGTAGCGGCCGCTTTGTGTATGTGGGAGATGCGCCGTTAGGCCATGAGGAGGAAAAACCATGGAAGCTGTGCTGGCCCATATCTGGCTGCGGGAAGAGGCCAGACTGTCCACCCGCCGCATCTGGGAGGCCCGGGAGCATTTCAAAGGAGCACTGGGAGCCTGCCATGCTTTGAAAGCGGGCGATCCTTTTTTCACGCCCCGGGAGCGGGAGCAGGGAGCCAAAGCCTCCTGGGGAAAAGCGGAGCGGGTATTGGAAAACTGTCGGAAGACAGGGGCCCGGGCCATTTGCTTTGAAGAGGATGAATACCCGGAAATGCTGCGGCAGATCTACGATCCACCGGCGGTGCTCTATCTGCGGGGAACCATGCCAAAGTGGGGAGAGATGCCGGTTCTGGCCATTGTAGGAAGGCGCAAGGCCAGTTCTTTGGGGCTGGAGACCGCCCGCCGTTTTGCCCAGGTGCTGTCGGCCCATGGCTTTCTTATCGTTTCCGGTTTGGCTCAGGGGGTGGATGGAGCGGCTCATCAAGGGGCGCTGGAAGGCCCCACTCCCACGGTGGCTGTGCTGGGCACGGCCATCGACCAGTGCTATCCCGCCTCCCACAACGGATTGCTGCGGCGGATTCTGGAGAAAGAGGGCGCCGTTCTCAGCGAGTATCCGCCGGGCCGGCGTGGGTATCCCGGCTACTTTCCCCGGCGCAACCGGATCATCTCCGGTTTGAGCCTGGGGGTGCTGGTGGTGGAAGCGGCCAGAAAAAGCGGCAGCTTGATCACGGCGGCCACCGCATTGGAACAGGAGCGGGATGTGTTCGCCGTTCCCGGCTCTATTGACAGGCCGGAGTACGAAGGCAGCAATCAGCTCATCCGCTCGGGGGCAATTTTGTGCACAAACCCGGTGGAGATCTGTGAAGAATATGCCGGGCGCTTTCCCGGGCTTGTGATGGGGCTGGAAGAGAAATCCCAGGAGAAAGAACCTGCGGAGGAGATGCCCCAGCCTGCTTCCGGCAAGAGCAAATCGGAGCCGGTTGGCCTGACCGGCCGGGAGAAGCTCATTGTGGACAGCATGGACGGCCTGACCCACATCGATGTGATCTGTCAGAACACCGGTCTTGCCACAGGAGAAGTGCTCACCAGCCTGACCATGCTTCAGATCCGGGGTGTGGTGCGGGAGCGGGGCGCAAAATATTTTGAAATCATATGAAAACCATAGTATCATATTGTAGATAGATGGGCCTTGCCCCGAAAGGGGAGGCCAAAAAAAAGGGCGGCCCGGAACAGGAGCCGCCGGGAGGAACGCAATGTCAAAATTACTCATCGTGGAATCGCCGGCCAAGGCGAAAACCATCGGCAAATACCTGGGGCCTGACTATGTGGTCAAGGCATCCATGGGGCATTTGCGGGATCTGCCCAAAAAGAAGATGGGCGTCGACATCGACGGGGACTTTACCCCCCAATATGAGCCCATCGAGGGCAAAGATAAAATCATCGACGAACTGAAAAAAGCGGCGGAAGAAAGCGATTTCGTCTACCTGGCCACCGACCCGGACCGGGAGGGGGAAGCGATTTCCTGGCATCTCAAGGAGATGCTCCATCTGCCCGACAGCAAAACCAAGCGGGTCACCTTCAACGAAATTACGAAAAAAGCGGTGCTCGCCGGGGTGGAACACCCCCGGGACATCGATATGAATCTGGTGGATGCCCAGCAGGGCCGTCGGATTCTGGACCGGATCGTGGGCTATCAGCTCTCCCCCTTCCTGTGGCGGAAGGTGCGGGCCGGGCTGTCGGCCGGACGGGTCCAGTCGGCAGTCACCCGTCTGATCGTGGATCGGGAGCGGGAGATCCAGGCTTTTGTGCCCAAGGAATATTGGTCCATTGATGTGACCCTCACCGCCGGGCGGAAGAATTTCACCGCCGGTTTCTATGGAACGGCAGAGGGGAAAATGGAGCTTTCCAGCCAGGAGGAGACCGAAAAGGTGCTCTCCGCCATCGACGGGGCGGGCTACCGGGTGGAAAAGGTGAAGAAGGCCAAAAAGAAGCGGACGCCTGCGCCTCCGTTCATCACCTCCACCTTGCAGCAGGAAGCTTCCCGGAAGCTGTCCATGACGGCCAAGCGCACCATGATGGTGGCGCAGGAGCTGTATGAAGGCGTGTCCATCGAGGGCCAGGGGCTCACCGGTCTGATCACCTATATGCGTACCGACTCCCTCCGCGTCTCCGATGACGCCCTGGCCGCCGCCCGGGATTACATCGGCGGCCGGTTTGGCAATGACTATCTCCCTGCCAAACCCCGGCATTACAAAACCAAAAAGAACGCCCAGGACGCCCACGAAGCGGTGCGTCCCACCAATCCTCTGCTGGACCCGGAGAGCATCCGCAGTAGTTTGTCTGCCGATCAGTATAAGCTGTATAAGCTGATCTGGTCCCGGTTCACCGCAAGCCAGATGACCGATGCCATGATGGACACCACATCGGTGGACATCGGCTGTAACGGCTATATTTTCCGGGCCACCGGCCAGACGGTGGCATTCCCCGGCTTTTTGGCCCTGTACGAAGAGGGACTGGACGAAGTGCGCAGCGATGACGAGCTGGCGCCTCTGCCGCCCCTCAGCGAGGGCGACGAGCCCAAGCACAAAAAGACCGAGCCCAAGCAGCACTTCACCCAGCCGCCGGCCCGGTATACCGAAGCCTCCCTTATCCGCACCATGGAGGAAAAGGGCATCGGCCGTCCCAGTACCTACGCTCCCACCATTTCGGTGGTTTTGGGCCGGGATTATGTGGTGAAAGAGGGCAAGTCCCTGCGTCCCACCCCGCTGGGTGAGGCCGTCACCGATCTGATGATCGACAAGTTCCACGATGTGATCGACATCAAGTTCACTGCCGGTATGGAGCGGCAGCTGGACGAAGTGGAACAGGGCAATACCAACTATGTGGATATCCTGCGCAAGTTCTACACCGGTTTCTCCGGCGAGCTGGAGAAGGCGGAAAAGGACCTGGAGAAAAAGCGCATCAAGATCAAGGACGAGGAGACCGATGTGGTCTGCGAGCTGTGCGGCCGGAAGATGGTCATCAAATCCGGCAGGTTCGGAAAGTTCCTGGCCTGCCCCGGTTATCCCGAGTGCAAAAACACCAAGCCCATCACCGAGGACACCGGTGTGCTGTGTCCCCTGTGCGGAGCCAAGGTGGTGAAGAAAAAGTCCCGCAGCGGCTATTACTACTACGGCTGCGAGAAAAATCCCACCTGTACCTTTATGACCTGGGATAAGCCCACCAACAAGAAGTGCCCCAACTGCGGCGAGCCTCTCTATAAGCGCTATACCAAGGCAGAGAAAAAGTATGTGTGCTACAAGCCGGGGTGTGGCTATGAGGAAGATCTGCCCCAGCGGAAGAGCAAGAAGAAGGACGAGGAAGCCCCGGCGGCAGAGCAGGCCGTGGTGACGGCTGCTGAAAATGCAGCGGAGACCTCGGAGACTGCAAAAGCCACCAAGGCCAAAAAGGCTGCGAAAACCACCAAGGCTGCCAAGAGCACCAAGACGGCCAAAGCCAAGGCCCAGGAGGAAGCCGGGGAGGAAAAGCCCAAAAAGACCACCCGGAAGAGCACCAAAAAGGCCGCAGGTGAAGGGGAAGAAACACCGAAAAAGAAGACCACCCGGAAAACAGCCGCGAAAAAAGCGGCAGAAAAGCCGGAAGCGGAAGAGGAAAACAAAGAATGATGCAAGCCACAGTGATCGGAGCGGGGCTGGCGGGTAGTGAAGCCGCCTGGCAGCTGGCCTGCCGGGGGATCGAAGTACGGCTGCTGGAGATGAAGCCCCGGCAGAAGAGCCCGGCCCACAAAATGGATACCTTTGCCGAGCTGGTGTGCTCCAACTCCTTCCGTTCGGGGGAACTGACCAATGCCGCAGGACTCTTGAAAGAAGAGCTGCGGCGGCTGGGCAGCCTGATCGTGGCCTGTGCCGACGCCACCCAGGTGGACGCCGGAGGGGCGCTGGCGGTGGACCGGCAGGCCTTTTCCCACCTGGTGACCCAGCGGCTGCGGCAGCATCCCCGGATACACATTGAGGAAGATCGGGTGGATGCCATCCCGGAAAGCGGCCATGTGATCGTGGCCACCGGCCCTCTCACCGAAGGCCCTCTGGCCCAGAATATGATGGAATGGCTGGGGGAGGAAGAGGCCCTCAGTTTCTATGATGCTGCGGCGCCCATCGTTTCGGGAGCAAGCCTGGATATGGACAAGGCCTATTTTGCCTCCCGCTATGGCAAGGGCACCGGTCTGGACTACATCAACTGCCCCATGGACAAAGAACAGTACCTGGCTTTCTGGCAGGAGCTGTGCCAGGCCGAGGAAGCCCCGGTCCACGGCTTTGAGGACAAGCGGGTCTTTGAAGGCTGTATGCCGGTGGAAGTGATGGCCCGGCGGGGAGAGGACACCCTGCGCTTTGGCCCTCTGAAGCCCATCGGCCTGCCCGACCCCAAGACGGGGAAGGAGCCCTATGCCGTGGTGCAGCTGCGGCGGGAAAACAGCCAGGGCACCATGTACAACCTGGTGGGCTTCCAGACCCATCTTCGCTTCCCCGAGCAGAAGAGGGTGTTTTCCATGATCCCGGGACTGGAAAAGGCGGAATTCCTCCGGTATGGAGTGATGCACCGCAACAGCTATCTGTGTTCGCCCCGGGTGCTGGATGGGTTCTATCGGGCGAAAAAAGATCCCCGGGTGATGTTTGCCGGGCAGATGACCGGGGTGGAAGGGTATGTGGAATCCACCGCCTCCGGCTTTGCCTGCGGGTTGAATATGGCCCGGAGCATGCTGGGCCTGCCGCTGCTGGAGTTCTCCACCCAGACGGCCATCGGCGCTCTCAGCCGGCACATCAGCTGTTATGAAGGCAAGAATTTTCAGCCCATGAACATCAATTTCGGCCTGATCGACGGGCTGGATAGAAGGGTCAAGGGCAAGCGGGAGCGGTACATGGAGATCTCCCAGCGCTCTCTGGATCAAATCGAAGCATATCGGAACACGGTAATGGAGGGGACAACGGAATGAAGATCATTGTAGACGCCATGGGCGGTGACAACGCCCCTCAGAGCACGGTGGAAGGCAGCGTGCTGGCCGCCCGGGAACTGGGCGTGGAGATCGTGCTGGTGGGACAGGAAAAAGCCATCTTGTCCTGCTTGGAAAAAGTGAAGAGCGATGATGTGGCGGGGAAGATCGAAGTGGTCAACGCCCCGGAAGTCATCGATATGTGCGACAGCCCTATGAGCGTTACCAAGGAAAAGAAAGATTCCTCCCTGGGCGTGGCGCTGCGGCTGCTGGGCGAGGGAAAAGGGGACGCCATGGTCTCCGGCGGCAATACCGGCGCAGTGCTGGTGGGCTCCACCATGTATGTCAAGCGCATCCGGGGCATCCGCCGGGCGGCGCTGGCTCCCATTCTGCCCACCGACAAGGGGGGCGCGCTGCTCATCGACTGCGGTGCCAATGTGGAATGTACCCCGGAATACCTGCTGCAATTTGCCTATATGGGTTCCTTCTACTGCCAGAAGCAGATGAAAATCGCCTCTCCCCGCATCGGCCTGATCAACAACGGCGCCGAGGAGAGCAAAGGCACTCCCATGATCAAAGAGACCTACGGCCTTCTGAAACAGGCCGGGGAAGCGGGCCGGCTCAACTTCGTCGGCAACATCGAAGGCCGGGATGTGCCTTTCGGCATGGCCGATGTGATCCTGTGCGACGGCTTTACCGGCAATGTGCTGCTCAAGACCTATGAGGGCGTGGGACTGTATTTTGTAGGCGAGCTGAAGAAGATCTTCTTCAAAAACCTGGGCACCAAGCTGGCGGCCCTGCTGGTGAAGAACGGGCTGGGTGCGCTGAAAAAGAAGATGGACTATAAGGAAGTGGGCGGCGCACCCCTTCTGGGCATTGCCAAGCCGGTGATCAAGGCCCACGGCTCCAGCGATCCCCGGGCCTTCAAAAGCGCCATCCGCCAGGCGGTGCAGTACGCCGAAAGCGGCATCATCCAGGACATCACCGAGAATATCGAGCACATGACGGTATCGGCTCCAGGAAAAAATTGAAACTGCCACTTTACAAGGCTTTAGGGGTTTGCTATAATCACTGACTGTATGGCGGGGGCAGGCCCTCGCCGGAGAAAAGCATATAATGAGATCAATAGAAAATCTCGATAAGCAGGAGGTGGCAAAGATGGTACTGGAGAAGCTGAAGGGCATTATCGCCCAGCAGTTCGGGGTGGATCAGGACGAGATCACCGAGGAGACCACATTTGTGGGCGACCTGGGCGCCGATTCCCTGGATCTGGTGGAGCTCATCATGAGCGTGGAAGAGGCTTTTGAACTGGGCCAGGTGGAGGACAACACCCTGGAGAATGTCAAGACCGTAGGCGATGTGGTGAATTTCATCAAAGAGCGGGTCGAGGAATAATCGAGCAAACCGAAAGAAAGGGGCGTGGGGCATCTGTGTCCCGGCCCTTTTCTGCTGGAAGGGAAGAAGGAGGGAGAATCCATGGCAACACAGCTCAAGCTGGGATATCGGTTTCACAACGATCAGCTGCGGCAGAATGCGCTGACCCACAGCTCCTATGCCAATGAGAACCGGGAGAAGGGCGTGCGCAGCAATGAGCGGTTGGAATTTTTGGGAGACGCGGTGCTGGGCTTCATTTGTGCGGAATATATTTATAGTCACTTCCGGCATATGCCGGAGGGGGAGCTGACCAAAATGCGTGCGTCCATCGTGTGCGAGAAGTCGCTGTATGAATATGCCCAGCGTCTGAACCTGGGGGAACACTTGCTTTTGGGTCACGGAGAAGAGAGCGGCGGGGGACGGAAGCGGCCCTCGGTGCTGGCCGATGCAGTGGAGGCCATGCTGGCGGCTATTTATCTGGATGGCGGCATGGAAGCGGCCAAGGGGTTCATCCTGGACTACATCAAGGAAAAGGCCGAGACGGTGTCCCACACCCGGCACCCTCTGGATTATAAGACGGCCCTTCAGGAGATTGTACAGAAAAACCGGGAGGAGACCCTGACTTACCGGCTCAAGGGGGAAAGCGGGCCGGATCACGACAAGCGTTTTCTCATCGAGCTGCTCATCAATTCCAATGTGATCGCCCAAGGGGAAGGACGGAGCAAGAAGGAAGCGGAACAGGAGGCGGCCCGGCAGGCGCTGGAGCTGATGGGACAGTGACAAAGCGTATTCTGCCGGTGTTCATTCCCCATGTGGGCTGTCCTCACCAGTGCGTGTTCTGCGACCAAAAGGCCATCACCGGGCAGAAAGCCCCCACTGGCCGGGAAGTGGAGCGCATCATAAAGGAGGGGCTCCGCTTGGGAAATGTTCCCCAGATCGCCTTTTATGGAGGCAGCTTCACTGCCATACCCGCCGCCTTACAGGAAGAGTACCTGGAGGCGGCTTTTCCATATGTGCAGAGCGGTCAGGCCCAGGGTGTGCGGGTGTCCACCCGGCCCGACTGCATCACAGAGGAAGGGCTGGCTCTTTTGAAGAAATACGGCGTCCAGACCATCGAGCTGGGAGCACAGTCCATGGACGATGAAGTGCTGCGTCTTTCCGGCCGGGGACACCGGGCAGAGGACACCATTCGGGCGGCTCGTCTGGTGCAGGAAAAGGGCTTTGAGCTGATTTTGCAGCTGATGGTGGGCCTGCCGGGAGACAGCCGGGAAAAAAGTTTATGTTCGGCCCAGCAGGTGGCGGCCCTAGGTCCCCAGGGGGTGCGGCTCTATCCGGTGTGCGTGCTCCGTGGAACGCCCCTTTTTGCCATGATGGAGCGGGGAGAATACACCCCCCTCACTCTGGAAGAGGGGGTGGAGTGGAGTGCCGACGCCCTGGAGGTTTTTCAGGAAAAGGAGATCCCCGTCATACGCCTGGGGCTGAACCCCAGCCGGGAGCTGGAAGAGCAGGTGGCCGCTGGGGTCTATCACCCGGCCCTGGGGCAGCTGGTGCAAAGCCGCATTTTGCGCCGCCAGTGCGAGGAAGTGCTCCGCAATGCGCCCCCCGGCCCGGTTACCTTATATTATAAGAATAGCCAGCGTTCCACACTCCAAGGCCAAAAAAACGAAAATCTTCAATACTTCAAAGAACACTACCCTGACAAGATTGTTAATATTGAAGAACTTCCGCAATAAACAAGCCCCGGCCATTCGGCCGGGGCTTGTTTATTGCGGAGAATGTCATAATATGTTATACTGCAAATAGGTGCTGCCAGTAACGGTAGGCGGTTAGTCCCCCTTGCTTCAAAAAGGGGGGAAACTTCTTGCCCCCCTGACCCTGCTAGGAAGGGGGGATGGTCATGGTTACATATTCTGATTTGATACAAATCGGCATTTTGACCGTAGCCATTATCAGCCTGTTTTTTCAGGTCAATAATAAAAAGAAGTAACCGCCCCATGTCCCCACATTTGGCGGTTACTTCTCCGTAACCAGCAAGGGAACTGACCGACTTACCGGCAGCGCCCTTTTTCTGTCTATATTATACCTCTCCACTTTCCCCCATGTCAAGCCGCCGGGCCCAGAGCCTGGGCACCCATACTTTCTTTGCCTGAGTGCATCCAACGGGCCTGGGTTCGATCCACTCGGCCCCGGTGGGGCCCCGTCGGAGACGCGAAAAGGGTCGGGGAAAAACTAGTTTGTCCCCGAGTGTCATCGGCGGCGTTAGCTACCGGAATGATGGTTATTTTGCCGAAGGGCAAAATAACACGCCGCTAATGCCGGAAATCCCCTGCCGGGGTTTCCGGCAGCCTTCGCCGCAGCGAAGGCTATGACACACGTTACACTTATGTTACAATCCCCTGCAAAGTCTTGAAAAAAAAATCGGCTTTTGGTATCATGCTCTACGAAGGGTACGATGTGCCCAAAAATTTTTATAGGAGGAATGAACCACATGAGAACTCTGAAAAAAGTTCTTGCGCTGTCCCTGGTGTTTGCCATGGCTTTCACCATGATGGCTGGTGCTGCGTTCAAGGATCAGGACAAGATTGATTCTTCCCTGACCAACGACATCCAGCTGCTGACAGCTCTCGGCGTCTTCCAGGGCGACGAGAATGGTAACTTCAACCCCACAGACAATGTGAAGCGGTCTGAAGCTGCCAAGATGATCTATGTTCTGAAGAACAACGGTGTCGATGACGGCGCTGTTGCTTTCCAGGGCGTATCCAAGTATGCCGATGTTCCCGTAGGCCACTGGGCTGAGGGCTACATCAACTACTGCACCAACCTGGGCTACATGGGTGGCTGGAAGGAAAATGGCGTGCAGAAGTTTGATCCCAACGGCAATGTCACCGGCGTTGAGCTGATGAAGATGCTGCTGTGCATGATCGGCTACAAGGCTGATGTGCAGGGCTACACCGGCAATGGCTGGCAGACCAATGTTCTGGTCGACGCCGCTACTTCCGGCCTGTCCACCAACTTCACTCCCTCTGTCTACGGTGCTACTCCCCGTCAGTGGACTGCCCGTCTGATGACTAATGCCATCGATGCTAAGTGGGTTGCCTACTCCAAGGGCGAACTGACTTATCAGGACGAGACTTATGGTCAGCAGTTCCTGAAGCTGGACACTGTTGAGGGCACTTTGGTTCAGACTAATCACAACAAGATCAGCCTGGAAGCTAATGCCAGACAGAACATGAGTGCTGCGCTGAACGATGTAGACTATGTAGCTGTTCAGACTGGTGTTGATGCAAACAACGCTCCCATCCTGAAGACTGCTGTTGGCGATGCTGATCCTGCTCTGCTGGGCCAGCCTGTCAAGATGTACTACAAGATGGGCAACAATCTGACTGAGGATAAGCTGTATGCTGTTCTGCCTTACAGCAAGACCATGAAGGTTGTTACAACCACTGTTGATGGTGTGACAGTTGATGATGCTAAGGCTAAGATCACTGTTGATGGCCTGGGCACAAAGACCTATACCACTGAGACAGTTGACATCTATGCCAATGGCATGATGTTGAAGAATGACATTAAGATGACCGATGCTCTGACTGCTGGTTATCTGGGCAGCAACAGCACCGATGTTGTGACCCTGGTTGCTGATTCCAACAATGTTATTAAGAGAGTTCTGATCCAGTCCATCACTGGCTATGCTCAGGTGGATAAGATTGATGCCAACACCAACACTCTGACTTTCAAGAGCCTGAGCAACTGGATGGGTGGCGCTATCAATCTGACAGATGCTAACGGCACTAATCTGTTCTTCAACAACGGCGAAAACAATAAGGAAAACTTCAACAAGTACCTGAATGTTTCTTCCGATGTGAAGGATGGTTCTGTTGTTAAGGTTGTAGCTAACCTGTCTTCTGGCAAGCTGGTTTATGACATCACTCCTGTTACCAAGATTGAAGCTCCTGTTTCTGCCTACACCCTGAACAAGACTGGTAATGCCTATGCTACCCTGACTGTTAATGGTGAGACTCTGAAGCTGGCTGGCTCCAATAACGCTCTGTACGATTATGACTGGGCTACCGCTGATACTACTGTTGCTAACGACAAGGTGTTCTACACCGATGGCAAGTATGTCATCTTCTCTGAGGGTGGCACAGCTTCTGCTTCCGTGAGCAACCTGGCTTATGTCATTAAGCATGGCCAGACTGGTACTGCTGGTTGGGATCAGAAGGACATGGTGAAGGTTGTTCTGGCTGATGGCACTGTCGCTGAGTATGCTTATAAGAATGATACAACTAAGAACTCCAGCGGTGCAAATGTCTATGTCCAGTTTAACGAAATCACTGCTAATGATGTTGTCTATCTCTACGAGATGGATGGCGAAAAGATCAAGTTTAAGGCTCTGCCCACTGGTGAGGACAGCATTTCCAAGATCACTTGGAGCACTGTTGCCAATGAGAAGACAATGAAGTTTAATAAGAGCAATGGTACTGTGGCCATTGAAGATGGCGCTACTTATCAGACCAACGATGCTACTTTCTTCTTTGTCCGGACAGGTGATTCCAGCGACAACTACAAGTATTCTGTTGTGAAGGCTTCTGAGATGGCTGGAAACATGACAACCACCGGTGATAGCAATGGTACTATTACCTATGCTACTAAGAACATCAATGGCTTCCCCACCATGCTGTATGGCGTGATTAAGAGCACAAATGCTGCTGTTTCCGAGCAGACATATGCTTTCGGCAATGGCAAGATCACCTATGCTGGCAAGGAAAGCGATAAGTACATCGTTACCATGGAAGCTAACATCAACGGCTCGAATGAGACTCTGAAGTGGGCTGCTACTTCTGAGAGCGCTAAGGATACTCTGATGAAGACTACTCTGCCCGCTCTGACTGGTAAGGCCTTTACTTACACTGTTGATGCAGATGGCTATGTGGCTAGCGCTGATAAGATCACAGTTGTTACAACTGGTGTTGCTCTGGCTGATAACACCTGGAATAAGGTTGTTCTGACTGCTTGGAATGGCAACAATGCTTATGTCACCCTGGCTGGTGGTGCTGGCAATGTGACCGCTCTGGTCAATGTTGCTTCCGATGTGAAGATCCACTATGTGGATACCGATTCCGATTACAATGCTGCTGGCACTGCAATCGAGAATGCTACCGAAGCTAAGGCTGTGACAGACGGCAATGTGCAGGTTGGCAACAAGCTGCTGAATGCTGCTGCTTCTCAGGGCAACGCTGTGATCCATGTGAAGAGTGTGGATAACACCATGACTATCACTGAGATCTTCGTTGAAACCGAAGGCATGGACATTGGTTCCATCGGTGCCTAATTCCCTCATCGGAATTACAGCAAATAGCGAAAGCTAATAAAAGGGACGGCTTCGGCCGTCCCTTTTTCTATCTTCTGATTTCTTGGCCCTGATGATTGGGCAAAACGAAAAGCCCCGGAATATTTCCGGGGCTTTTGCTTTGTTTCTCTTTGGTTAGAGGAATTCCCGCAGGCTGTGGACGATCTGGCCATCCAGCCGCTGGCTGGGGCTGGCGCACACCATGCTGTTCAGCACAGCCTCTTCCGTGGCCTCTGCCACCGCTTTGAAGCATACATCCATCCGACGCTCGCTGATCTCCTGGCAGTCCAGAATGTCCTGATTGGGGGCATAGGGGATGCGCCGGGCGGTGGAAAAGCCGATCATAATCTCCCCGCTGCCGTGACCCACAAAGCTGCCCAATCGGGCAAGGCCCACACTGCACCGCCGGAGAATCCGTTTCAGCTGCCGGGTGGAGCAGGGCAGATCGGTGGCCACCACCATCATGATGCTCCCTTGATCCACCGGGGTGTCTCCCAGGCTGCGCACCGCAAGCCCGGCCCCCAGGCAGATGCCGTCCACCGTCAGATCTTCCAGTTTGCCATGGTTGCTCTGCACCAGCACCCCCAGGGTGTATGTCTTGCCGTCCAGAAGAATGCGCCGGGAGGCCGAACCAATGCCCCCTTTCAGCCCGTGGCAGATGGTGCCCTTTCCGGCTCCCACATCTCCTTCTTCAAAATCCGCTCCCGCATTCTGGATAGCGGCAAAGACTTCCTCTTTTCCCACGGCACGATGCCGGATCTGGTTGATCTTGCTGTCGTTGCATTCCCCCACCACCGGGTTCAGGCTCCACAAGTCCACACCGTCTTTTTCGCATTGCTCCAGAGAGTATTCCACCAAGGCATCGTGCACCAGGCCCACATTCAGGGTGTTGGTCAGGGCGATGGGGGTCTCCAGAGTACCCAGCTCATCCACCTGGATCAGCCCCGCTGTCTTGCCAAAGCCGTTCCAGACAAAGCTGGCTGCCGGCATTTTGTCTGTGAATAGGTTTCCCGGCCCGGGGATGATCACCGTCACACCGGTTTTGTTTTCTCCGTTATCAATGGTGCAGTGACCCACCCGGACACCTTCCACATCGGTGATCTTATTCCGTTGGCCCCGGGGCAGACTGCCCACGGTGATCCCATATTCGTTGATCCGCTTTTGGTACATTTTCATCTTCCTTTGCGCAATTTTCGCCTTTTTTCTTCATTATACCATGGGTCGCTGGTCGTGTCCACTTGGAGCCGATGGGGACCCCGCCCCCATACTTTCTTTGCCTTGGTCGGTTGTGTCCCGCAGGGCAAAGAAAAGCCCCCTTTGTGTAAAGGGGGGACAGCATGGCGCAGCCATGCAGGGGGGATTGTAAGGCCCATTGAATGGTTCAGCCCCGGTTTGATTGCTCAGCGCGGCAGCGCAGGTTGCCAGCGGAGGCACTTCGTCAATCCCACCGGCGGCATTCGCCGCCACCTCCCTTTGCACAAGGGAGGCTTCTTTGCCAGGTTGCACACAACCAGCCCTGGTTCTGTTGCTTAGCGCGGCAGCGCAGTATGGGTGCAGCGTCACGCTGCAAAAAAAGAAGTAACCGCCCACAGCTCCCCAGCTCAGCGGTTACTTCTTAGTAGTCCTGGGGACTAACCGACTTACCGGCAGTACCCTTTTTCTGTTTTTATTATACTGCGAGATTTCACATTGTGTCAAGGTCCAGTGCCTGGGCAGCGTGATGTTGCACCCATGTTGTGCTCCTGCACCCAATCACAGCACCCAGGACGGTTGTGTGCACTGTCCAGAATGAAAAATCCCCCCTTGTTGTAAGGGGGGATTGGTTGTGTCCACTCAAGCCAAGAAAGTATGGCCGTCCGGCCACCGGACCGCTTAGTCGTTGCTGGTGCCGGTGCCCACTACATCGCCCAGCACCATCTCCAAACCTTTGGAGAAATTCTGAGCATCGGAGGTGTATTCCTCCATTTCCGCCTGGAGTACCAGAGCTTCCGCCTGGCCGTTCTCTTTTTTAGCTGCCTCGGCAATCTCCACTGTCAGCCGCAGCACTTCGCTGGAGGCAGTGGCTCCGGTTTTCACCAGCTCGTGGGCTTCTGCATAGCTTTCCGGCGCTTGCAGATCGGCAAACCGCTCGTACATGGGCCGCATATTGCTGATCAAACCCATAGCCACATCGATTTTGTTCTGTTGGGCCTTCTTTTCTTCCTCGGTCTCTGCCGAAGCACTCATGGCCTCGTCCAGCTTGAGGGAGGCTTCGTTGCTGGCCGACATCAGCTCGTCATAATAATGCTGACAAACCAGCAGATACTCCTCTTCGGTCAGAGGCTGGGTCACATCGGGCAGGGGAGTCTCTTCCTGCTTTTCTGTGTTGTCCGGGGTGTCTGTGGTGTTTTCCGTCTGCTGCACCTTTTCTTCCGCCTTGGAAGGCTCTTCCTGCTTATTGCAGCCGAACAGCCCCAGCAGCATGACAGCCGAAAGGCCCAAAGCACAAAGGCGTATGGTGGATTTTTTGTGATTCATGGGTATCCCCTCCTGGGTCATGGTGGTTCCAATATGTAATGTAATTATAACATTACCCGGCGATTTTTTCAAGGTTTTGTAACAAAGTGACAAAGCCGCCGGTTTCCCGGCGGCTTTGGAGGGGTTTAATATTGTTCCAGCAGATCCTGCTTGATCTTCCACAGTTTGGGGGAGAGATCCACGATATAGGAATGGGGATTTTCGAACCGTTTGACCTCGGGCCACAGTGTTTCCACCTGCTGGCGGCAGAAAGCTTGGATTTCCTGGATGGGGCGCTTTTCATAGACGCATTTGCCTTTTTGGAAAATGGGCTGCAGCAAAGGTACCACGGTGTAATCGGTGAGGGTCTTTTTCTTCCAGGTGTAGGTGGGGTCAAAAATGGTATAGGGTTCGCCCTGAGGCATTTCCTCCTCGTGGAGAGCCACCACATCGGCAGAGGCCAGGCCGGTCTCCTTGTCATAAAACCGCCAGATCTGCTTGAAATGAGGAGTTGTGATCTTTTCCACATTCTCACTGATCTTGATTTTGGGGATGATATGGCCGTCCTTGTCCTCGATGGCGGTGAGTTTGTAAACGCCGCCGAAAATCGGTGCGCTGCGGGAGGTGATCAGCCGCTCGCCAATGCCGAAGGTGTCGATCTGGGCCCCCTGCATGATCAGGTCTCGGATGAGCACCTCGTCCATGGAGTTGGAAACCACGATCTTGCAATCGGTCAGACCTTCCTCATCCAGCTTGGAGCGGATCTTCTTGCTCACATAGGCGATGTCGCCGCTGTCGATGCGCACGCCCTTCAGCCGGTAGCCCTGGGGCTCCAGCACTTCCTTGGCGATGCGGATGGCATTGGGAAGGCCGTATTTCATCACGCTGTATGTGTCGATGAGCAGAGTGCAGTCCTGGGGATAGATCTCCGCATAGGCTTTGAAGGCGTCGTATTCCGTGGGGAACATCTGCACCCAGCTGTGGGCCATGGTACCTGCTGCCGGTACGCCGTAATCCCGGTCGGTCATGACGCAGGCGGTGCCGGAACAGCCGCCGATATAGGCCGCTCTGGCGCCCAGAACGGCGCCGTCGCCGCCCTGAGCACGGCGGGAACCAAATTCCAGCACCGTTCGTCCCTGGGCCGCCCGCACCATTCGGTTGGCTTTGGTGGCGATCAAACTTTGATGGTTGATGGTGAGCAGCACCATGGTTTCGATAAACTGGGCCTGGGCTACCGGGCCACGCACAGTGACAATGGGTTCGCCGGGGAAAATGGGGGTACCTTCGGCAATACACCATACATCACAGGCAAATTTGAAGTTTTTCAGATAGTCCAGAAATTCCGGACAGAAGCAGCCCTTGCTGTGAAGATATTCCAGATCCTCCTGGGTAAAGTGGAGGTTTTTCAAATAGTCCACCAGCTGTTCCACGCCGGCCATGATGGAATAGCCGGCATTGTCAGGCACATTCCGGTAGAACATATCAAAATAGGCAATGGTATCCCCCATGCCCTTTTTGTAATAGCCATTGGCCATGGTAAATTCGTAAAAATCGGTGAGCATGGTGAGATTTTTGTTCAGTTTCAAGGTGTCCACCTGCGTTTCTTTCAAAATTGGGGCTTTTTTCCGGAAAGGGATTTGCCCTATCTACATGATATATGGTAAGATGGTCAGTGTCAAACGAAATTCCCGTCTGGAGGACAATTTTCTGCCTCTCAGGCGCTTTTTCAGCAAAATAAAGGAGAGACCGTTATGAAAAGCAGAACCGGCAGCCTGGAAATGATCAAAAAGATCAATCGCCAGCTGGTGTTGGAGACCATCAAAATCCATCAGCCCATCAGCCGTGCCCGCATTGCCCGGGAGCTTTCTTTGAGCAAAACCACCGTCAGCGCCATTTGTGACGAGCTGCTGCGCAGCCGGATGGTCATTGACCTAGGAGAAAAGGGACCGGAAAAGGGAAGTGGACGACCGTCAAAAATGCTGGGGTTCAATCCCCTTTCGGCCTGCGGTGTGGGGATCGATGTTCACCCGGATCACGCATTGGCTGTGGTCACCGATCTGGATGGGCGGGTTCTCTACCGTACGGAAACTGCCATGGACCCCTCTCCTGAATCCATGGCGGCCCTGGCGCGCAAGTGCGTGGAAAAGGCGGGGATGACTCTGGAAAAAACCATCGGTCTGGGCGTCAGTTTGCCGGGAACAGTGGATCGGCGGGGAAGAGTCATCCGGGCAAACAGTCTGGGATGGCAGGATTATCCCTTGGCAGAAGAACTGGGGCGGCTGCTGCCTTTTCCGGTGGAGATCAACAACGAGGCCAACTGTGCCGCATTGGGAGAACGGTGGAAAGGCACCGGCGCCCGAGCAGATGATCTTTGCTATATTGCCATTGGCCAAGGGGTGGGAAGTGCCATTATTTGCGATGGCGAGTTGATTTACGGCGCAGCCTGCCGGGCTGGAGAAATCGGCTATCTGCTGGGGGAGATCGACCAGGAGATGAGCAACCGGAATGTGCTGGGAGAGCCGGGCGTGCTGGAGCGGAAGATCTGGAGCACTCTTACCAGCTGCGGATTGAATCTGGAGCAGATGTTTCAGGCCTATGTACAGGGAAAGGAACCGGCGCGGGGAGCAGTGACCTATTTTATCCGGGATCTGGCCCGGGTGATTGCCAACATCGCCAGTATGCTCAATCCGGAGGTGGTGGTCATCGGCGGTATCGTGGCCCAGTATATGAAGCCGGTATTGCCGGATATCCGGGCGGTAGTGGGTGTGCTGACCCCTATTCCCACCCGGGTGGAGTTGGGCAGTCTGGGGCCCTGGGCTTCGGCCATGGGAGCTGCTTTCCAGGGCAGTGTCCACAGCAAATTATAAAGAAAACAAAGGCAAAAACGGAGAAATGGAAATGATTGCGTGGCCCGAT
Source organism: uncultured Clostridia bacterium (assembly GCA_938000015.1). GTDB lineage: Bacteria > Bacillota > Clostridia > Oscillospirales > Butyricicoccaceae > Pseudobutyricicoccus. The sequence continues at coordinate 20,125 of CALLCY010000150.1, forward strand.
TTTCCGTGCTATAATGGAAAAACGAATGAAAAAATACGGATATCTCACGGGAAGGGCTGAAATATGGACGGGCGGAAGCAGCAAGTCATTCAACGGACCCATGATATGCTTTATCGCTATTACTGCAAAAACGATGTGCAATATATTGTTGACCAAATGGATGAAGATATTGTTTGGTTGGGGACAGGCGAGCAGGAGTTTGCTTGGGGCCGGGAAAAAGTGAGCGGCATTTTTCAGGCATTTGCCGGACAGGTCCCTCAGTGCAACATCACCGATGAAGAGTATAGGGTGCTGGAAATGGGAAGCAGGTGCTTTTTGTGCAGCGGCCGGTTGTGGATCAGCACAGACCCTTCCACCGGTATCAGTTTGCGGGTGCATCAGCGGGTGACTTTGGGATTTCGCGAAACATCCCAAGGACTGCGTTGCTGTCATATCCATATTTCCAATCCATATCAGGAAATGATGGATGACGATGTGGGATTTCCCACCCATATGGCCCGGCAGTCCTACGAATATTTGCAGGAGCAAGTGGAGCAGAAGCGAAGAGAGGCTGCTCAGGAAATGGAGTTTTATCAGCGGCTCAGCTATTCTGATCCGCTCACCGGAATGTTCAATCGGAACAGATTGAACAAAAAGATGGATGAATGGTTTCAGAATAGGAGTACGCAGTTGGGCGTGGCTTATTTTGATTTAAACGGATTGAAGGAAGTAAACGATCAGCAGGGACACAGTGCAGGAGACGCTTTGCTTTGCCGGACGGCTACGCACTTGCGGAGAGTCTTTTTGGGGAAAGCCTATCGCACCGGCGGCGATGAGTTTATGGTGCTGGAGGAAACTGGTGATGAAATGACTTTCCGCTCCTCGGTGGCTGCGGTGAAAAAAGTCATGGAGGAAGACGGCATCAGCTGTGCCGTGGGCATTTCCTGGCGAGACAGCGGCGCTGATATTTTGGAACAGTTCGAAGAAGCCGATAAGAAGATGTATCAGAATAAAAATGATTTTTATAGCGCAATCGGAAAAAGCCGTTAAAAAAGACCATGAAATCAGGATCAATAATAAGGCCCAGGAAATGTGTTTCCTGGGCCTTATTATTGAAAAAGACAGCACAAAATGAAACAAAAATAGGGAAAAGACAGTTTGCCCAAAAAAATAAGCAGAATAAATAAAAAAGCTCCTTTTTTCAAGAGGGTGTGTTTCAAGGGAAAACAACAGCAGGAGTGTTGTGTTTCATACAGAGAAAAAAGGAAAAAAAAGAAAAATTTTTCTGCACTTCTCAGATTCCCGGAATGCACATTCTTGCTGACGCTATTGGCAAGGAAAAAACAGAGGAATATAATGAAGTCATTCTATTGAGACAGGAGGAGAAGAATTGTGAAGAAGCCAACAAAACGATTGACAGCACTTTTGATGGCGGGAATGCTGTGTCTGGGCCTGGTGGCCGGATGTGGCAAGGATGGAGGTTCCCAGGGGAAAAACTCCAGCGGGACGAAGGACACTCTGGTGGTAGCCACCATGGCAGAAACTCCTACTCTCAGCCCGGTGGAGCAAAATGCCACTGCGGGTTATTACATGAATTTGATGAACTTCACTTGTCTCATGCGTCTGGATGAGAATCTGAATCCAGTGCCTGATCTGGCAGAAAGCTATGAAGCAATCAGCGATACGGAATGGGAGTTTAAACTGCGTCAGGATGTAAAATTTCACGATGGCACTTCTATGAAAGCAGAAGATGTCAAAGCATCGCTGGAATGGGCCAAGGGCTTTACCGAGGTTTCCCTGTATAACGATAATATTCAGTCGGTGGAAGTGGTGGATGATTACACCGTACGCATCACCACCCCCGCTCCCTCTCCGGTGTTGCTGTTCAATCTGACACAACACGGTAATGCCATTGTCCCCAAAAAGCTGATTGACGAAGGCCATGATTTTAATACTCAGCCCATTGGCACCGGTCCTTATAAGTTTGTCAGCTGGACTCGCGGTGATCAAGTGGAGTTTGAAGCTTTTGAAGACTACTATCTGGGTGAGCCTTCTATTAAACATGTAATCTGGAAGATTATCCCGGAAGGTTCTTCCCGTACCATTGCGCTGGAAGCCGGAGAAGTGGATCTGGTGATTGAGGTGGAAGCGATGGATGTAGAACGCATCCAGGAAAATGACAAGCTGGCCACCATTCAATATAAGCCCACCAGCGTAACATGGGTCATGCTTAACAATGAAAAGCAGTTTATGGATAATGAAAATATCCGCCATGCGATCAACTGTGCCATCGACAAAGAAAGTGTGGTCACGGTAGCTCTGAATGGATTGGGTGAGCCGGCCTTGGCGCAGATGCCCACCAATATCCCAGGTGTGACAGAAGAAAATGCGGACCAGTATGATGTGGAAAAAGCCAAAGAGTGGTTGGAAAAATCTGGAGTGGACCCGGCAGAGATCAAATTCTCCATTATTTGTTCCGATGATACCAAAAAGCGGGCTGGTGAAGTGGTGCAGGCCAATTTGAAGGAGATCGGGATTGAATGTACTTTGGAATCCATGGACTTGGCCACCTATCTCAGTGCCACGGCCGAAGGAGATTTTGTGGCAGCCATCGGTGGTTATGGCATGAGCGATACTATTTCCTATTTTAACGGCGTGTTCCACAGCAAATCCATCAATGCTTCCAATAAGTCCCGGCTGAACAATCCGGAGATTGACGCCTTGATCGATCAGGCCAGTAAGACCATTGATAAGGAGGAGCGGGAAGCTCTGACCACCCAGTGTGCTGCCATGCTCAATCAGATCTGCTCCCAGGCGCCGTTGTATCAGACCATCAGTCTGCGGGCCTTTAACGCAGATCTGGAAGGGGTCACGATCAACGATGCCGGTGATTTGCGCATCGAAAATATCAGCTGGAAAAAATAAAGGATTACAGCAAAAAGCCGTCCCTTTGGGGACGGCTTTTTGCTTGCAGTCTATTACATGGAGCGGGAGCCGGCATTGCCAGCCGGGGCGTTGATGGTACCGCGGCCACGAGGGGTGGAGCGGGTGTTATAAAAGGTGACGAACTTGATGGAATAGAGATCGCACACCACATACCGGTCCTCCAGATCCTGATACAGAGTCACATAGTTGTTGCCCACGGCATAGAGGATGCCGCCACGGGTGACGATGTTTTGAGTGCCGATGAGAAAGTCGATCTCCACATAATAGCCCAGGTTGTCGGCCAGATCCTGAAGCATGGAGCCTCGGGTCACATCGGCATTGGACTGAGGGTCCAGTACCTGATTCATCGGTTCGTCCGGGCCCATATGCAGCCCTTGGGTAGTGTTGCCGCCATAGGATGTGTCATAAAACATAGTAAGTACCTCCCGTGTTTTCGTTGTTATGTTTGAAAATAGGCATCCAGCGGGTCATAGAAACAGTGGTCGCCGATGCGATGGGTAAAAATCCCCACTTCACTGGGGAAGTTCTCCCGGCAGAGGGGAGAATAGGGATTATAGAACCACAGCGCCTGACCCAATGGAGAGAGACGGTTGCCCGCCATGGCCCAGTCGGCGATCTCATAATGAATGGCCTCCGGGCGCATATTGTAGATGTTTTGGGAGTTGTATTGGCCCTTTTCCGTTTCAGAGGCGCAGACGAACTGGCCGGGCTGAAAAATGATGTTCCGCAGGCTGCCCTGGCCCACCCGGGCGTATTCCCCGCCAGGGGCGTGGACCCGGTTCATCACCACCGAAGCCACCGCTTTCATGCCGTTTTCTCCTTCGCCTCCTGCTTCGCATTGGACCAATCGGGCCAAAAGCTCCCTGTCCGAATAGGCCACTGTTCATTCCTCCTTTTCCCTCTATTCTATGTGGAATGTGGAGAAGGGTGCAAAAAAGCCGCCTTCCTAAGTGGAAGGCGGCTTTGCTGTTAGGCTTTTTTGCATTGTTTCTTCTTTTTCCGGTGGTACCAGAACAGCATACAGAAGCGGAACAGAGAGGAAATGAGCACAATGCCCAGGGCCAGAGCACCGGCCACGGCCAGAGTGTGCACCAGAGACTGGCCGAAGGCGATCTGATTGCCCGACACACAGTATTCCATGGTGTAGTAGATACCGGCGCCAGGAACCAGGGGCAGGATGCCAACGATGAGGAACATGGTCACCGGGGCTTTGTAAATGCGGGCCAGGATCTCAGAATAAAGGGCCACGGCCATGGTGGCCACAAAGTTTTGCAGAATATCGTTGCCGGTGAAATTCAGAAGGTTATAGGCAATCCAGCAAATGGACCCACCCAGAGGGGCCAGGAAAATGAATTTGCCCCGCATATTGTAAATCAGGGTAAAAGCCAGACAGGCCACATAGGCATACAGGAAAGCCAGCAATATTTCATGAATGGGCATAAAAAGGCTCCTTTCTCTTTGTTAGAAAAACAGCCGATGAAGGGAGAGCACCATACCGGCGCCAAGAGCAATGGCGGTGGCAATGAAAAGGGCCTCCACCAGTTTGGCCTGACCGGCCAGCAGATCGCCGGCGATGATATCCCGCATGGAGTTGGTGATGGCAACGCCGGGTACCAGGTTCATAATGGCGCCGATAACCATCTTGTCGATGTGATAGGCCACGCCGATTTCCACCCAGAACACCGCCAGAAAAGCGGTGACGGCGCTGGAGATGGTGTTGATAAAAAAGCCGTTGGTGTGGAACAGATCCATACCGTAGCCGATGAGCCGGATGGCCGCCCCCAGAGTGAGGGAGCAAATGGCGTCCATCAGATTGCCGCCGAAAAACAAGGTGAAGCCGAAGGCGGCCAGAGCGCAGGCAAAAACCTGGACGGGCAGAGGATAGACCGGCTGGGATGCAATGGCTTTCAGCCGCCGCTCAATCTCTTCAAAGGTGGGCCGTTCCTCCACGATATCAAAAGATAGGTCGTTGAGCCGGTAGATCCGGTCCAGATCGGTGGAGCGGCTGTAAATCCGCTTGGTTTTGGTGAGCGTTTTGCCTCCGGGAGGGTTGATGGTGACGATGATGGTGGTGGGGACGGCGAAAACATCCACCTCTTTGACCCCATAGGCAGCCACAATCCGCCGGATGGAATCTTCCACCCGGTAGATCTCCGCTCCGTTTTGCAGAAGGGAAACTCCCACCCGAGTTGCAATGTCCAAAAGCTCCTGATGATCGATGTGCTGATCCATAGGCTTCTTCCTCCCAAAACCGGGTATAAAGGCTTCCTTCGTCCCGGTGTTTCCAACTGCAAATATTATACTGTATGGCTTTCGGAATGAAAAGATTGCAGATGTGGGAAAAACCAGGAAGAGTATAAAAATATTTCATATATTTTCACTAAGAATAAAAAACTTTTGGAGCAAAAAGGGAAAACTCCAAATTTTTTGTCGAGATTTTGCGATGCAAAGCGAAACCCTGCGGTGCTTGAAAGCATGGGGGCGCTATGCTATACTGAAACGAGAAAGAAGAAGGGAAAAATCCCCCGGAAAGGGGTCGCGTCCCGGGGAGGACGCATATAGTATGTGAAGCATGAGCACCTAGCCAAGATGCAATAAAGGAGTGGATCGACTGTGAACAAAAGTTATCGGGTGGGCATCGTAGGCGGCACCGGCATGGTGGGCCAGCGCTTTGCCACACTGCTGGAAAATCATCCTTGGTTCCATGTGACCGCCATTGCCGCCTCTGGCCGCAGCGCGGGAAAGACCTATGCCCAGGCGATAGAAGCTTATTATCAGATTCTGGAGGAAAAGAAAAAGGGAAAGACGGTTATTGACAGGCAGTTTGAGTATAATACCTATATCAGGGATTTTTTTGAGGCGAATCCCGGCAAGACCCTGCAGCAGGCGATTGCCTGCTGGAAATATAAAAAAGCCTTGCCTGGGCATAACCGCTATGAAGATGCGGATTTAACCGCAGTTAAGGATTTATAGGGACGGCAGCGTCTGCTTTTTTATCTGCACCCCGGTGTAAGTTAGGGGTTGACACCCTATGCCTGCGGTGCTAATATAAGAAAAATTAATCGCAGGTATGTGTATGCTTCATACCGGAAAGGCAAATGTTATGCTGAATGTTGTAATCAGTAAACTTTACGGGGACGACGATCGGCGGCGTTTGTATCGGCGGATGTTATAGGGACTATCCCGATAGTTCCCTAGCATCACAGGTACAAACGCTTTCCGTGTTGTACCTGTGTGG